>JADHUC010000141.1 GCA_016784735.1 Pirellulaceae bacterium | reverse complement strand
CCTCCATCTCGATGATGTTCTGCACGGTGCCTTTGCCCCAGGTGCGTTGGCCGATGATCTTGGCTCGATCGTGATCCTGCAGGCAAGCGGCTACGATTTCGCTGGCGCTGGCGGAAAAACGATTGGTCAATACGACCATTGGCACGTCGCAATCGATAATCGTCTCGGACTTGGCAGTAGCAGGGGCGCGGTGCATCTTGCCGCCTCGCTCGCGCGTGCTGACAATCACCCCGTTTTCGATGAACAAGTCGCACACGTCCACCGCCGCGGTCAGTAGGCCTCCTGCGTTATCTCGCAGGTCCAGGACCAGTGCATCGACTTCCCGATCCTTCAGAGTTTCCATCAGTTCTTCCACCGTGTGTTCACCAAAGGTGATCAGACGCACGTAGGTGATACGTGGGTTCTCGTCGAGCACAAAGTCCCAGGTGCCGTCCTTGCCGCGCCGGTCTCCGAGAACCGACTCGATGGGAATAATGTCTCGCGTGATTTCGACCTCAACCGGCTCGTCCTCACCCAGGTGCCGTACCGTAAGTCGAACCAGGGCTCCCGGTTTCCCTCGCATCAGTTTCACAGCGTCTTCCAGCTTCATCCCTGTGGTGTCTTGATCATCGACCTTAAGGATAACGTCCCCAGCCTTGATACCGGCTCGATAGGCCGGAGTGTCCACAAGAGGACTCATGACCATCAACCGCTCCGTCTCCCGATCCATTTCCACCAGGATGCCGATGCCGCCGAATTCCTGTTCGAGCCCTTCGAGGAAGCGTTCTTTTTCGGTAGGGCTGATGTAGGCCGAGTATTGATCCAAGCCTTCAGCCATGCCTCGCATGGCGTTTTCGTAGAGCTGCCGGTAGCTGACTTCGTCCAAGTAATGCGCATCGATCATGTTCATGGCTTGGGCCAACGCGGAAGCGTATCGGTTTCGATCCGCTTTCACATAGCACGCCAGCGAAATGACCGACGCCAGAAAAATGGTCAGCAAGTTGCGTAAAGGCATGAATTCGCTTTCTGAACAGACCTACGATCGAAGCGTGATTGTTGAATCAGCGACGAGGGCGCGGCGCATGGTTGTGCCCTTGTTATCTTAACGTGGCCAAAGGGCACAACCAAGTAGGACGAAGGAGGTGTCGAGGGAAGGTGTCGGGTGTCAGGATGTGGGATGTGGGATGCGGGATTTCCTTCGATCTCTTCTTTCCCGACACCCGACACCAGTGTGGGTTCGCGCAGGCTACCACGTATCATCCTCGATGCCGAACTGATTCCAGCACTTCGGGAGCGGCGCCACAAGCCGCAGCGGCGTCTTGCGAACTGGGTGAACCAGCTCGATTTGCCGAGAGTGCAAGGCGATCCCTTCGGGAAACCTGGTCGTTGCTCCGTACTTTCGGTCCCCGAGGATCGGATGCCCTCGATGCGAGAGCTGGACCCGAATCTGGTGCTTTCGACCGGTTTCCAGCCGAACCTCCAGGAGCGTCGCTTGAGGTAACTGGGCAAGCGTGCGGTAGCTCAAACGTGCTTCTTTGGCCTCTGGGTGGTTTTCGTGGGTTGTATGCATCTTGCGGTGACGTTCATCTTTCCGCACCCAGCCCACACAGGCGGCTGCATCGGGATTGGGCACCCCTTCAACCAGCGCCCAATACAATTTATTGACACTGCCGCTGCGGAATTGTTCGGTCAGTCGGGCGGCAGCCTTGGATGTGCGAGCAATGATAAGGAGCCCGGTGACCGGTGCATCCAAACGGCTGACGATTCCCAGATAGACGTTGCCTGGCTTGTCGTATTTCTGTTTGACGTACTGTTTTGCCATCGTCAGCAGGCTTGAATGCTCCTTTGGGACGCCCATCACAGGCAGGCCCGGAGGCTTGGCAACAACCAACAAATGGTTGTCTTCGTAAAGGATAGGAAACGGGGCTTGCGTCATCGGCGGTTACAAACGGAAGGCGTTCGGGTATCCTAATGTCAGTAGCTGTATTATCCCCATAGATCGTTCTTTGTCACAGTCCCCGGTTCGGTGGACCTCAAGCAGGGCCGTATGTCGCTTCGATCGCCAGAGATCATCCTTGCCAGCCGCTCGCCGCGACGCCGGCAACTGCTGGAGCAAGCCGGCTACGAATTCGTAGTATGTCCGCCACACGATAGCGCGGAATCTGAGGCGGATCGTCCAGAGCCGCCGGCCGAGTTGGTCGCGCGCCTGGCGCGTCAGAAGGCCGAAGACGTTGTTGGGCGCACCGACGAAGGTCTTGTGCTGGGCTGCGATACGGTAGTCGAATGCCGCGGCTCGATTCTGGGCAAACCAGAGGATGTCCAGCACGCACGGAGCATGCTTCAGATGCTTCGCGGGAGCGAGCACCAAGTCTACAGTGGCGTGTGTTTGTGGCATGTCCCGAGCGACCACCGCGTCGTCAGAGTCGCCGTGACCAGCTTGCTGATGTCACCGATCTCCGACGAGCAGGTGGAGGCGTACCTGCGAACCGGCGATTGGGAGGGGAAGGCTGGCGCCTTCGGCTATCAGGACGGCCACGACTGGCTGCAGATTCTGGACGGAAGCGAATCGAATGTCGTGGGCTTGCCGTTGGAGTTGTTGGCTGAGATGATCCGGGAGTTTCAGACGTCATAAGTCGAGGCTTGCCATGTCACGAATTGGAACCAGACCCTTGGCCCAATTGCTTCGGCGTGTTGGGACGTCCATGCGTGCGGGTGTGGACGTTCGGACCATTTGGCAGAAGGAAACGGAACGCGGTTCGCCGACCCATCGGGAAAAAGCCGCGAGAGTCAGCGAGCGGATCGTTGCCGGCGACAGTCTGGCCGGCGCCATGGCCGCGTGCGACGGGTACTTCCCTCAGCTTGCGTGCGATCTAGTCGAAGTCGGCGAGACAACCGGCCGTTTGGACGAGGTGCTTATTGGACTGGCTGACCACTACGAACACCTGTTAGACCTGCGCCGTACGTTCCTGATGGGTCTTGTTTGGCCGGGGCTCGAGCTTTCCGCGGCCGTTTTCATCATTGGACTGCTGATATGGATCATGGGCATAGTCACCTCTGGTTCGACCGGCGAACCCATCCGCATCTTCGGTTTCGAGGCGGGGACGAAGGGGCTGATCACCTATGTTTTCTTTATCGCGGGAATCGTAGGCGCGATTGCCTGGTTTATGATTGCGTTGAGGCGAGGTTGGTTCGGTCCAAAGCCGATTGAATTCGCGATGCGAGTCCCGGTGATTGGGGGTTGCCTGAAAACGGCGGCCTTGTCCCGTCTGGCTTGGACCCTGTCCTTGGCCCTCGATGCGGGGATGGACGCACGACGCTCGATCAAGCTGGCGATTCGAAGCACGCAAAACGCCTACTACACATCGCAGATGGACGAAGTTGACGCGGCGATTGTGCAGGGCAGGGAATTCCACGAGGCGTTGCGCGGTACGGGGCTCTTTCCCGACGAATTCCTCAGTTCGCTGGAAACTGCCGAAGTGTCCGGGACGCACAGCGAATCGCTAACACGGCTGGCCAACGACTACCGCGACCGCGCCAAGGCCGCCGCAAAAGCGCTGACGGTCGCTTCAACGTTTGCCGTGTTAGGCTTGGGCATGCTGATCATGGTGGTGCTGATCTTCCAACTGTTCTTCACTCTGATCATGCCCATGTATACCGATCCGATGAACGCATTTTCATAGAGCAGGGTCGATGCGCGTCCCTTTGATAGCCTCGCAAATCCACGAATCACCGCGTCGAGAATCGTTTCGCTTGCGTTTTGATGTCCACACCCACAGCGTCGCTCCAAGCAGCAAGCAGCTTCGTGGTCATTGCTCCCGGCTTCCCGTCTGCAATCGGACGACCGTCCACATCTACAACAGGCCAGACGCAAGGGCTTGTGCTGCACAACATGACTTCGTCCGCTTGAAGCACATCGTCGACCGAGAGATCCCGGTGCAAGAATGGGATGCCGGACTCTGCGGCCAATTCCGCGACCATGCCGACGCTCACTCCCGGCAGGATCTTCTCTTTGGGCGGCGAGACGATTCCTTCGCCGAGGTTGTAGATAACGATATTGGCCGTGGATGCCTCCAACACATGGCCGTCGCAATCCAATAGCAGCGCTCGGGCATCGGGCCGCACTCGTCTTGCCTGGGCGTCGGCAAGGTAATAATGCATGCGGCTGCGGCATTTCAGTTCCGGCGGCCAGCATGCGGCGGGCACTTGCTGGACGTCGCTAACGACCAACGACTGCCCGTGTTCGTACTTATCGGCGTACAAGTGAAACGGTAGCGGGTACGTGTGCATGCAAACCGTCGGCCCCGCCTCGCCCGCTCCGCCCGCGACGGCCGCCATGGTCGAGTAGGGCCCCGGTGTGATGAAAATCGACAACCCCAAATCGTCGCCTTCATCCAACAAAGCGTGATTCTGTTCCGCTAATTCGACAGCCGCCTTCTCCAATTTGGACATGCTGACACCGGGATCGATGCCGATGATGTCTACCGAATGGGAGAGACGCGTCAGATGCTGCTGAAGCCGGAACAGCCGCCCGGCGAATGTGCGCACCTGTTCAGCCACAGTGACGCCCAAGACAAAGCCGGCGTCGTACACCCGGAGCGCGGCTTGCGACGCGGGAATCAGTTGTCCGTTCAGATAGGCAAGCGGTGTGGGCACGAGAGTGGGAATCCGGATGTCATTAACGGCGGTTTATGGGGCGTCAAGTACGCATCGATGACATTCTATCCGGAGTCGCGGCGGCGACACAATGACGGTGGCTACTGCCACAGCACACACTGTCGCACCGCGTTCATTACCCCCGGCGACGCGAAGTAGAATCGGGCGTCGTGGTTGTTACCGATTTGAGGGCAAACATTCTGCTGCTCGATCCGCGACGCTTCGTCCTCCAGTGCCGACAAGCCCGGCAGCGCCGCGTGTCCCAACGCTTGCGGCCGAGAGCGGCGTTCGGCAAACCGATACATTCGCAGGATTCGGTCACAAGGATTGTATTGCACCAGCAATCGATCCATCTGCGAAAGGGCCTTACCGTGACGATAGCCTGGCAGTAGCCAGTAGTTGTTCATGGCCGCACCCATCAGCGCGGCGTGGGCTGTTCGTTCTTCTTTCGGCTGCGCGTCGGGCACGGTCAGACCAAGCATCTTTCCGCCGCCAACCAAATGAAGGGCACCGGAGATAACACGGCTGCCGTAGCTGAAACCATACATCCCGACGCGCGTTTGCGGGTTCAGGCGTGACAGAAACGTGCCGAGGTAATAGCTGTCGTAGTCCGATCGCGTTGCCTTCGACCGCACGTCGCGCAGCGGCCCGCATCTTTTCGTGCTGGGCCAAGACCATACGACAAATCGGATTGGCTGCGGATCGTCGAGGCCGCGGACCAACGCGCGGTAGGCCAACATGCCACGCTGGAAGACTTGGCCCCGGTCGACACGGTTTCCGTGGACATAGACCGCCGTAACGATGCTGGGATCATTGGTGTCGAGAAACGTGTCCAAATCCGAATCCAACCAGCCTTCCGCCCAGTCGTGCTTCATCACCTGCAAGGGCAACTTGTCCGGATCGTAACGGCTGGGATACCCCAGGTGCCGGGTGCCGACCAACCATAGAGAATCCTGAGTCCTTTCAGCGGACGAGTGAATGCTGTTGGGGGTCCGTGGTTCGGGACCTTCCTCGGGTTCGGCAGTGCTACCCCACGTGGGCGGATAACCAAAGGTGAAAAACAGTAGCAGTATCTGCACGTATCGTCGTCTCATCACCGTTCCCAGTGGCTTCAAATATCTCTCAGGATGCCGTATCGCGTGTCGTCGTTTGCGCTATTCTAGCTTGCGTTCGAGGCCCGTGTTTAGAAAACGCCACACGGCCTTAGAAAAAACGCAACCGTTTCGTTTGCACATCTCCGGAGGCAATGTAGAGTTGTCGGGCTCAAGATTCTGGGCCGAAATTCGACGATCCACACCAACGGAGATATCCACGATGAGAAAGCTGTATTGCTTCGTGACGGTTGGCCTGATGGCAGCCAGTTTCGCCGGATGCAGTCGAGGATGGCCAAGTTGCTTCAACTTGCTGTACCGGACCCCGGAAACGCAGGAGATGTACTACGACGAGGCGTGCGAATCCTGCGGCGCCTATCACGGCGAGACGGACGCGGAATGGGTACCGGCCACACCAGCGACGCTGGAACCCCTGCCCACACGCAGTCCCGCGAATGACGATTCCTCCAATAGCTAATTGGCCGCCGACGACGCACCTATTGGACAGACGATGCCGGTCGCTACAATGCTGCTGGGGAAGGTCCGGTCGCGCGCGTTACGGCGCGCGACTTCGTATTGGCCCGCCCAGCGGGACGCTCTGCCCAGAGGAGGCTTAACTGTGCGCAGATCACTCTTCGTACCGACTCTCGCTTTGACGCTGCTTGGCGCCGGTTCCGTTTTCGGTCAATTCGGGCGGCAACTGCCTCCGGTTGGGATTCAACCGGACAAGCAACTGACCCAGCGTTGGCAAGTGGGCGCCGTGATCCAAGCCGTTGGTGGGCCGTGCGCAGGACTGCGCGGCACCATTTCCGTGCCGACCGCCTGGCCGGAGCAGCAAGTCAGGATCGTTGACGAAGACGTCTCGTCATTTGCACGTCGCGTCAGCTACCGGGATCTCGACGGCGTGAAGCAAATGTTGTTCTGGATCCCGCAAATGCCTGCCGGAGAGGTTGCCAACGTACTGATCACGTTCGAAGTGACGAAGAGTTCCGTGCTGGCCCCGGAAGACACGGCGAGGTTCGTTGTCCCCCGGAACGCCCCGCGCGATGTGCGCATCTACCTGGGAGCCAGCCCGCTGGTCGAAGTTCGCGACTCGTCGATTCGCTCCAAAGCCAACGAGATCGTCAATGACGGGGCGACCGCGTGGGAACAAGTGGAAGCCATCTACGACTGGGTGCGCGACAACGTCAAGTATAAGAGCGGACGAGACAAAGGGGCCGTGGCCGCACTGCGAGACGGCAACGGCAACGAGCACGACCTGACCTCGCTGTTTATCGCGCTGTGCCGCGTCAACAAAGTCCCGGCGCGGACCGTGTGGGTGCCGGATCACTGTTATGTCGAGTTCTACTTGATGGACGAGAAGGGCGAAGGCCACTGGTTCCCCTGCCAGGTCGCCGGCACGCGCGACTTCGGCAGCATGTCCGACCACCGGCCGGTGCTGCAAAAGGGCGAGAATATCAAGGTGCCCGAACATCGCGAGCCACAAAGGTTCGTGGCCGAGTTCCTCAAAGGAACCGGTGGTCGCGGCGCCGGCCAGCCCCAGGTGAAATTCGTCCGCAAGCTCTTACCGGCGAACTAGTGCTTTGTCAATTTTTAGATTTAGGGTTCGCGTTCTCGTGGCGTAAGCTTCCAGCTTGCGATGAACGAGGTGGAGGCTTTGGCAAGCAGGATGCTTACCCCACGTTTTAGAATTGACAAAGCACTAGCCGCTGAATCGTTCGACGTAATCTGAAACGAACGGTAGAATAGGATAAGAGTGTCGCTGTTGGACACCCTCCCGTTGGAGTCGACTTCATGCGCGCCATTCCTCACGCCCTATTGCTGCTAGCCGTATGGGTGCCTGCAAGTGCCCCCGCGCAGACGATCCGTTTTGACGACGCGAAGCCGCAACGTTGGCAGATTGGGATGACAGTCGAAGCGACCGGCGCGATCACCGGGATCTATGCCACGGTTCCCGTCCCCATGCCGTGGCCGGAACAGCAGGTCAAGATCGTCGACCAAGACGTGTCTCCAAATGTCACGATCCGCGATGAAACGCTGTCTGGCGGCGTCAGACAAATGAAGATCACCATTCCACGGCTGAACGCGGGGCAGACGGCCAATGCCCTGATCACGCTGGAGATCGTCAAGGCATCGATACACGCGCCTGCAAATATCAACGGACTGAAGGCCCCGGCGTTGGCCTCGCGCGAACTGCGTCAATACCTTGGAACCAGCCCGCAAATCGAAACCTCTAATCGGGAGATCAAAAGCCTGGCCGAGCAAATCGTGAAGGGGAAGTCGACCGATTGGGAGAAAGCCGAGGCGATCTACGACTGGGTCCAGGCGAACATTAAATACAAGTTCGACGTGGAATTGAAAGGTGCCGTGACCGCCCTGAAGGCCGGCCACGGCGATTGCGAGGAACTGACCTCCTTGTTTATCGCGTTGTGCCGAGCCAACCGGATTCCAGCCCGATCCGTATGGGTCCCGGGCCACTGCTACCCCGAGTTCTACTTGGAAGACGTCGGCGGCAAGGGGCACTGGTTTCCATGCCAGGCCGCCGGAGCACGGTCCTTCGGCGAAATGGACGAGGCGCGTCCGATTCTCCAAAAAGGCGACAACTTCCGAATCGGCAGCGAACGTAAACGCTACGTGGCCGAGACGTTTCGCGCCAAGAACGCTCTAGCCAATCCGCGCGTCCAATTCGTGCGAAAGCAGTTGCCGGTCACGGAATGACCTGCAAGATTCTCTTCTGCCGCCAGTGCTAGCGGTCCGGTGACGCGTTGTGTGTACCGCGCCGCCCGGAATCCAAAACCGTTTAACCCGAAGCCGGAGGCGATGGCGGGCGCCGCGTATGGACGATCCACGCCACTATCCGCCATCGCCTCCGGCTTCGGGTTAAACGCGGAAGCGGCACTGATAGCAGACGGAAATCAATCTAGGGTGCTATCGCCGATCGTGATAGAATCCTCGCCTCGTTCCACACGGGAGTGTGCGCGAAGGAGCGCGCCGACCGATACTTCCAGGAGGAGGCGGACCAGTCATGAAACGGATTTTCTTTCTTTGCATCGTTCTGACGTCAGGCTTGCTCGGCGGCCTTGGCACGACCCAGGCACAAAGTCGAGGGCCCCAGCCCGCGATTCAACCACCTTTTGAACCGTTGACGGCACAGGAACAGAAGTACCTGGACGACGTGCTGAATTACTGGGAGCAGCGCAGCAAGTCCATCGAGCGCTATCGGTGCGAATTTCAGCGATGGGAATACGATCCCGTCTTCGGCCCGGCCGGGACATTCAAGACTTACAGCAAAGGCGAGATCAAGTACGAGGCTCCCGATAAAGGTCTGTTCAAAGTCAACGAGGTTTGGGACTACAAGGCGCCCGCTCAACGCGGCGAGAAGCCGAAGTATGTGAAACGCGAGGGCGAATTGGGCGAGCATTGGATTTGTGACGGGAACAGCGTCTTTGAGCCAGATCCCAAGACCAAGAGACTGATCCAGCGCGAACTGCCGCCTCACATGCGCGGCAAAGCGATTACCGATGGGCCGCTGCCTTTCTTGTTCGGTGCCGATACGGTGAAGATCAAACAGCGCTACTGGATTCGCCGGCTGCCGGTGCCTGAAGGCGCCAAGGAATACCGGCTGGAAGCGTTTCCCAAGACACGACAAGACGCTGTGAACTACTGGAAGGTGGACGTGATCATCGCTCAGGAGGATTTCCTGCCGAAAGGCTTGGTGATCTTCGACAGGAATTTCGACCCGCACAAGAACCCGGCTCGCACGACATTTACGTTCGAGAAGCGCCAAACGAACTGGAACATGCTGCTGGATCAGTTGCAGCCGTGGAAATCGCAATTCTACGAGCCGAAGGTGCCGTACGGCTGGAAGAAGGTCGTCGAGAAGTTTCAGGCTCCCCAGGGATCGCAGGATTTCGCACCGGCAGCGGTGGGCGGTATCAACGAAGCTCGCCGCAGCCTGGGCCCACGATCATCGCGCTGATCGGGCATGTCTGCTACCGTTTAACCCGAAGCCGAAGGCGATGGCGGGCAGTGGGATCGACTGTCCACCCGCGGCGCTCGCCATCGCCTTCGGCTTCGGGTTAAACAAAGAAATCGACGGCCGACTGGTTGCCGTCAGTGCCGCGGGCTAGACTGGGCCGTATGAAAGCGGCAAATCACACCACCGGTCTGTTCCTGCTCTGTCCCATGATCCTGGCAGCGGCCGGCTGCTGGTCGCAATCCGGGCCCAAGGTGGTTGTCTACACGGCCCTTGATCAAGAGTTCTCCGAGCCGATTTTCAGGGACTTCGAACAAGAGACCGGCATCAAGGTGGAGGCCAAATACGATGTCGAGTCGACGAAGACCGTCAGTTTGGTGAACGCCATCATTCAAGAGAAGAATCGTCCTCGCTGCGATTTGTTTTGGAACAACGAAATCCTACACACGCTGCGTCTGGAGAAACTCGATCTGCTTGACACCTATGACGCGCCGGCTGCGGAGAATTACGCGCAGACTTATCGTTCTGCAAGCGGCACTTGGTACGGTTTTGCGGCGCGAATCCGCGTCCTGATCGTCAACACGAATCTGGTGGCCGAAGACGAGCGACCCGCGTCGATCCATGATCTGACGGATCCGAAATGGAAGGGTAAAGTGGGTCTCGCCAAACCGCTGTTTGGCACCACTGCCACTCATGGCGCCGTTCTGTTTGCCGCGTGGGGCGACGAGGAAGCGCAGGACTTCTTCCGTCGTCTGAAGGAGAACGCACAAGTGCTTTCTGGAAACAAACAAGTTGCGTTAGCGGTAGGCCGAGGCGAACTGGCGTTCGGCTTGACCGACACGGACGACGCAATCATCGAGAGAGACAAAGGGCTGCCCGTCGAGATCGTCTATCCCGATCAAGGCGAGGACGGGTTAGGCGCGTTGTTCATTCCCAATACGTTGGGACTGATCAAAGGTTCGGCCAACGGCGAATCGGCTCGCCGGCTGGTGGACTATCTTCTGTCCGGCGAAGTGGAGGCAAAGTTGGCACAAGGCGATAGCGCTCAATTCCCGTTAAACTCGCAAGTCTCGATTCGATCGAGGGCCCAAGGCGACAAGCCCGTCAAGCACATGGAAGCCGATTTCCCGGCCGCCGCAGACAAATGGGAAACGGCCGCAAAGTCTCTCCGCGACGAGTTCGCAACAGACTAGGGCACCTTACGCTTCGCCTCCGAAAGCTGCCGAAAAAGTAGGTCCCGCTTGCCGAGCGGGACCTGGAACTGCGGATAAACCCCGAAATCAAGGTCCCGCTCGGCAAGCGGGACCTACTCTTCTCCTCGAACAAACGCTCTTTCGATCAGTCTCCACAGGCTGAGCATCCCGGCTAGAAGGATCAAGCAGAAAAAGAGCAGTTGTGGGATCAGCCACCCCATCCTGAAAACGTCTCTCGCACGCCCCTCCCATATCGGACTCCAACATAGAATCAAAATCAACGCTGCCACGCACAGGTAGGGGCCGAAGGCAATGTCGCGGCGCCGGGTCAGCAACCATTGAACGAGACAAATGAACACGGCCACGAAAGGTGCCAGGAAGAAGATCATCAGCGAGGCTTGCCAACCCAAGTAGGCACCGATCATGGCCATCAATGTCACGTCGCCAAATCCCATGGCTTCCTTGCCCAGTGCTCCACCACCCACGACTCGCACCGCCCAAATCAGACCTCCGCCAAAGGCCATGCCGACCAACGACGTCAGCAGGCTCGGCCACCAGGGCCGGCCGCAGGTCCACACCGAGAGGATCCCGATGGAACCGGCGATCATCACCAGCACCACCGCCCACCAGAACAGATAGCGGATCATGCTGACAAAGAAGTACTGCACCGCCTTGACCACTCCGCGGCGCATCGTCACTGTCTTAGGCCAGATGGCGAAACACCACGCGGCCAAGCAGAGGATTCCAATGCAGAGTCCTTCCAGACCGTCCAGCCAAAGTGGCCACTTGGCCGGCGACGTGAGCTGCAATTGCCCTACCTGGAACCCGGCCGGAGCGGCAACGGCCATGGGCGGAGCGGCAGCCGGAACCAAGGCCATCAGTAGCAACCCAAGGAGTGCGCCGGGTACGGTTATCGCATCAGGGATCGTCTTTTCGTCGAAGTCGATGAACGTGGCCACGATCATCAGTGAAATCAGAATCACGTGGCTGGCGTATTGGGCGTGCAGCGTCCAGGAACTGATTAGCGCCTTAGGGACCCGTTCCGGCATCAGGCCGCCTTGGTGGACTTCCCACCAATAGAGCACGGCGAAGCCGACGCCGGTACACAGTTCAATCAAGAGGGGACGGACCCAAAAAGCCGCACCGTGTATCGACGACTCGCGTCGCAGGCCCAGCCAGCCCAGAATGGGAACTCGGTCCAGCATCCGTCGCTGCGGCGCGTCGGAATCGGGCATCGACCATGGGCCGACGGATCGACGATACCAGGCCAGCCGATAGATGCCGCGATTGAGTTGGCCGCCAACGATCGCGCCAACAGCGAAGATGAGAACGTACAGCAAAAGATTCACGCTAGCTCCATCTCCAGCACGCTCGGTCTACCCCTCCGCCGCCCATCACCACTTGGCCGGGCCCATGGCGCGTTTGAACTCGTTCCGCATCAATTCCAGCGACGGTGTCTCGCCCGTGAAACGCTCGAATTGTAGCGCGGCTTGGCGAATGAACACGTCCACGCCTGTTACGACTCGGCACCCCATTTCGCGAGCCTGCTTGATCAACAACGTCTGTTCCGGGTTGTAGATGGTTTCGACCACGATTGTCGTACGCTGTATGTACTTTCTATCGAAAGGCATCTCGTTAACGTTCGGATGCATGCCGATCGGCGTCGTGTTAATGAGGATGTCCGGTTGGATCTTCATGCGTTCGTACCACTGGAGGGTACGGCACCTGAACCGCTCCGCGAGTACGCCCGCTCGTTCATGATTGCGCGAAGTGAGGATGACGTCCGCTTCGCGTCGCTTCAACGCATAGGCAATCGCCCGGGAGAGGGTCCCGGATCCCATGATCAGCGCTACGCGTCCCGGCAAGTTCATGCCGGCTTCGTGATTCGCAAACACTTGATCGAGGGCTTCCGAAAAAGCGCGGTACTCCGTGTTGTAGCCAACGATCTGACTTCCTTCGAACGCGACCGTGTTGGCCGAGCCGATGCCGCGGACGGTTCCGTCGCCCTGGCTCAAGTGTCGCACCACTTCGTCTTTGTGAGGGATCGTCACGCTCAGGCCCTTGACGCCCAAGTCGGAACAAGTGTCCATGAACGAGGGCAAATCGTCCCGCGGCACTCGGAACGGCACAAACACCTTGTTCAACTTGTGTTCCGCGAATCCCGCGTTCTGTACGACCGGGTGCATATCGTTGACGATCGGGTCCGCAATCACGCCATACACATCCGTGTCGGCGCCAATATCTTCGTAGTGATAGATGTCTCGCATCTGCGTGTAGCTGAGTTGCCCCGGCTCCAGCGTCCGTTCGTGATGGAATGCCGCATAGCTGAATGGTGCACCGAATTTTCCGGCCAGGATGCGCGTGGGCATCCCAATCTCGCCCATGCAAATGCCGACCGTAGGAACCTTGCTGTTGCGAATCAGCTCCAACATGCGCAGATTGTCGCTGGGCCGGTGCGCCATCGTGGCGATTTTTACGACGTCCGCATCAAGCGTGCACATCCGGTCGTGGATCGCTTCGAGTTCGTCGGGCGTCTCGCGGAAGTTGTGGTAGCTGATCAGACGCTTGGTCGGGCCGAACCGGGGGATGTCGGCCGCGATGTCCTCCTCCAGGTCCACGTAGTCGGCACCTTCGACGATGGCCGTGCGCAGGGTCGTAATCCGAGCTTCCTCCGTACCGCTCCATTGGCCGCCATCTTCCTCGCGGCGGCAAGTGATGATGCAGGGGCAGGGCCGATCGGCCAACAGCCGTTTGATGTCCAGCCGACTGCGGATGTAATCAGCTCGCAGTTCGACCAGTTTGACTCCCTGCTCTGCCAAGTGCCGGTGTTCGGCAATCGTCATCTTGTGACGGCCACGCCCTATACAAACGCAAATCATGGGATAATACTCGCGTCAAGTAGCGGAAACAAACAGTCCACGCTGTCCCTGATACTAATATTAGATGCAGTACGGCCGGTTTTCAATTCGGGATATTACGTTCGTTTGAAACGTTTGTCCAACTCTTCTCTCGTAAACACCAACGCCGTGGGGCGCCCGTGCGGGCAGTGATGGGTATCTTGGTACAAATGCCTCTGCTCCAACAACGCGGAAATCTCTTCCGGCGCCAGCCGATCCCCGGCCTTGATGGCCGCTTTGCAGGAGATCATGTGTAGCATCTCGTCCAGCATGTCTTCAGGCGCCGGTTTCTTGCCGCCTGCCAGGATTTGCTCGGCCAACTGCCGGAGAGTCTCGCCAGGATTGAAATTCGCCAGCATGGCGGGATAAGTCGATACTAATACAGTATCGCCGCCAAATGCTTCGATTTCGATGCCCAACTGGCTCAGCGTGTCTTTGGCATCCAACGCAGCAGCAGCCTCGGCAGGCGTCAAGTCTACCGGCTCGGGAACCAGCAATCTCTGCTTCTCCAGCGTGCCCGCGAGGATCTTGTCGCGCAACTGTTCGTACAGAATCCGCTCGTGCAACGCGTGCTGGTCGATCACCATGATCCCCGAATCGTCTTCCGTGATCAGATACCGGTTGTGCACCTGCATGCCGGAGTTCGAATTCGGCAGGCTTGCCGCGACACTGGACGCCGCCGCCTCGAACGCTGATTCCGAACCATCCGCGGCCGGCGAGTCGGTACTGGGGGCACTTTCGTCGGTGCTGGGCCAGGCAGCGCGTCCACCGCCATTCGTGAACGGCTTGAACTCCGGCACTCGGCCGCTGGAATGCTCGAACTTCATACCTAGATCGGTGGCCTGGCCCTTGGCCCATCCGGCCAGCGCTTCACGCTGTTGCCCCACATCGCGCCGGTCCAATGACGCCGTGTCCCCGCCAAGCGTCTGCGATTCGGGCCGTACTCGGGGCGTCAAATCGGTGCTCAAGAATTTCTGTCGCAACGTGCCCAGCAGTTGACTGTAGATGCGTCCGCCGTCCTGGAATCGGACCTCCAGCTTGGTCGGGTGTACGTTCACGTCGACGGCATCCGTCGGAAGCTCGAGTCGCAGGAAAGCGATGGGAAATCGCCCCGACATCAACAAACCACGGTAGGCTTCGCCCAGTGCGTGCTGCAACGACCGGTCTCGAATGTAGCGGCCGTTCAGAAACAGATACTGCATCCGATTGTTGGCCCGGCTCACGCTGGGGTTGGCCACGTAACCGCTCAACCGGACGCCGCTATTCTCGCTCTCGACGGGAATCAGTGCGTCGGCGATTTCGGCACCGAAAAACGTGAGGATGCGGTCGCGCCAGCTTTCCACCGGCGGCAAGTCATGGACAACTCGATCATTGTGCCGAAGCGTGAAATGGACGCGAGGATACGCCAGAGCGATGCGAGTAAACGCCTCGGCAACGTGCCCCATTTCGGTCTGAGTTGTCCGCAGGAATTTGCGACGTACCGGCGTGTTGTGGAACAGTTGCCGAACTTCAAGAGTTGTGCCTACGGGCGAGCCGCACGGAGTGACCTCGCCGGCGTGGCCGCCGACCACTTCGATTTCCGCCCCGGCCTGATCTTCGCCGGTGCGGCTTCGCAGCAGCAATCGGCTGACTTCGGCGATCGACGCCAGAGCTTCGCCGCGGAAACCAAGGCTGCGGACGTCGAACAAGTCGTCGGCGTCCTGGATTTTGCTCGTGGCGTGACTGGCCAAGGCCAATCCCAGTTGTTCGGGACTGATGCCGCACCCGCTGTCGGCCACTCGAATCAGTTCCGTTCCGCCCTTCTCGATCGACACGTCGATGCGCGACGCGCCGGCGTCCACGGAGTTCTCCATCAACTCCTTGACGACGCTCGCGGGCCGTTCGATCACCTCGCCGGCTGCGATCTTATTGATGACGCTGGGCGACAGTTGTCTGATGTCGGCCATAGAATCCGTTCGTTCCGTTATTCCTCGTTTAACCCGAAGCCAAAGGCGATGGCGGGCAGTGGCATGGATCGTCCATTCTTAGCGGCCGCCATCGCCTTTGGCTTCGGGTTAAACGATATCGAGTGCTGCAGAAATCCGGAAGCTACTCAATTGACGATCCTACAACTCGTATTTGTCCAATTTGCGGTACAACGTCCGGGCGCCAATTCCCAGAATCCGAGCCGTCTCTTCACGATTGCCGTTGGTCAGTCTCAACGTCTGTTCGATGGCCCAGCGTTCGATTTCCTTCATCGGTTGGCCCACGAGCCGCATCGGGCCTTCGCTACTGCCAGCTTGGCTTTCTTGGACGTCAGCCAGTTCTGGCGGAAGGTCATCAATGTCCATGACTCCATCGGTGTCCAGCACCACCATTGTTTCCACCGCATTGCGCAGTTGCCGCACATTGCCGGGCCACTCGTAGGAGAAGAACCGCCTGGTAACCGCTGGCGAGATGCTCTTGATCGTCTTGCTGTGCTGCTTATTGAACTGCTTGCGAAAATGATCGATCAGCGGCACGACATCCTCGCGCCGGTCGCGCAACGCAGGCAGTTCGATCGTGATGACCTTGATTCGATAGTACAGATCGCGCCGGAAATCACCTCGCTCGACAGCCTCCTCCAGGTCCTGATTCGTTGCCGAGACCAAGCGGACATTGACTTTCTTCGGTTTATTGTCGCCGATCCGCGTGATTTCTCGCTGTTCCAGTACTCGCAACAATTTGACTTGTGTGGATATCGGCATGTCGCCGACTTCGTCCAGAAACAGCGTCCCGCCGTTGGCATATTCAAAGGCTCCGATGCGATCCGTCACCGCATCGGTGTAAGCCCCCTTTACGTGGCCAAAAAGCTCGCTTTCCACCAGGTTCTCGGCAACGGCCCGGGCATTCAACGGCACAACGCGTTTGTTTTTTCGGGGGCTGTTCTGGTGGATCGCCTGAGCGATCAGCTCCTTGCCCGTACCGCTCTCGCCGGTGATCAGAACCGTGGCGTCCGTGGGTGCCAGCCGTTTTATCCGATCGATGACCGCCTTCATCTTGTCGCTGACGTAGATGATGCCCTCGAAACCAAATCGCTCGTCCAGACGCTGGGTCAATTCCAGATTCTGCTGGCGCAGTTTGACCGCATCGACGGCGCGTTCGAACACGGCCCGGAGGCGTTTCGATGTGATGGGCTTCTCAAGGAAGTTGAACGCCCCCTGCTGCATCGCCTCGACAGCCTTGGGCACCGTGCCCTGTCCGGTGACCATGATCACTTCGCACTCGGGTAGCAATTCCTTCGTCTTGCGCAATAACTGCATGCCGTCCACTCTGTTCATCAACAGGTCGGTCACGACGACATCGTAAGTATTCTCCTCGACGCGTTCGAGGCCGTCCGGCCCGGAAGTCGCCACATCGCACGGATAGCCGATCCGTTCGAGGATTTCCGACATGGTGTGCGCATGCGCCGAATCGTCGTCCACGATCAGAGCGCGAATGGACGAGGCGCTGGACTGGTCGATTTCAAGGGCTTTGTCCGTCGACATACCGTCGATCATACAAAACAAAGCGTTGGGGGACTAGGACGGAACATCAGGTACTCGCGAACTTCATTTCTGTAAACTCGCGTACTCGTCCGGAAATGGCCGGTTCCACGGGCAGACGTTCCATGCTGCTGGCCCCGTAGAAACCGACAACGCCCTGGGTGTGGTCCAGGATGTATTGGGCGTCGGCCGGTTCGGCGATCGGTCCGCCGTGGCACAGCACGAGGATATCCGGATTCACGCGTTTGGCTGCGTCGTGCATTTCCTGCACGCGCTTTGCCGATTCCTCCAATGTCAACGCCGTTTCTGCCCCGATCGAACCCTTGGTCGTCAGGCCCATGTGAGGAATCAAGATGTCGGCCCCGGCTTCGGCCATGGCGGTCGCTTCGTCCGGGTTGAAGCAATAGGGCGTCGTCAGCAGGCCCATTTCGTGAGCCGTCCGGATCATGTCGACCTCCGGTCCGAATCCCATTCCGGTCTCTTCCAAATTTTGCCTGAAAGTCCCGTCGATCAACCCCACGGTGGGGAAATTCTGGACGCCCGAGAAACCTGCTGCGTCCACGTCTCGCAAGAACAGCTTCATCACCCGAAACGGATCGGTACCGCAAACGCCGGCCAGCACCGGCGTATGCTTCACGACCGGTATCACTTCGCGAGCCATTTCCATCACAATGCCATTGGCGTCGCCATACGGCATCATGCCGGACATCGAACCACGCCCGCCCATGCGAAAACGCCCCGAGTTGTAAATGATCAGCAGATCGATGCCACCCGCCTCGGCCATCTTTGCGCTGATGCCCGTACCAGCACCGCCACCGACAATTGGCTTTCCAGCCGCCACTTTAGATCGCAGTTTCTCCAAAACGTCTTCACGTTCGAACAGGGCCATCGAAGATCCTCCTTTTCGCTTTGGGGCTGTGGAATCCTGCAGTATGCCGCGCACGGAAGGAGCGGGGAAGTACGGTACCAAAGATCCAGAGACAGACGAACCGTTGGCCGCCGAGAAGCAACGGCGACCGTTGCCAGAACCGTTTCACCTTACCGACGGTAGTGTCCGTTGACGCGAGGATGCAATCGTCAGACGCACACACTAGTCCCTGTCAGCGCGAAGGACCGAGACGAAGGCCTTCTGGGGTATATTGACCTGTCCAATCTGCTTCATCCTTGCCTTGCCCTTCTTCTGCTTGTCGAGGAGCTTATTCTTACGCGTAACGTCGCCTCCATAAAGCTTCTCGGTCACATCCTTTCGGAAAGGCTGGATCGTTGACCTCGCGATGATTGTGCCGCCGATGACGCCCTGGACCGGGATCTTGAACTGGTGGCGGGGAATCGCTTCGGCAAGTCGTTCACAGTAGTGGAGCGCCCGTTTTCGCGCCTTGTCACGATGGACCAGGTAGGAAAGCGTGTCGACCGGCTCCTGGTTGACCAGGATATCGACCTTCACAACGTCGGTATCTCGATATTCGATCGGTTCATAGTCAAACGATCCGTATCCTCGCGTGATCGTCTTGAGCTTGCCGTAGAAATCGAAGAGCACCTCTCCGAGCGGCATCTCGCTAATCACTTCAACCCGACCCACGGAGAGATAATTCATCGTCTGACTCTCCGAGCGATGTTCCCTGCATAGCTCCATGACAGGACCGACGTGCTCTTCGGGAGTAAGAATAGATGCTCTAATGTAGGGCTCGGTGACCGAGTCGATCTGACTCGGATCGGGCCAGTGGCTGGGGTTGTCTACATCGATCGAACGGCCATCTTTCAAGGCCACCTTGTACTTCACCGACGGGGCCGAGATGACCAGGCCGATGTCGAATTCTCGCTGCAAACGCTCCTGAATCACGTCCAAGTGAAGAAGGCCGAGGAACCCACAGCGAAATCCGAAGCCGAGAGCCGCCGAACTATCTTTTTCGTAGGTGAGCGCCGCGTCGTTGATCGCCAGTTTGTCCAGGGCCTTCGTGAGTTCCTTGTACTCGTTCGAGTTCATCGGATAGATGGAGGAAAAGACGACCTGTTTGGCTTCTTGATAGCCAGGAACCGGCTCTGCTGCCGGGCGATCAAGAAGCGTGATCGTATCGCCGATTTCGATCTCCCGTACACTCTTGATCCCGGCGACGATATAACCGACCTCCCCGGCGCCGAGCCGTTCCTTTGGATTGAGCTTCAACTGATTGTAGCCCAACTCCTCCACCGTATAATCGCGGCCCGAATGCATGAAATGGATCGCATCGCGAGTCTTCAGCGTGCCTTCCATAACGCGACACTGGAGAATCACCCCTCGGTACCGATCGAAATGGGCGTCGAAGACCAAAGCTTTGAGCGGTGCGTCCGGGTCGCCGTCGGGACTTGGCAGCTTCTCGACGATGCCGGCAAGCACGTCTTCGATGCCGACGCCGGTCTTTGCGGAAACAGGGATCGCCTCGAACGGATCCAGCCCCAAATCCGCATCAATCTCCTCGCGCACACGATCGACGTCCGCGGCCGGGAGATCGATCTTATTGATCACCGGCAGAAGCTCCAGATCACTATCCAGGGCCAGATAGAGGTTGGCCACCGTCTGAGCCTCGACCCCCTGGGAAGCATCGACAACAATCAACGCACCTTCGCAAGCCATCAGGGAACGTCGTACTTCGTGCGAAAAATCAACGTGGCCCGGCGTATCGATCAGGTTCAGCAGATAGTCTTGACCGTCCGGGGCACGGTAGGAAAGCGAAATCGTATTGCTCTTAATCGTGATGCCCCGTTCACGCTCGATATCCATCGCGTCGAGCAGTTGGTCGCGGAACTCACGTTGCGTAACGCCACCACAGGCCTGGATCAGTCGATCGGCCAGAGTCGACTTACCATGGTCAATATGGGCGATAATGCAGAAGTTCCGAATATGTTTCATGCGTATGGTTCTTGTTGGAGATACCCCCGTGCTTTGCTCACGGTTAAGATTCTAGTAAATGACGTTAGTGACTGATAGGGATTCGGATCTCCGCGGCAACCCTGAGTCCAGCCCGACGTGAGGTGGACTTGGTGAGAGGGGCGGGAAGGAGAGACCATCGAGAGTTTGGCCGTTCAGGCACTGATTTCGAGTGTGTGGAGTGCTGCATCGTCGCAACGGCAGCAAGCCATCCCCGGCAGAATATCACCAACGAAAGAGTAGATGTGTTATTGGCTCTGCCTGATCATGTCGATCAGTCGACGTGCGGCCGCTTCCGCAAACTCGCTGTCGTTGATGTGGTGTGGCAATTCTACAAGTTCCACGCTACCGTGGTTCTTTCGGATCGCGTCAAACAGGGCTTCGCGGGCTTCCGGGGCATCGAATGGTTGGCCGTCCTTGTCAATGGCAGATACGCGAGATTACAGATTGGGCATCCGCGAATTGAACTGCCTCTCTGTCCGGAAAACCAAGCCGGGTGTATGCCTGAACGAGATGTCCTTCGTCAATCCGACCGTCAGGCGAAACTTTCGCAGCCTCGGCGAGCACAAGTTCCCGGAACTCGCCCATCAACGATTGTAAAGCCTTT
Source organism: Pirellulaceae bacterium (assembly GCA_016784735.1). GTDB lineage: Bacteria > Planctomycetota > Planctomycetia > Pirellulales > Pirellulaceae > JADHUC01. The sequence goes on along the minus strand of JADHUC010000141.1, from coordinate 7,243 downwards.
GTTACTCTCGGCTCAAGCAACCTTTCTTCGCTCTCGCTGGGTTGGCTCATTATCGTTGCGTTCTTCCAGGCGTTCACGTATGTCTTTGATCAGCAACTCATCCAGCACTGATGCCACCTGTTCTGCCGTTACCGCTGGACTCTTTTCTTCGCGAGCCCGCTCGGTCGCTCGTTTGATGAGAAGCTCTTCTACAAGCTGCCCAGCCCGAAAGGCGTAAGTGCTAGCACTAGCTTGTATCAAGGTCTCCTTCTCGGCAATAGCTGACATGCTTGTCCCTCCTTGAAATCGGAGAGAATTCACCAAAGAATCCTCTCTTCTTAACTCCTGCAGGTGGCTCAAGTCGTTATTCCGAAACACCTTGCGGAAAACCGACGATGCCACCACTGACAACGCTTACTGTCGGCTCGCAGCAGATTTGTCTTGGCTTCGTAAACACGTAGGCAATATAGTCGCTTCTTCGATCTTGCAGCAATGCCAGAATGCGAGAGGTTCGCAATGGGGATCATCGTAACCTCGACATCCACGGCTTCGCACGACCGGCTTCGCACGGGTCAGACCTCGTTTTTCGTTGTCTGCGGTTTCTGATTTGGCTCGATCACCTCGATCAGCCGGCGTGCGGAGGCTTCGGCGAATTCGGGGTCGTTGATGTGGTTGGGCAACTCGACAAGTTCCACACTGCCGTGATGCTGACGAATTGCGTCCAACAGGGCTTCGCGGGCTTCCGGTGCATCAAACGGTTGGCCAGCCGCATCAATGGCGGATACTCCGTTGCGCGGCAGGTAGATTGCTGCTGGCCCTTTGGAGGCCGCAACCTTCTTTGCGATGTCCTTGCCAATCGCGGCGCATTCCTCCGGTGTCGTCCGCATCAGCGTGACTGTCGGGTTGTGCTGGTAGAATAAGCGGTCCTTGAACTTATCTGGGACGGTGTCACGCGGCCCAAAATTGACCATGTCGGTCGCTCCGACGGATACAACGTGGGGTACGCCCAAACGGGCTGCAGCCGTAAGACGCTCCGGGCCGGCGGAGAGGATCCCGCCGACTAGTTCGTCGGCCAACTCCGTCGTGGTGATGTCCAGCACGCCGGCAATCATGCCCTCGGCTACCAGCGACTCCATTGCTTCGCCGCCGTTGCCTGTGGCATGGAACACGAGCACTTCGTAGCCGGCTTCTTCGAGCAATTCGCGAGCCCGCTGGACGCATGGTGTCGTGACGCCGAACATGGTGGCCGCGACCAGAGGGCGATCATCGGCCGAGTCGGCGATTGGGTTCTGCACCAAACCTGCCATTGCCGCGGCGGCTTCGGCCAGTATCCGGCGGCTGATCCGGTTGATGCCCGCAATATCGACCACCGAATTCAGCATCATGATGTCTTTGGAACCGACGTACTGGCGCACTTGGCCAGATGCCAGTGTGCTGACCATCAGTTTTGGCACACCGATGGGCAGAGTACGCATGGCCGTGGTACCGATTGTCGTGCCCGCCGACCCGCCTAACGACATGACGCCGTCCACTTGACCGGCAGCGAAGGCACCCGCGACGAGTTTCGCGGCGCCGACGGCGGCTTGCGTCACGGCATCGCCGCGATCGTTCTTGGCAATCATCGCCTCGAGCGTTGTACCGGCGGCTTGAAAGACTTCATCGCGAGTCACATCGCCGGCGAACGACGGTTGGCCGATGCAGCCCGCGTCGACCACCGTGACCTCGACGCCCATCGCCTGCAATCGGTCGCGCACGAAGGCTGCTTCATCGCCTTTTGTGTCCAGGGTCACAAGTAGGTACACGCTCATGATTGCCTCGCCGTTTTGTGCCAAATTCCCAGTCGATTTCTTCGCCGCATCATACTGGTGCAAAAACGCGTATGCAATCAGTAGAGCGTAGGGTTGGCCGCGAAGGCAATTTCGCTGCCGCCCTGAATTCGTTGGGAGCCTTCCTGTTTTCCCAGCGAATTCAGGACGGCAACGAAGAGACTTGTGGCCGAAGGTCGCCTTAGGAATTCGAGATCTGATTGACGGCGTTTAGGGTCGCTTTGATGGTGGCTTCCACCGTGTCGGTGGATACGCCGCGGCCGCGATACATGACGCCGCCATGCTCGATGTCCACGACTGCCTCGCCTTGAGCGTCCCGGCCAATCGTTGCGCTGCGGGCTTCGAAATCTTTGCACATGAGTTCTCTGCCAGTGATTTTCTCGATGACAGAAAACGCTGCGTCGATCGGTCCATCGCCGGTCGTCAGTTCTTCGGTGAACTGTTCGTCGCCACGCCTTAACGTCAGTCTTGCTCGAGGCACGCGGTCCGTGCCCGAGGAAGCTTCGAAAGAGACCAGCTTCCAGTCTTCCTCGCGGACGCCGTGCAGTTCCTGTTCGACCAACGCGACGAGGTCGCCGTCGTAAATGTCCTTCTTCTTGTCTGCCAGTTTCTTGAATTCAGAAAGAACTTTGGCCACTTGCTCGTCGCTCAAGTGGAATCCGAGCGCCTTTACTCGGTCGTTTAACGCCGCGCGTCCGCTGTGCTTTCCCAACACCAGTTCGGTCCGAGAAAAACCAACGTCCTCGGGCCGCATGATTTCGTACGTGGTGCGCTCTTTGAGCATTCCGTGTTGATGGATGCCTGCTTCGTGGGCAAAGGCGTTGCGGCCGACGATGGCCTTGTTGCGCTGCACTTGGATTCCGGTGACTGACGCAACCAGACGGCTCGTTGGAACCAGGCGTTTCGTGTTGATCCCGGTTTGGCATTGGTAGAAGTCGGCACGCGTCCTGATGGCCATGACGATCTCTTCCAGCGAGCAATTGCCGGCCCGTTCGCCGATGCCGTTGATCGTGCATTCGACCTGCCCCGCGCCGTTTTCCACCGATGCCAGGCTGTTGGCCACGGCCATCCCCAAATCGTTGTGGCAATGCACGCTGATCACGGCCTCGTCGATGTTGGGGACGCGGTCACGCAGCACTCGGATCGTTTCGCCCATCCGGGCAGGCGTGGCGTAGCCGACGGTGTCGGGAATGTTGACGGTTGTCGCGCCCGCGGCGATCGCAGCCTCAACAACTTCGCACAGAAAGTCGTGCTCGGTGCGGGCCGCGTCTTCGGGCGAAAACTCCACGTCGTCGCAGTAGCCGGCCGCTCGCTTGACGCCGGCTACAGCCCGTTTGACGATCTCCTCAGGCGTCATACGGAGCTTGAATTCCCGATGGATCGCGCTGGTAGCCAAGAACACGTGGATGCGAGCCCGTTCCGCATGCTGGACCGCTTCCCATGCACGGTCGATATCGTCGTCGTTGCATCGAGCGAGACCGCAAATTGTGGATCCGCGAATCGTTTTGGAAATCTCGCGAACCGCCTCAAAATCGCCTTGCGAAGCAATAGGAAAACCGGCTTCGATGATGTCGACACCCAGAGCGACCAAGGCCTGGGCAACCTCCATCTTCTCATTCAAATTCATACTCGCGCCCGGCGACTGCTCGCCGTCGCGCAGTGTCGTGTCGAAGATTCTGATCTTTCGTTTATCTGTCATTCTGGAAAACGCCTTTTTGCGATATGGATCTCGAGGACAAGGGAACCACCGAATGCGGTGTTACCGAGCATGCCAGCCCTTGGCTGGCGACAGCAGCAACAACCGCGCCCTCGATAGGCCGTCAATCGCGCGTCGAGTTGTCTGGAAAGGCGTCATCATCGTGGCTGATCCCAATTCGTCTGATATTCCAACAAAAAACCCCGAGGCTTTAAGGACCTCGGGGCCGTTGCTTGGACTATTCCTGTGTGCAATCTCCCCCTACGGCCCTCTGCCGTCGAGCAAAAGTAGCGGTAGTAGGGCGAGCAACGTATCCATCTCAAATCGTCCTTCGTGCAAGTCTCTAGACCAGAGTATCGACCTCACATGAACAATTTAGCCACTTGTTTTCCAATCGTCAAGCGACAGACATCACGGGAATGCACCGGCGCGCCCCGTTCAGTAGCGCAGGACTCGACGCAGTAACCAAAGACCAGCCACTGCCAGGATGACATTGCCTAACCAAACCGAGTAGGCCGGCAGGTCGCCGCTCTTGGCCCGTTCGACGCCGTATGCCAGTAGGGGATAGTAGACAATTAGTATCGGTAGGAAACAGACGGCAAAACTGGTCCACAAGTCTGCATTGCGCATACGGATCGCCAGTGGTACGCCTACCAAGACGAAAAACAGGCAACTGAAGCCGTTCGCCCAACAACGCCACGGCACGGTCTCCAGGCGGTTCAGGCGATAACGAGCGCCCTCCAATCGTGCATGCCGGGCTTGCCACTCGGCCGAGGTCAAGCCTGCTAGGTCGCCGGTCAGCATCTGGTAAGCGGCCTCGACGGCGAACTCGTTCTGAAGCTGCTCGATTTCCGTTTGCTGCTTGCGCTTTTCGTGGGCAATTTGCCAAAGTGGCAGGTTGGCAGACCCGCCTCCGATACTCCCCTTGCGAGCCGCTTCTGTCAGCGGGATTTCGTGCTTGATGGTCTTGTTGGGAAACCGCACCGAGACTTGATCGCCGACCCGGATTTCGCCGTTGGTCAGAAGAACATTCAACAGCCCCTTGTCTTGATCCAGTTGTAACTCGGCTGTCTGAGCCATCAGAACGGTAGAAGGCGAACCTTCATCGGAATGAAAGCAAATCATCGGGCGAAGTAACTTGCGATCCTCGACTCCCTTGACGTTGATGGAAAACTGCCGCGTGGCATACGAACGTTGCGTGCGCAGCATTCCGTAAGCGATTTGCTCGACCGAATGCAGAATCACCCGCTGCATACCTTTCTTGCCCCAGGATACGGCCACGTCGTTCAGCCATACGGCAACCAGGCTGACAAGAAACGCCAACACCAACGCCGGCGTGACGGCTCTCATGGGAGAGATCCCCAAGGACTTCAACGCCGTGATTTCGTTCGACGCGGCCATCCGTCCGAAGACGCTACAAGCAGCGAACAGAATCGTCCCAGGCACGGCGAAGCGCAACGCGTTGGGCATGGCGTACGGAACCAGCCGAATAATCGGTTCCGGCCCCAATCCCTGACGAATCGCCTCCTGAGCTACTCCGACAATCAACATCAACACGGTCATCCCAGCCATAGTGACAAGGAAGACCTTGAGAAGTTCGCCCAGTACGTAGCGAGTTAACCTGCTCATGTGCCTCGGTGCTGACAGCTACGCGGTGGCCCCTTTAGACGGCGGATACGTCGCGCCTGGAGTATCGTCAGCGCCACTCTACCATCCCACACTAACCCGAAGCGCAAGCGAGGGACCACGTTGCGGCAAATCCCTCGCTGGCGCGTCGGGCTAGTGAATCCGCGGACTTCGCGTCAAAGTGGCGGAAGTCCAACTAAGGAATTCATCGGCGCGTGCCATCGCGCGTAGATGGGGACTTTAGCAGGTTGCGATCGTTCTTGAAACGACGGTTTTACGGGGATGCTAGCACTACGCTTCCAGCACCCGCATGCGAACACTTTGGTCGTGGACGCACGCCAGTTGATCGATTTCCTCGATAGCGGCTTGCATGTCCCCTTCCGTCGCTGTGTGAGTCATGATGACCAGCGGTACGGTATCGACATCGCCGTTTTGGTCCGGTTCGTGCTGGATCACCGAAGCGATGGAGACGTTCTTGCGGCCTAACACGCCGGCAATGTTCGCAAGTACCCCTGGCCGGTCCTTGACGGTGAAACGCAGATAGTAGCGAGCCGGCAGTTTGGCGAAGTCTCGCACCGTCACACGCGATTCGTCTTTGGACCAGAGTTCCAGCGTCTGAAACGTGATCTTTGTGCGGCCCACGACCGTGTCGATCATGTCGGCCACCACGGCCGACGCCGTGGGCATTTGGCCGGCCCCAAGCCCATGATAGAACACGCGACCCACGGCATCGCCCACAACGCTGATCGCGTTGTAGGCTTCGCGGACCTCGGCCAAAGGTCGTCCCATGCGGACCAGTGTCGGCGAGACGTGCAGTTCCAGCCCCTCTTCGGTCAGGCTGGCCACCGCTAACAGTTTCACGCGATACCCAAGTTCTTTCGCATAGCGAAGGTCCGCGGGATCCAGCTTGTCGATCCCCACTCGCGGTATGTCGCGCCAGTGTGCGCGCGCCCCAAAGGCCAAGTGAGCCAGAATCGCTAGCTTCTGCGCGGCGTCCGTGCCGTCCACGTCCATGGCCGGATCAGCTTCGGCCAAGCCGCGACGTTGAGCTTCTCTCACGGCGTCGTCGTAGTTGGCGCCCCGTTCCTCCATCTCAGAAACGATGAAGTTACTGGTGCCGTTCAGGATGCCGCGCAACGACGTGAGTTGATTCGCCGACAGGCACTGACTGATGTTCGCAATGATCGGCACACCGCCAGCCACCGAGGCTTCGAAGGCAATCGATCGTCCCAACTCGCGGGCTCGGTCGAACAACTCGGGGCCATGCTCGGCCAACAATGCCTTGTTGGCCGTCACGATATCCTTCCCGCTCTCCAGCAACCGAAGCATGATCGTCCGCGCTGGCTCGATGCCCCCAATTAGCTGGGCAACCACCTTGATCTCAGGGTTGTCCGTGATTCTCGACAGATCGTCTGTCAGCACGCCAAGCGGCAGATCAACGTCGCGAGGACTGGTCACGTCGACGTCGGCTATATGCTCCAGCCACAATGTCCGTCCCGCGTGTCGGGCCGTCCGGTCTCCCTGGTCCAGTAGCAGACGGGCAACGCCCGTACCAATGGTACCGAACCCGACAATGGCGACTCTCGTCTTTTCCATGGTAGATTATCGTAGACGTGTACCGCCACAAACGTTGGCGAAAAGCATGGGCAAGGCCAATGAAAACCACCCAAAGGGACGTCCTGCGCGAGGCTCTTCTAAAACGGCCCCCAATGGCCAGTGAGGTTGCGGGGGCTCGAACCCCGGACCTACGGATTAAAAGTCCCTCACCCCAGTTTCATAAACGCTTATTCTAAAACTACTTCTGTTCTGTGCCTCTTGCCATGCACGGAATTTCTGCACACAATTCCGGTAGGAGGACGGAAAATGGCACGAAGACCAAAACCGTGGTGGCGGGCTCAGTGCAACCAGTATTACGTCACGATCAACGGCGTACAACACCCCCTCGGCCCAGAGAAGAAGGAAGCGGAACGCCGTTTCCATGAACTGATGTCCAAGGCGCCGGAGGAACCGATTGCTCCGGGGACCGTCGCGGAAGTCGTCGAGCACTTCATGGACTGGACGCAGCTCCACCGGGCACCCAGAACCTACGACTGGTACAAGGAGCGGATCGACAGAT
>JADHUC010000140.1 GCA_016784735.1 Pirellulaceae bacterium | reverse complement strand
GAAACGCTTCCGGCTGCAGTCCGATGCCGCGCAGGATCAATTCCGGATTCGTGGTGAAGAACTCGTCAAAATCCTTGTCCGAACTTCGCTGCCAGCCCTGAACTCGGCCCGGCGTGCCCGGCAACATGGGGTTGGCGGTGAACGCATCGGAGCCGGTTCGGGCCCGGTACTCCGGCAACGTTCTGTTGTTGATCGCCAGCTTCTCGTCCTCGGGCCAGCGCAAGTAGAAACAGTTGTTCGACTCCTTCACCTTCGAGGAAAGCTGCAGGAGCGTTTGATGGGTCTTGTTGCGGACGCATTCGCAGAAGATGTTGCCGCGCACAACTGTCGGAGCGTCGCAGGTGAGCTGTCGCAGTATCGTCATGATGAACACGTTGTTCTCGACGCGTGAATCGGGACAGCGGCTCAGCGCAACCGACGTCCATCCCCCGTGCAGCACGCAGTTCCGGACCAGCATCTCAGGGCTGTCGCTGGCGCTGACCATTGTGTTGAGGCAACGTGTGATCTGTACGCGTGGACTTTGCCGCACCACGAAACCCTCGCGCCAGAAGCTCTGTCCCCGGAAATACAATCCGTCGAATCGGACATCCGGCTTCAAGATGACCTCGAAGGATCGAGGCAGGTTTTCGCCCCGGTGAACCGCCTTTTCGCCCTTTACGCAACGAAACGTAATCGGACGCTCCTTGGTCCCCGCCGCGCGGATGCGCACCGTTTCGTTGTAATCGCCGCTGGCGATCATGACGGTGTCGCCGGGGCCAACCCGGTCCGCGGCGCGGCATATCGTCCGAAACGCCTGCTCGCGGCTCAAGCCGCTGTTGGCGTCATTGCCGTCCGGCGCCACGTGATAGATACGCGGCTCGGCCGGAGCTGCTGCGGTCTTGAACGAGACCACCGCGTTTTCCGGCCGAAGCACGGGCAGGGTCACCCCTCTCTGCCTATTCGACGCATCCGCCGAGACGATTTTGAAATAGTAGGTTCGATCAGGTTCGAGCCCAGTCAGACTGTACGTGTTGAAACGCGCAGAGCCTGTGAACCTACCCAGGACGTTTCTCGTGTCCGGCGTCTCGCCCCACGCCAGCGAGAAGACGGCCGGACGCGACGTCCACCACTCGATATTGGCCGAAGTGTCGCTCGTAGAATGAAGGAATGGGCCGACCAGACTCAGAGTTTCCGGCGCGGGATCGTACTCTTGGTGAATGCCCAATGCCGTACTGTTGGGCCCAGTGCTCTTGAACGGACTCTCGTTCAGCAGACGTGGCACGCCGTGGGCCACGATGAATTCCGGCTCCAGTGTTTGCGAATAACGGTCATGATGTCGCTGCTGCACGTCGGCGAAGGACCATGCTGCGCCGTCTACTACCCACGAATGCGCCGTGTCCTGGTAATTGTTGTAGTCCGAATAGCGGATGGCGCCGGCCGAGTCGAGCCGGACGGCAGGCTTGTCGGCATTGGCGTAAATATTCCCGGTCAGCGTCACCGCCTCGGTTTCCGTCAGAAGCAACTGCGCGCCCGCAAACACCGAGTGCTTGATCTTCAGATCGTTGACCTTGTCCGCGTTCAGTCCGCCCGTGGTGCTGAAAAACGTGCAGTTTTTGAACGTCAGGTCGCGGCTGTCGGCCAAGGCCGCACCGTGGGCAAAATTCAAGCGTTCAAACACAATTCCCGCGCCGCCGGTCAGGGTCAGTTTGCCCGTGATAATGACCGTCCCGCGGCCGCGGCCCAGAATCCGGATCGGCGTTTCACCGCCGCCCGCCTTGTTCCAAGGCGCGGCTGCATATTTCCCCTCGGCCAAATAGAGCGTATCCCCCGGGCGCAGGTCCTTGATCGCGCGCGCCAGCGTGCGCCAGGGCTTACGCATGGACAAACCATCGGCCCGGTCATCGCCGACGGGCGATACGTAGAAGATATTGGCCTCGTAAGGATATGGACCGCCGTCGGTCCCGTCCGGGGCCGTGCCGCGGAACCGCGAATCGGGCTGAAGGCGGAAGTCCAGGTTGTCGGGATCGGCGAACTCGAAATCCTTGTCAAGTTCCTTCTCGCGCAGGAAGAGAATATTGTGAGCAGGCGCTGTTGATGAGCTACGATCGTACTCATTGCCGCCGCCGATCAGGTTATGGATCATATGGGCGTCCCGGATCCGGATGTAACCCAGCCCCACGCAGTTTTCCAACCTTTCCTGATGGACCGGTTTGACGGAGAAGTTGAAGTTGTGCCCCCACGAGATGTTGTTCTTGATCAGAAGCGGTCCCGTCATACCGCCATAATGCATAATGCCGAAATGTTCGTCGGTTTCGCGCACATTCTTGTAAGTGTAGCAATTGCGGATCACGTCGTTCTTGGCGGCGTAGCGCACGATCCCGGCGAAGGTGTTCCCGTAACACACGCAGTTTTCGACGAAGTTATTGGCCCCGCATTCCTTCCCCCCGACCCCGTCGGGAGGCTGCAGCATGATGCCTCCGACGTTCATGAAGCAGACACAGTCGCGCACCACGCACGAAACGGGAGTTACGAGCAACATGCCCCAGTCGAATCCGGTCGCGGCCAGTCCTTCGATGGTCAGCCGCTGGGGATGCCTCAGTTCCAAACCCTGTTTGGCTTCCACCGACACCGTGTAACGGCATTGGTCCGGATCGCTTAGATCCGGGTTCGAGATGTAGAGTGTCTTGGAATCGGCGTCATAATGAAAGAAACCGGGATCGAACTCCAGTTCCGCGACATTTGCCTTCGGGAAGAATGTATGCAGTTTATTATGTTCCAGGACGGCTTTCGGCTCCTGATCGAACGGAGCGGCATAGATGAACCGGTACCCGTCAATCTTCTTGAATTCAGGCGCGGGAACATCGCCTCGCAGCACCGCCGTGCCGGGAATCTCGGCCCGGATGACGGTACCTACGTCCTGGCTGCCGAGATTCGCGCGATGCACGTTTTCAAAATACTCTCCCGGCCCGATCGTCAGCGTATCGCCGGGCTTCAATGCATTCACGCCCTTCTGTATGGTCAGAAAGGCCGTTGCCCGCCCCGCGCCGTCATTGGCGTCGTTGCCTCGCTTGTTGACGAAGTAGTCGGCGCCTTCAGCGCCGGCCTGAAGCACGAACGCCGCGCCGAACGCTACGACAAACTTCAAACATGCCTTCATCGTTCCATTGCCTTTCTTCGCAATTCGCACCAATGACTTAACGAGTTGCCGGCGATAGCGACGATTGCCCCATTGAGAACGTCGCCCCGCAGTTTCAGATCAAGGTCCAGATGGTGTTGCGGACGCCACTCTCGACGATTGGCGTCTGGAGTGTCTAACCGGCCAGCCATGCTTCCCGATAGGCGTCCGTTCGAAAACCTGGCGTTGGCGACCAGCACCGGCAGTTGGTCGCCGAGCTTGGCGTGGATATCGCCCGATTCCTTGAACGACAGCGTCATGGGAAAATCGCCCGCGTACGTTCGCACGAAACCCTCCCAATCGCCCAGGAGTTCGGAGACGGGTGCATACTCCTTCTTCTCGCACTTCACCATCGTCTCCCGGCGCTTTCTCCAGTGCTCGGCTGACTTTTCCGCGTACCCCGGAATCAGCGCGGAGAGGATGTCTCTTTCGATCTCCCAGGGCAGCCGACAGAACTTGTTCGCCGCGGCGACCACGACAATCCCTTCGTCGGGCAGCATCAGAATCTTCGAGGCGGCGCCGCCCATTCCCCCGCCGTGACTGATCCGCTTGCCGAGCTCGTCGTCGTCAATCACCCAGCCGATGCCGTAGCAGGAACCGGGATACAGATTCAAATCGGCCAGGTTCACGGGGGCCATGCAGGCGGTCGCCACCTGCATGGCGGCCCGGCTTTCCTCGGAGAGGATGGCCTTCTGGTCCGGGCCAGATTGGCCAATATGAAACATGCCGAATCGGACCAGGTCGTGCACGCTGGCGTAGACGGCCGAGGCGCCGGCGTGGTCCGTGGTGTAGAACGGAATCGGCGTGTCGAGATTGGCATACCGAACGGCCGCGAACTCGGCAAGCCCGGGACCGATGTCCACCGAGGTCCGGGTCATGCCTAGCGGCAGGAAGACTTCGCGGCGCAGGAATTCGGCGTACGTCACGCCGGAGGTCCGCGCGATCAAGTGGTCCAGGATGCCGTAGCCGAAGTTGCTGTACCGGTACCGCTCGCCGGGCAGTGTCACGACGTTGCCGTAGCGTCGGATGGATTCCTCCATGGATGGCTTGAGGGAGATTTCCTCGGCCTGATAGAAATGCACGTGGCGAGCCAGCCCGGCCGTGTGATTCGCCAGACGCCGCAGCGTGACTTCCTCCGGATCGCCGATCCATACCTTCATCCTGCTGTCCCGCGCGAGGTAACGGTTGGCGGGCGCGTCGAGGTCGAGCTTGCCCTGTTCCACAAGCACCATCAGGCCCGTGGCGGTGATGGGCTTGGAGACCGACGCCAGGGAGTACATGGTGTGCACCGTGGCGGGGATTCGGCGTTGGAGGTCGGCCCATCCGAAGGCTTCTTCCCATATGATTTCGCCGTTTCTGGCGACCGCAACGGCAAAGGACGGCACGCCCGACTCCGCCATCTCCCGCTGAATCTTCCGCCTGACGTCGGCGAACAAGTCGTCACTCTTACCCGCCTTCCGTGCCGGCGCGTCCCGAGCGGGTTCCTGTGCCTTGGCGGTCACTGTCGCTGCCGAGCAAAAGCAACAGGCTACGCAAAGGGCCGCGAAGCCCAAACGGATTTGATGCATCGGCGTACGTCCGCTCACTGATGTTGGAAACACGTCATCATTCCGAGCTTGACTGTCTTGCGCACCAATTTGTAGGCCGGACCAAGCAAACCGTGCAACTGCCGGAACTTCGGCCTCTTCTAATGGCGTTGTTTACGGCACAGGCTGTCAAAGCAATAAAGCTGGTTTGCGCCGTTCCGGCAAGGGGTTCGGCCTCGGTCCGGCCTACGCGGTGCGCAATTGAGGCTAACACGCTTGAGGCCAGATCGACGAAGGTCTTGGCGAATGCTATAGCGTATGAAATACTGGCCAGCGTTGCCATCGTTACCTCCACTTTGGTTGTAAGCGAATTCCACCGTTGACTGGCCGGGAGGGGATTCTGCTCCTTTCTCCAGCGCGCGTCCGTTGCCCCGGTCGCCCACGCGTCAGCCACTTCAGAATTTGGGGGAACGGCTGACTTGGGTGTGCGCCACCTAATGTACTTTCCAAATTGCCGTTTCCGGCACAGGTCGTGAACACCCGAGCGCGCAGGCAGATTGTGTTTCGAGCTGTCGGTGGGGGCGACATACGCGCAACGAACAAGCACTTCGACGCGCCGGTCGCTTTCACCGACGCGCGCAGGAATAGCGGTCCAACCTGCAGGGGCGTGTCGGACCGCCGCGCCTGGCTGGGCATTCCCAACTGCCGCGAGTGGGTCCCTTCGGTGTACCTATGTTTCGACCAGAATGCTCGGCGACGTACATCAATGTGATTCAGTGAGTAGGAACCCGGCAACGAAAGGCAATAACCAATGACGTACCCAAACCGATCGCAATAGCGAGCCAAAATGGAGGATAGGAATAGAACGGAGACTCATAACCGGGCAAGATATCGAGATGCACTGCCCATCGCCACAGACCCGCAAACAAGACCGCTGAGCAGACAACCACCACAAATATCGATCTGTATGGGTGGCGTCTCCAACGTATGAGGGCGATCGTTATCCCAATGCCAGCGATCACTCCGAGAATCACAAAGGGGCCACAAACGAACAGGACTAGTTGGAGACGTACCCAGGGGCCTGGCCAGCGCGGACTCAACATTGCGACCAAAACCACGAGAATTGGCGTTGCCAGCGCCGTCGCCAGCGCCGTCGCCAGCACCACTGCGCGGGCCTGTCGTTCAAATCTCGCTTGGTCTTGGTCGTCGTTTTCGCTGCTCATACTTGCCACCCCAAAACAGACAGAACGCCACCTGGACGCAACGATCGTTGAAGATCCGTTGCGGCGCGTCCTTCAACACGTCGAAAACTTGTAGCGCCCAGGACGCAAGACTGGAGGTGACCGCTTACCGCGAAGCGGTTCCATTCCAAAGCCCAGGGTCGCCGCGATACGACAGAATCGTCGTTCGCGGCGCACCCTGGGTGATTGTACGCCCCGCACCTCCCATACGCCGAAGGCGTTACACAACGGGGACGTGGCTGTGCTGGCTCGTGATCGTATCGGCGTTGGGTCGTCGTTGTGGTCATTTGTGTAACGCCTTTGGCGTATGCGCGTGTTTTGGGATACGTAACCCAGGGTGCGCTCTGCGGCTTCGCCGCGGCGCGACCCTGGGCTCTGGGATGGAACTGGTGGTGCGCTTTTCGTTATCGCTCATATCGCACATCACAACCGGGCAGGTCTTCCCGAAGTTGGTCAACCGCCTTTTGACTCACGAGCGTATGCGTGAGATTAAGACTCCTTAGGCTCGTCATCTGTCGTAGGGTATCGCATATCTCATCGGATACTCTGGTCGCACGTAGCTCCAAGCGAGCAAGTTGGCGAAGTTCGTGTATTTGTCGCAAGTCTTCCGCCGTGACTCCCGTTCGATGAAGTGCAAGCGTTTCGAGATTCTTCAAATGGTTAACCGACACTAGTCCTCCAGCGGCGATCGACGTATCGTTCAGGTTGAGGTAGTGGAGGCGACTCTGACGCCCAATTGCCTCGCAGGCCGAGATGGAAAGTACCATGTCATGAAACATCAGTTCCCTCAGTTGCTCCAATCTCGGCATCTCCGCCCACGCATCATCGGTAGCCCGTACGTTTTGCATGGACAGGACGTGAAGTTGCGTCTGCCGCCCAATCGCCTCGAATGCAGAACCGGGAAGGCTCATTCCACCAAAACACAGCCTTCTCAGCCCTCCAACGCGCCCCATGCGCATCCATGTTTCGGGCGGAACTCTCACTCGATCGAATGCAAGAGTGTGGATATTCTGCGACTCCACTAGCGTTGACATTTCGTCGGTTGAGAGCGTCGACGTCATCGTCAAGAATACTCTTACGCTGCGTAGTGATCCTAATTCCTCCAACAGATCCCTGGACAACGGGACACGCTGCAACGTCAGCTCACGCAGGCTCGGAATCCGCTTCAGCCGCTCGAATGTTCCTTCCGCGACAAGGGAGTCCGAGATGGTCAAGTGCGTCAGACTGGGCAGCCCGGACAAATGGGCGACGCCGACGCGGGAGAGCTGGGCGTTTTTGAGTGAGAGACTTTCCAACCCGTGTAGACTGGCGAGGTATCGCAAGTCCGAGTCACCAACAGACTTTCCGCTTCCGCCCATGCGTACGCGTAAAACGCTTTGGAAAACGTCGTCCCCATAGATGCATCGGGCGAACCAGCGAAAACGTGATCTCGAATATTCGAGCGCCGGGTCGTAGACCACTTGCCCGTTCAATACTTCGATCTCCGAAACGGTTTTCCGCTGCTGTCGCAATCTGACAACGGGCATGACGAAGATCGCTAGAGCGACCGCGATGACGCCCGTCACCACAAACAAAGCACGCAGGCTTAGCTGCTTCCAACGCAGCCGCTTTGACGCCGGCGGACGAAGAACCCGCCGATACAACTCGACCGCGCTCGCCACCACTAAGACGAAATGACTGGAAAGCCATGCGTAGTAGCCCACACGGAGTCCGGAAAGCTCGTGAATGTCCAATTGGAACAGAAGAGACAGGGCTAATCCAAAGGCGATAAGAGACAGGACAAACATGCCGACCTTCCTTCGTCGGCGACCATACAATATGAGCGCCGTCCAATACGCTGGGTTGGCGAGCCATATCAAGCTTTCACCGTCTAACAATGCAAACAGGCCAACGATAAAGGCTTGCCAACCCCATACGCGCGGCATCTCGTAAATTGGCAAAAGGAACGAACCAGCGTAAAAGGTGACACTCAAGAGTATCACCCATGCTATGGGATCTCTCTTCACGAATAGATCTTCGTCGGTCAGCATGCTTTTTGGCAATCTAGTCCGTAGGTCATGCTCCGCATGACGGAATACGCGTTGTCGCGCCGATTGCGTTCACGGGGCTTCCCAGTTTGGCAGTGTTGCAGCTTGACGGAAACGGACGGGCGATGCCCCAAAATGCCAAATGGCAGGCAAATTCCGTCAGGCACAGCTTGACCTACGCCCGCTATTTCCGCTGAAAGACCATTAGGAACTGTCCATCGCGGGGCTTGGTTGCCAGTTGCCTGGGGCGTTGCAGGAGGTTGGGCCACGGGCCCCACTTCTTCGGGTCGACGAACCAGATATGCTCGTTCAAGAAGGGCACGCAGACCTTGAGCGTATCTCCTTCCAAAGAATAGATCCCCGGAATGACGTTTTGTTGCCTTAAGACCAGGTTGACC
Source organism: Pirellulaceae bacterium (assembly GCA_016784735.1). Taxonomy (GTDB): domain Bacteria; phylum Planctomycetota; class Planctomycetia; order Pirellulales; family Pirellulaceae; genus JADHUC01. Next base: position 20,030 of record JADHUC010000140.1, on the reverse strand, counting down.
CTCTTCGGGTTGGCCGCAGGATCGAGAACGTAATTCACTCCAGTTTTCTCGCTCCCGCAGTGAGCTTGCACGCGGGAGCTACTGACACCGAAACTCGTAGCGGTCCACAACTCTCGATCGGCTTGCTTGCCCGTTTTTCGCTTGAATTTCGCCGATTCGGCTGCCGGCGGTTTGATTTTCGGGGTCGGGTTTTCGTGGCCGTTGCGTTCCGTCGAGACCAAGTTCCATTCTCCTTGGATCAGTATTTCGTCAGATTGCGGAGTCAGCGTGGTGCGAGTCCAGGTGGTGTGTCTCCTCTTGGTCACAAACATGGTCGGCGGCGGCGTGGAGAACTCCTCTGGCCGAGAGAAATAGCCTGTTCGGATAAATAGGCCCTTGCGGCCGGCAAGACAGAGCTGCAGAGTATCCCCTTCCAAGGAATAAATGCCGGGCTGGAATCCCCAATCAATCTGTTTGGGGTTCGTATTCGGATTCAAGTGGAATCGCGTCCTCGTCGGCCCGCCGCCCATGGTATTGCCCTCGAATACCATGTACGTTCTGGTCCTCCCGGTGGCGACCCAAACGCCCTGGATTCGTTCCAGGTCCGTTTCGGTTTTCTGGCCATGATTGCCGGCAGCCGCCGAAAGCATAGCTGCCAAAACGCCTACGGCAGAAAATGCACAGGACATCGCAACCTCCTTTGGCCGAAGGCCCGGCCTTTTGCAGGAGCGGGACGAACTTGTGTAGATACCTTGTGTCCGTTCTTGTTTCAGTCCCGAAGGGACGGATCTAAGATAGCCCAGGGTGGAGAGACGCGAGGGAACCGAGCGTCGCGCAACCCTGGGAACAGGTTTTGCATACGTCGTAAGCCCCAACGGGGCGGTCCTAACAACGGTCGGCCCATTACGGCCACCCCTTCGGGGTTCGCGAATCCATTGTCTTCACATCCCCAGGGTTGCGCGACTAACGTCGCTCCACCCTGGGCTGTCATAAGGCTGTGCCTTCGGCACGGAAGGCCGTGAAACAGTTCCAGGTAGGTCCCGGCTGCCGGACGGGACCTCTTGCCGCGTCCTACTCTGCTCAGGTCCCGCTCGGCAAGCGGGACCTACTACGCCCTTGTGGTTTTTGAAGTTGGAGACCTACGGTCATTGGCCGCGGCAGGGTCGGGAGACCCTGCCACAACCAGGAGAAATCAGCCGCTGGGCGCTAGCCCACGGTTTCTGGGACAACCGGACGCTAGCGCGTGCCGGCTGATTTCGCTCCGCGTCGCGATCGTTTTGGGTGTCTGGATGACGGAAGCTGGCGCAGCCTTCATTACGGAAGCACATTGCCCGCATACTCGATCTGACACTGCGGCAAAGCCTTGCGAAGGTCGGTCAATCCAGTAACTGTCACTCGTGTATTATCAAGCGTGAGTTCCTGCAGGTTTGTCAGCCCTTTGAGGTGCACCAAGCCGGCGTCAGTCACTTGTGTATCGTTAAGGCCGAGACGCTGCAGATTGGCCAGCCCGCTAAGGTGCGTCAGGCCAGCGTCAGTCACTTGTGTATTGGTAAGGATGAGACACTGCAGATTGGCCAGCCCGCTAAGGTGCGTCAGGCCAGCGTCAGTCACTTGTGTATTGGTAAGAAACAGTGTCTCCAGGTTTGTCAGCCCGCTAAGATGCACCAAGCCAGCGTCGGTCACTTGTGTATCGTCAAGGCGGAGACGCTGCAGATTGGTCAGCCCGTCAAGATGCTTCAGGCCAGCATCGGTCACTTGTCTATTGCCAATGTGGAGACGCTGCAGATTGGTCAGCCCGCTAAGATGCTTCAGGCCACCATCGGTCACTTGTGTACCGGTAAGGATGAGACCCTGCAGATTGGTCAGCCCGCTAAGATGCTTCAGGCCAGCATCGGTCACTTGTCTATCGCTAACGTTGAGAATCTGCAGATTGGTCAGCCCTTTAATGTGTTCTAGGCTGGCGTCGTTAATCCTAGTGCGCCCCAGGGTGAGCACTCGCAGCGCACCAAGTTCCTTCAGGTGCACGAAGCCAGTGCCGTCGATTGGCATATCCCAAAGGTTCAGTGTTTGGAGTTTGTCCAGGCCCCTCAAATGCTTCAAGCCTGCATCCGTGACTTGCCTCTCACCCAGCATCAAAGACCGCAGCTCGGTAAGGCACTTCAAGTGTTTCAAGCCCTCGTCAGTGACCTTGTCCCCGCAGAGCTTAAGACGGTGAAGTCCGTTTAGGGTTGCCAGATGCTCTAAGTCCGCGTCAGCCACATGGCAGTGATACAGGTTGAGAAGGCACATGTTAGTCAGCACGCTTAAAGGTTGCAGGTGGTTGGCCAGGTTTCTCTTTTTGTAAAAAGAACACAGTAGTGCTGGTCGAGCTGGGCCTCGGTCAATGGGCACGATGTCGCCCCCTAATAAGCAAAGCTCTGCGATCGCCGCGTTTTCGTCCTCGGTCATCTTGGGGCTTGAGGGTGGCTCGCGAGGCACTCTGCTCGGCCACTCGATCACACACTCCGGCAGAGCCTTTTGAAGTTCCATCACTCCAGCGACAGTCACCTGTGTATTCTCAAGCCCGAGGATTTGTAGGTTTGTCAGCCCCTTGAGATGTTCAAGCCCGGCGTCGGTCACAGGGTTTTCGGCGAGGAATAGGTACTGGAGTTCATCTAAGTTAGCAAGGTGTTCCAAGTCCGTGTCAGACATTCTGCATCTTCGCAGGTAGAGATAATGCAAGTTAGTCAGCACCTTTAGATGTCGGAGGCGACTGCGAAGCCCCTGTCTGCCGTGAAAATAACCTGCTAACGCTAACTTAGCCGGGCTTCGGTCAATGAGCAGGATATTATCCCGATATGTCCAAAGTTCCGCGACAGCCGCCTTTTCCTCCGCGGACAATTCTGCGAACAACTCAGCGGTTGTGCGTGGTTTTCGTTTCGGCACGAACGTCACGCACACGCGTCTACCGTCCTTCGATGTCAGATCAAACTTCATCGCTTCGGTAGCGAAGCCGTTTTTGCGGAGAGTCAAAGTTCGCTTGCCACGTTCGACCGTGATGCGAATCTTTTGGCCATCATTCGGGTCGGTGATGGTGATCTCTTTGTCTTCGGATACATTGACCTCGACGGGTTTCTCCGATTCCCCAATCTCTAGAATTACCGTGCCTTCGGGCGTCTCCACTCGTAGAATGATGGCGGCCAGGTAGATTCCGCCGCCAAGCAAGAGAGCCAAGATGGCTGCGCCGCCGAGGAAAAAAGTTCGACTCCTGGCAGTAGCCGGCGCTGGCTTCCGGGTCGGCTTTGCTTCCGCCGGTTGCGGCATTGGGGGAAGGTCAAAGGTTGCGTCATTGGTGGTGGACGACGTTTCTTTCGACCGTAAGTCGATATGGGGCACGCCAACACCGGGGGCCAGATACGGAACAATGTCCTGGTCGGCAACTTGAAGCGCAACGGCTTCCAGGTCTTCAAGCAAATCCGCTACACACTGATAACGATCTTCCAGCCGTTTTGCCAACATTTTCCGAAATACCGCCGACAGCTCATCCGGAACGTCCGACCTGGTCGCATCAAGTGACGGAATATCCTGCTGCTGATGTGCCATCATTCTGGCCATCAACGTGCTGCCCCCGTAAACCGGGCGACCAGTCAAAAGATAGTGCAGCGTGCAACCCAGGCTATAGATGTCGGCACGGGCGTCGGCGTGTTTGGTGTCTCGTGCCTGCTCCGGGGCCATGTAATCGACGGTTCCCAGGGCCGAGTCATCTCGGGTAATCTCAGCCTCGGTTTGGACACTCGTGTTGTCATCTTCGAGCTTCTCCAGCCGGGCCAACCCCATGTCCAGGACTTTCACCGCGCCGCTCGTGTCCAGAAGCAGGTTGCCTGGCTTGATGTCCCTGTGAACAACACCTTCCCCATGCGCATACTCCAGGCCTCGGGCCGCTTGGATGATGCAATCCACCGCCGCTGGGACGGGCAATGGACCATTTCGCTTGACCAGGGAAGAAAGGTCCGTTCCTTCCACGTATTCCAGAACCAAATAGTGAACGCCCAGATCTTCGCGTGCGTCGTAGGCAGTGACGATATTCGGATGGGTTAGCCTCGCCGCGGCCTCCCCTTCCCTTTGGAATCGTACGACGGCTTGGGCTGAACTAGCGGCATCGGGCCTTAAGATTTTCAGTGCAACCACTCGTTTCATGCGACGGTGATATACCTTGAAGACCTGGCCCATTCCACCAGCGCCCAGTTTGTCGAGGACAACGTAGTCGCCATAGACGAGGCCGTCCTGTTTTCCCTGGCAAACCTCCGCGGCTTGATATGCGGTAAGTCTCTGGTCACGAACCAATTGCCGGGCCAGTTCCGTGGAGTCTTCCGGCTGCGGCGAAAGGTCCTCTCGAAACTCGGCAAGTTCCTCGGCGGTCATCAGGCCGGCGGATGTCAAGCACTGGTCGAATTCGTCAAAAGAAAGCGACGTGCTGATCTCTGCCGTATCGTCTCGGTGGATCAGAGCCGTTTGGAAGTCTGGCAATGAAAGGAAGTCGTCATCTTCGTCATCGTCGGGTTCGAACATCCAGTCGGTCGCCTTCAGCTCGGCAATGTGGCGCCGGAGTGTAGGAACAAGCTCCGGACAGTCTTCACAGATCGTGTCCGCCGAAACTTCCTCGCCTTGTTGGCGACGTTTGTCCCAATCGAGTAGAAGTTCGCCGAGCTTGTCTTCCATACTCATGGTGTTGTCACTCCTCCAAAGGAGGCCGTTCGCCATGAAGGGCCTGATAGACATGGCGTCGGGCTTGGTGAAGTCGCCGGCTGACCATCGTTTCGGAAATCTGCAAGATCCCGGCGGCTTCCCGCTGTGTCGTGCCTCCGTACCAAGCCAGGTCGAATACCTCTCGTTCGTCAGGAGGGAGGGCGTCGACGGCGGCATGAAGTTCGGCCCACGCCTCAATGGATTCGGGTTTGGCGGAATGATCCGGCTGATTCCGAAGCACTCCGCCAGATGTACCGCCGTCCGTGTGATGCCTGGCTGCGTGTCCTTCTGGGCCAAAGTGGTGTCTGGCAAGGTCGATGAGCGTTCGCCGTATCTGCGTGGCGGCCAAGCCGAAGAACTGCCGGGTGGTCTCCGGTCGAACCTGTGAAAGGGCCTGATGAAGTCGAATTGCTGCACTTTGGAAAACATCGTCAGTTTGCTCCCAACGTCGGAGGTGTGGATAGTTCTTGAACATCTTCCTGGTCAGCTTCAGGAGTCGCTCTGACGCCCGGGCGAGTAGCTCGCCATAGGCGTCATCGTCTCCATGGGCTGCGTGGTCCAAGAGTGTCTGAATCTGCGTCGAATTGCCTGCCGAAAGGTCCATTGCGCCGACGCCAATGTTGTGCAAACCGCCGATGGTTCAACCACCGTCTAGCTATTCTAACGGACGATTTCGGCAGCTTACAGGAAATCCCGGAATCTCGGCCTACCTTGATAAGCGTAAGCGGAGTCAGGAACTTGCACGAATTCCGGAAAAATCTCGACACTCCTCGCTGATCCGGACAACCCCACCGGCCCTGTGCCGGTCGGTGTATAGGTTTGGCAACTAGATCGAGACGTGCCCACCTCTCTTCCCCCTTCGCCCGCCGCCTCCGGCGACGGGCGAAGGGGGAGGGGCGGAGAACAGGCGTTTGTAGTTCACAAACCCGTTTCGACCGGCACAGGGCCGGTCGGGATGAGCGAGGAGTGGCAAAATCTCGAAGCAGTTTCAAAACCCACATGGGGTGGCAGGAATCGGTTTTGAAACCGCTTCAAGCTCGAGTGCGCTCATCACTTGATAGTCTTGACGTTGTCGCAAAGCTCCCGCTGCGACTTTTCATCTAATTCGGTATTGCCCATTATCGCCTCCGTCAGACGATTACGTGCGTCTGGTGGGACGAGATCGGCATCGCGGAAAGCGCTGATGATCGCCGAGCACACGTGCTGATCGCTGTCGCCGGCCGCGGCCAATAATACATCAACAACGTCCGGTTGTGACAAACCGATGGCGCTTAGCGCACCCACTGCAGCCACTCGTTGCCTGCTCTGCGGCGTCTGGCTTGTTGGCCTTCTCCCCGCGGCTTTCGCTTGCGCAACCTTCGGCGCCTGTAACACTTTGATCAAGTCCGGTACCGCATCAACGGCATCTGGGCCCAAATTGGCCAGTTGCTTTGCGGCTACGGCACTGATTTCAGGTTCACGGGAAGCGAGCCACTTCTTCAGGCCGGGCACCATGGCTTTGTCGACGCGCAGGTACTCGAACTGCCGCGCTGCGAAACCCCGGACATCATGGTCCTGGGGCTTCGTGAGCACGTCTTCAATGGTATCGAGAACTTCTTTGCACGCATCATGGTCTCGCGGGACAAGACCTGTTTGTTTTGGCACGCAAAGCCCGCGTGCAGCCAAGATTCGCGTGAGTGGGTCCGGCGACGTGAGTTCCCGCCTGAAAGCGTGGATTACCGCTGGACGCGTGCCGAACGGGTCATAGGAAATAAGGCATTCGAACACGGCTCTCAGGACGAGATCGCTTGGATCGTCGACCATTCCTGCCACCAGGTCCAATCTCCGCTCGAATCCGAATTGCTCATCCGTGAGACCGGGAGGCATCAACAGCACATGAACGAACGCGATGCGGACTTCCTCCTTCTCGCGCTGCACCGCTGCCAACACAACTTGAGCGGGCAACCGCAGAAGCAGTTGGTTAAGGGGGTAGTCTCGGCGACCCTTTTCTTCACGCCATTCTCTTTCTCCATGCCGCAGGATATGAGGGATTGCGGGCTCGCCGATCTTCTCCAACGCTTCCATACTGCCCTTACCGCCATTCTTGTGGTCCGCTTCCTCGATGAGGGCGGGCACTGCGTCGAGGCCAATACCAACCAATTGGTTGACGGCCTGATCCCGCGTGTCCGGGTTTCGATTACGCAATGACATGATGAGCCGATGTATCACAAACTCCTGATCGGCTTTGCTCAGCTTTGCCAGCGGCTGGGCATGCTCCTGCCCGGTTGCTAGAACACGCAGGACCACCTTACCGTCGCTGACGCGTACCAAATCCGCGTCCACCTTACGTCCCTGGTCGTCCGTCCAGATACGAGCGGTTGCTAAGGGTGGTGCGAAGGCGAAGACTGCAGCCACAAAGAAGGGTATTATCCAGCAACAACGCCGATGTGATGCACTCATGGTTCTTCTCCAAGATCTCAGCCTACCTGATAAGCGTAAGCGGAGTCAGAAACTTGCACGAATTCCGAGAAAAATCTCGAATTATGTGCCGTTCAGCGGCAGCGTCACTTGTTCGGCCCCTTGCGCGGAGAAGCCTCGTTTTTCTGCACTAGCGGATACTTGTTCCCTCGGACCAATTCGAAGAACGTCTGACCGGGTTTCGAAAGAGCCCAAGCCGGCCGGAGCCTTCTGACGGATTCCTTCATCAGGATCGGATCATCAGTCAATGCGTAGTCCACTCCCATTTCAAGGTAACGATCCGGCTGGTGACCAGGTTGCATGTGGGCAGCGGAAGTGCGCACCATGATGCCGTATTCGTGGCAGATGGCCACCTTCTGCTTGGTGAGTCCCTTTGTGCAAAATGCATCGATACCGGCAGTTTCTAATTCCTTCATCAATTGGCGATACAATTCGTGTTGCTTCTCAGCAGGGTACCACTGCCACACGCCGTCAATCTGCCTGCGACCGAGAGTATTGTCGCAATACTCAAGGCAGACGTCCGGCTCGGCGGAAGCGATTTTCCTCAGGTAGTCAACGTCGTTGTGCATGACCATGCATTCTTCTTGGATCTTGTGTCCGCGAATGAACTGGATGATCGTCTTGGCCGGCATGTCTTTTGGATGAACGTGAAGGTTGATCTTGCCTTTCGTAGCCTTTACCAGTTCGTCCGCGAACACGACTTTCACATCGTCCCACAGCTTATCCCCAACCATTGCGGAATATCGGATGTCGCTCACTTGATCTGACGAAAGCGAGCTGACCGCAATCTTCCCGGCTGCTCCAGGTTCCACATACATCTTTGGCAGAGAGGCATCGTGCCAGAGGGCGAGATCCCCATCCTCTGTGAGCCTCAAATCGACCTCGACGGCGGTGAACTGATTCTGGATGGCATAAAGGATGTTGGGCATCGAATTGTCCGGGGCGTGTACCCTCCCTCCAGCTCGATGCGCGGAGATGATAAACGTGTTCTTGAACGGGCTTACCGAGTCCTCTTCATCGTCCACTGCGGACGTGCGCGAAGCGCTCAACAAGCAGACAGCTATGGCAACCGCGAGCCAAGTTCTCGACATCTTCGACTTGACGAGTCCGACCTTGCACATAACCAGGTCTCCTTGCATCGGTTCCCTTTCTGTTGACGGTCTGACGAAGACGATCCTGATCGGACGGATTCGATCACTCGGTTTGCCGCAGAGGATGTGGGTACGTGTATGGCACGTAGTAAAGCATCCAAGTGTTCGGTGCCGTACACTTGTAGAGCGCACCGTCATTTGCCGCATCGTTGGTCGTATTCCAGTTACCGCCCTTGTCCGTCGCCCAGTAGGCGACTCCAGGTTTGCAGGTGAGGGAACAACTTGCAGCCGTGTGCGTGGCGGCGCAGACTTTCGCAGGTAACGCGCACCAGCAAAGTGCCAGGACCACAAGGACAGTCCGCGTATGTCGAGTTGACGTCAGCAGCGCCACAGCCACATTCCGAAGCCACCTGTCTTTGCTCATGATGTTCTCCCTTGAGTGATTCGTCATTCTGAGCGCAGTGAAGCCTGCCTTCGAACGAAGTGAAGGAGACCTCCTGCGGATCCGGTCGAGATCCTTCGCTGCGATCAGGATGACATGGTGGCAATTATCTTGGCGAGGCTACCCTGAGCCACTCTTGCCGTTCTTCCAGCCGTCGGTTGGCGCTTCGAACGTCGGGCGGTACTTGAACCACATATCCGTCACGAATCTTTCCCACGCTTGGCCCTGGCAGGCCCATTCCTTTCGATCGTTGAGGTCCAGGTCGGGGAGGTGCTCGGTGATGACCCGGCGGAACTCCTTATCGTCCTCGTACATCCACCGGTCGACGTAGTCAAAGAACGCATCGTGGTTCCAGTGCTTCTGCCCATCGAGCATGCGGATGACGAGGGCCTGCCCAGGCCAGGAGCTGCTCGAGTTGGCGCGGCGATAGGCCTCCGAGGTCCGGCCCTGAAGGCCGTTCTCCTGCCATTCGGACGGGTGCAGATGCTCGTATGGCCCCCAGTGGGAACGCGGGATCTCGCCTGTGCCGTGGTGAATTCCGGAGTGCCCGGCGAAGCAGACCTTTGCGCCGGTCCAGCACTCGCGGTACACGGTCTGGTTATCCTCGCCGAAGTTGACCTTGGGGAAGGTCTTGGTGGGAGCGGCCATTTCTTCATCGCCCAGCAGGATGCCCGCGAAGACGATTGGGAACTTCCTCCCGCTGCCGTGACCGCCCCAGCCCTGCCAGCCGGGGTGCCCGCCGCGAATCACGCCCCAGTAGTCGATGCCGACCTGAACCACGTTGATCAGCAGTCGCTCCTTCTCGGCCGGCGGAGAGTCCAGCATCAGCATCAGCCCAGCCATTGACTGCGCCTGGCCAACCCACTGGCCGTAGTGGGGCATGTTCTCCATCGGCTGGTCGAAGCCGAAAAAACCTGTATTCACCCACGGCCGCTGGAAGACGCGCACCCACGTGTCTAACTCGGGCGTGTTGTCAGGTCGCGGCAACTGCCCGAGCAACTCGCGACGAAGGTTGCGGGCGAGGTAGACGTCGTTCGTCGGGTCGCAATAGGACGGCCGGAAGGCGTCCGGTGGCTGCGGCTCGGCCATGCAGGTCAGCACGGCCGCCGTCTTGACCGGACTGTTGTCGTGGTCGCCGCGGACGCGCCCGCTGCCGTGATACGGGAAATCGTTCTTCTCGCCGATCTTCAGGCTGACGGTGGAAACCAGCGAATCGCCGGGCTTCATCTTGATCGGCAGCCTCGCCGCCAACTCCGGCCGGAAGTAGTTACGGATGCCGCTGTCGTAGCCGACGCGCTGCACGGCTGGCGGGTTCAGCATCGAGCCGTTGCGGAGGCGGTGTCTGGGGTCCCTCAGTCGGCTCTTCTCGCGATGGTCTAGCTCATCGTCCTCGACGTCCAGTCCAAAGCGCGGACGTGGGTCGATCTCGACGACCGTCACTGGCCCAACGATGTAGTAGTCGCCGTTGACGAACTGCCCTACAGGCGCGGGCTGGTCGAACGTCCATGTGAGCCCGTACTGCGAGACGGTCTCCTTAAGCGGGAGTTCTGGCAGATTCGCCTCGGCTTGCCACGCCGCCTCCGATGATGGCACCACACCCGCTAGCCAAAAGCCCACGGCAAGCGTGAAGAACGCGGAAGCCGTCAAGGAATGCCGTTCGCGAAGCAGTCGCTTTTTCCACTTCATCTTTCTCCTCCTCTCGTTTCGGATTCTTCAGCCGATTGTCTGCAACCGCCTAAGGCGAGCGGCAGATGAGAATTTGCGTGGGATAGGCTTCCAGCCTGTCAAATGTGCTCCCTGACAGGCTGGAAGCCTATCCCACGGGTAAGAGAATCCCCGCCGCCCGCCTAAAGCTCCAGTCTGTAAATGTGTTCACTCAGTGGGGCGAAATCGTCGGTGAATTTGCCGGCGGTGGCCTTGATCGTGCGCTGTTCGTCGATGACTTCTATGCTTGTGCCAGCCTTCAGACCCTCGACGGTAATCGTGGCTTTACCCGCCCGGGGAGTAATCTGCTCGAACTGGCGTTTGCTCTCCGGTTCCGGGCCTAGGTCGATGTTCTGGGCAAAGATGTACAAAGCGCCGTCGCAGTCGGTTGCCTTGAAGTGACAGGGCAACCCGTCGTCGAGCGTCATGTCAATCCGGGCCTTGGACGGGGCGGCCAGAATCGCCGGCGCCAGCCGGGTAATCTGGCCGTTGAGCCTCTTCAACTCGGCCACCATCTCCTCCTCGGGGGCGAACTGCTTGTAGTCGGGCTGCCAGCGGTGCGTGAAGTAGCCGATGGCGGTCGCACCTCGGATAATGGCCATCCACGTTTCACACCGGGTGTGCTTCGGCTCGACGTCGAGCTGCTTGGAAAGGGTCATCCATTTGCTGCCCTTGTTCGTCTCGATCCAGGCGTACATCGGCCGCTGGGGACCGGCGATCCGGACGAGTTCCTCCGTGGCATCGGCAACCCAATTCAGCCGGGAAGGATAACCCGAGCCGAAGATTGGATAGATGTCGAAACCGGCCACGTCGCTGCCCTTGACAAATTCCGGGTAGAGCGCCTTTCTGGTCGCCTCGTCGTAGCGACTTGCCTTCTCAAAGAAGGAACCGGTGAACGTGACCAGGACCGGCCGGACTGGATCGGCCGTCTTGATCCGGTGATACTGGGCAATCACGTCTTCCGGTAATGTGCGGGGAACCAGGCGAGGCGGGCTGAGCAGGACGTTCTTGCCGAGCTCATTGAAACCCTCGATCTCGCCCAAGGAACCCCACTGGTTGTCACCGGGGTAGCTCGAAACCACTTTGACGGTCAGCCTCTCGAGAGTGGCCGGCTTGGCCAGTTCGAACTTCTGTTGTCCCCTCTTGTTCTCCAGGTTGGCCTTCAAAATCTCGTCGCCATCGGCCAGGAACACGATCTCCTTGGCCACGGGCAGACCACTGGAGACCGTAGCCGAAACGGCGAGGCTCTGCACGGTGACCGGCTTTTCCAACTTGACAGTGATCTCGGCGCCGACGAGCGGATCCAGCACCGTCCAACTGCCCGGATTCCCGTCCACGATGCGGGACAAAGGAGTGCTCGAGTTGATGTTCATTCCCGCGGCTGCTCTGACCGCGGCGTCGCTGACCGTCTTCGACATGTCTGGCTCGTCGCTGTGTATCCATCCCAAACGGTGTGAGTGATCGAGAACCTCCTTGTGATCGTCCTGGAAATGAACGATGCCATAGAGGCCGTTCCGCGCCAGTTGGTCGAGATAGTCCTTCTTACCCAACGACCCACCGTTGGCACAAAAGGTGTTGATTCCGCTCTTCAGACCGTCATCAATCCGCTCGTGGTTTTGCAGCCAGAGCATAATGGGAAAGAATGGCTCGCCGTTGACGCGAAGCTCTCGATTCCTGCCGATCTCGACCGTCTCGATGGCGGGACACACGTTCGCGGTCTGCGAGCGTGCGGGCGCTGTGAAGACACTGACCAGTGCCAATACAACGGGGACAACGAATCTGATGGACATGTCTCTGTATCCTCCTTACTTCAACAAAGCCCGGTCCTTGTCGGTCGGTTCGATGGTGACGTGATACCGCGGGTCGGTCACCCACAGCCTGTAATTCGACTCATCTTGGTAGTTGCGGTAATGATCTTCGATCCTATCAGGGAGCGCGTTGTCGTGAAGCAGCTTCCCACCGGCAGTCTCGATGACTCTGAGCGAGCCGCCTCTCTTGCCTGTGCGCCTCAGTGTGAGGACGAAAGTCTTGTCGGCTTGTTCGATGGTGACTGTGTGCGTCGACGGGGCGGAACGAAGGTCCGCCTCGTTGGCCACCGCGCGGTTACCTGTGCCGACCTGAAGCACATGGAGGAACTCAACGGCCCGCGAGGATCTCTTCGCCCTGAGTTCCACGCGCCAACCTTCAAGTCCAATCGTGCTTTGAACGGCGTAGGGATGGTCAGTCATATTGTAACCTTCATCGGTCACGCCGTACTGGATACCGGCGACCTCGAACTCATGGCCCCGGCCGCCGATCTTGATACGATCCAAGTCGTCTTCCGCCGGCACAAGCGTTTGCACTCGGAGCCACCCTTCGCCCTTTTCATGGGTAGAGCCGGATTCCACCCAAAAGCCCGTCCCGCTCATACGGAAATGTCCGCCCGGCTGAGGATGTGGAATGAGTTCCCCCGCCGCCACCTGGAGCCGTTGCGATCCGATTTTCTCTGGGGTCAGCGGCGTCTCGCCACTGAAGGCTTGCGGATTCCGGAGGCTGTGTAGCAGCCAGCACGGTCTGGTACCGGCATCGGTCACTTGGATGCGGTCATAGATCACGAAAACGTCCGGCTTCAGATAGAAGAACTGCCGAGTGATCTCTTCCAGATCGGCCGGATTGTAGCTGAAGCGAGCATCGCCGAGCGCGTAGTCGTACAACGGATGTGTGCGATAGGCCGTGATGCGGCCTTCCATGAAGTCCCGCTGCTGGTCTTCGAAACCCCAGGCCTGCCACCACTGGCGCGCCTGGGGCACCGACTGCCCGCCGCGACGGACGATTGCTTCGGTGGGTTGCCCGCGCCAGTCCAGGTGCGTGAACTCGGAATCGCCGATGGTGATGCTGTTGTGAGCGATCGTTTGTCTACCATATTCACGGACGGCACCGGCTGTTCCACGGGAATAGAACTTCAGCACATCGGCGTTCTGTCCATGACACGGCCCGGAGTCGATCGCCAGGGGCCCGGCCTTGCGGATGGTGAAGCTCAGGTTGTCGGCATTATTGCGTCCCCAGTATCCGTCGATCTCGCCGAAGCGGCCGCAGCGGAAGGTGGCGAAGCTTGCACGCTCAGTCCAATCGCTCCGCATGATGACATGGCCCGAGGTCGGAAACAGACGCGTGGTCGGCAAGGTGGTTGGATCGAGTGGCTCCTGATCGGGATCCCACCAGAGCAGCCGGCCCAGGGCGTCCCGATCCTTGGCCCATCGCGGCTCTTGCGAACGCAGGGTGTCCATCCAGACGAGTCCCAGCCCGTCGTTCTGGCCGGCGATTGTGAGCCATGCCAGGTTATTCGCTCCCGAATGGCCTGGGGCGACCGCCCCGGCGTCGGCACAGCTTCGCGTCACCCCGATGTGCTCAACGCAGAGGGGCGTCGTGTTGGGCACGAAATGATACCAGTAGAACGCACTCTGGTAGTTGGCAAACCGGGCACGGCTGAGGTAGTCCTCACCGGTGCAGTTCGTCCAGCAGATGGCCGCAACAAACGGCTCCCAGTAGGCATGTTCGCCATTGTAGCCGTGGCCCATGTCCGAGCCGCCACGGCCGGCGGCCCAACGGTTGAGCTTGTCGGTCCATCTCACGAGTTGAGAGTCGAAGTCCCGCTTCATCCTGGCCAACAGCATCGCGTCGTTAGGTCCCTCGCCCCCCTCGTAGAACACCGAGACCAAGTGCAAGGTCGGTCGCCAATAGAGTGAGCCGTCCTTGGTGATCGCCTTGACAACCGCGTCGCTGAGCCGTGATCGCTCCTCGGCGCTCAAGTCCTCCCAGATCAGATCAATCGCTGCCGGCCAGCCAAAGATCCAGGTGGGCTGTTCGAACCGTGGAGAGCTTCTCACCGCATCGAGGAATCGTTCGTCACCGGTTAGGCGATAGGCGAGGGCCTGTTCGAGGATCCACGGTCGGTCGCCGAGTGAGCGATTCTTGATCACCTCCAACTCGCGAGCGATCCTGGGATCGGCGAGGCGTTTCTTGGCCGCTTCGAGCTTCTCGATGGTCAGCAAGCACCTCGGGTGTTCATTGCGGGCCAGTCGCGAGTCGGGCGGAATGTCGAATACCGGCCTGCCGTTTTCCATGGTGATCGGGCGAAGGGCCGCCAGCTTTGCAGTCTCCTCCTGAGCCTGGCCGTCTCGTACCAAGCCGACAGCAGCGACTCCCACCGACGCCGCACAAAGAAAGACCGTGATTCGCCTCATCACTTCCACGTTTCTTCCTCACTTTGTTCGAGCGTATCGTTGTCTAACCTAGCCCTTTGATTATGCACTTCTCCAACGCTGCTGCCACATCACTCCCTCATGTGCCGCCAAATGAACCATCGGCACGCCTTGCTTAGGATTCACGCGGTGGCCCGATAACCCATATTTGGGGAAGCGTGTCATCGGCCCATACGTCTTGTGAGGATTTCAAGATCGCCCGATTTTTCGCAGCGATGGCGGTACGTCTGTCGCGAACACGGACAATCGACTCAGTCTCAACTTTGGTTGAGCAGGCGGATTACGCGACGCCCCGAAAACCGATGGGCAAATCGGTTTAAGGGCTGTCGGAGTGTGCTTCGTCCTCGGTAATTCCCAGTCTCTCTTCGACTTCACCGGCGAGGGCGAACAGTCTCTGGTTGCGTGCTTGCCAGCCCGAGGCGGCAAACCAGACTCGCCCCTTGGCTTCTTCCTCTGACCTCATCTTTCGCGCAATGCCGTCCCAGTAGCCTGGCAGTTCCTTCCCCTTCTCCTTCGTCAGTGCATGCCATATCGCTTCGATTGGATGCCTGGCATGGATGACGTCCAGGCTGTTCAGTTCCTCCTCATTCGACCAAATGGACTTCCACATGGCCCGTTGACGTTCATCGAGCAGTTCCCGGCATTGCTGGGCGAGTTCGTCACCGAGCTGTCTCCTCTTGGCTGAATCAAGTAGGGCGCGCTCGATGAGGATTCTGGCCTCGCATTCCTGGACTCCTTCACGGAGGTTTTCAAATCGGGCAGTAGCCACTGGGCCTTCAGGTCCGGCGGCAAGTACCCAATTCTCGATGTCCAGGTTGCGCCAGTTGGCGTCGGGGTAGCGATGATAAACCGCTCCGACGCGCCGGCCACGTTTGTCCTTAATGACATACCATACGTCGGCGCCCAGTCGGCCGACGCCCCGCTGGTCACCGGTGATGTTGAATGCGGGCAGAAGCCGCATTTGCAGGAATGAAGATGAATTGGGCCATCCGTTCCGCGCGAACCGCACGACCAATGCCGGGTTGCGCCAACCGTAATGCCGGCTCTCGTCAGGGTTCACCTGGTAGCCCAGATCGTAGACGTGTGCCTGGTAGCCCATGTCAGCGATCTTGTGCAATAGCTTGTTACCGACGGCCGGTTTTCCCTGCAACCGTCCGGGGTGGGCATGGGACGCCCACGGCAAGCCCCCGGATACCTCGTCAAGGAACGCCACCTCCTCCTTGGAAGGCCAAACGTCGGAGACCATCCCCAGCATCATGGTCTCCTCGAGTCCGCGTCGCTGCATGCGCTTGCGCAACTCTGCGAACAGCGGTTGCCACAGTGTCTTGCTCTTCGGGTCTTCGAAGCGGGGCAGGTAAACCCGCTCCATCTCGCCCGTCTCGGGATCCATGACTGTAACACGAGGCCCCTTGCCCATCAGGGCTTGGCGAGCTGCTCTAACTTCTTCGGTCCTGACCGACCGCTCGAGGCTGCGCTCTGCCAGGTAGAGTTCCCAAACCTGGAACGTCACCATCTTTGGCGTACCCAAGTTCCGTTCGGCTACGTCCAGGTACTTGTCCATGATGGAAAAGTCGTAGGTGTACTCGTACTCTCCCTTCTTCACCCAACGCACCATGGACTGTTCGTTGCCGAAGTTGGTTCCGCAGAGAATCGGGATGTAGACGTTTCGGCAACCGACTTCCTTCATGTATCCGAAGGACTTGGCGATCAGTTGCCAGTGCTGTTCCGACCATAACGGCACTTCATATTCCAGCGCCAGTGAATCGGGCGACTGGATCATTCCCACCCAGGTCCGAAAGTCTTGTGTGGCCGGCAACGTCCAATCCATAACCTCGAATTCGACGGGAATCACCCGCGGAGACAACCCGGCCGCCTCCACCATCATGCTTCCCGAATACGTGCCCGATTTGGCGTCGTGAGGTACTCTCACGGTCAGCCACACGGCGGCCATGGCCCGACCACTGGAAGTCGGCACCTCGGCCGGCGGAGATTCCAGCAGGATATCCAGCCCGCCGGGGCGGTATCTCCCCGAATTTCGATCCCAGGCGACAGCGTAACGTACTAGCACGTTCTCTGAAGGGAGCTCTGCACCCGCCATCGTCAACTCGCCTACCGAGGCCCGCAGTCCCTTGATAGGGGCGGGAGACTCCACAATCACGCGGCCCGAGAACGCGCCGTTGCGGGCGCCGACAATCGAGATCGGCCCCAGACCGTCTGAATGCTCACTGGTCCGCGCGTCGGAAAAAAGATCGCTGTTCCAAAGGCGCAAGGTCACGGCGGCTTCTTCGGCACCCGTAGCACTTGATGCGACAAGAATCATCACAACCAAAACGGCGGCTATTCGGCATCTCATTCGGTCATCACCCTCTCTTGTGTCTTTCGAACGTGGCCCGCGCGGCCTACGATTCTACAGTTTCCGGCCCCGTGGTGCACACGTTTGCTGGAAACGGGACGCGAACCAGACACAGGTTGCCGGCGTGGCCAGGCGACGGATATCATGGATGCAGGGTGCGTGAATTCCGATCATTTGCGGTGCAGAGACCAGTACAGGGTCTAACTGAAACGGAGAAACGTGAACAGATGAGGAAGAACCGGCGTCATGTCGTTCGGGATCTCGTATGGCTCGTGATACTTGTGGCTGGCGCCGCTGCGTCGGTCCACGCGGACACCATCGCCATCCCCGCGCGGAATCTCTCGGATAGATCGGATAACATCGTCGCGATCGACAAGCGTTGGGATGGACTGGTTGTCTGCTACGGCAGGGACGGCATGCAGCAGTGGTCGGTCGATATCGGAAAGTTGGGCCCTCACTATCTCCATTTCCAGTACGCCAGTGGTGAGAGACGCCCGCTTGCTCTGTTCATCAACGACGCGAGAAAAGACGGAGTGATTCTCAAAACGAACACCGGCGGCTTTTTCGTCCGGGACCTGATTTGGGAGAGCTACGGTCCCTTCGAATTGCGGAAGGGCAAGAACACGATTCGGGTCACGGCTCAAAGTTATATGCCCCACTTGGCCGGTCTGATCGTATCCGAGTCGGCCAGCGATCGAAACGAAGATGCATTTGTCGAGCTGTTCCCGAAGCCTCCTGATCTGGCAGGGCCGATCGACGAAGACACGGCTGCCACGCGAGAGCGACTTCGCGAATTGCTGCCCGGTGTCCAGCACATCTTGTTCGTCAAACGCTTCACGTTCCAGTCGAGCCATTACTACACCGACTTCATCGACGGCTGTCGATACTTCGGCGGAAACCTCTGTCTGCTATCGCTCGATGACGGCAGCGTGAAGGAGCTTGTCCCAGAATTGGCTCATGGGATCTTCGGACGGTGCAATCTGTCGTACGACGGGCGACGAGTGGTCTTTGGCTGGAAGGAGAAGATCGGCGTCGGCTTTCGGATCTGGGAAGTGGGAATCGACGGGACGGGCCTGCGTCAACTGACATTTCCACCCGACGACGAAGATGCTCGCATCGCCAAGTACCAACTCGACTGGTGGAAGACCTACTGGCACCATACCGACGACATGCACCCCTGCTATTTGCCGGACGGCGGAATCTGCTTCGCTTCGACGCGATGCGAATACGGCATCCTTTGCGACGGGCCTGATAAGTTGACCTCGTCGGTCCTCTATCGCATGGACGGCGACGGAGGCCACATGGAGAAGCTATCGAACAACTCGGTCAGCGAATCGGCGCCCACGGTCATGAACGACGGTCGTATCCTCTACACGCGATGGGAGTACGTGGACAACGGTTCGGTGTCGAACAAAGGGCTGTGGGTCATCCGGCCCGATGGCACGGGCAGCGAAGAAGCAATCGGCATGAACATCGCTTTTCCGTCGGTATTCAACGTCGGCCGAGCGGTCCCCGGCAGCAACAACTTGGTCGCCGCGATCGGCGCACCGCACATGCCGCTCGGCGTCGGGACGCTTCTGCTGATCGACACCAAATACGATCGTCGAACGGGCGAAGGCGTGACTTACGTCACCCCAGAGGTCGATACGCAACATCAATGGGGATGGGACAATGTGCCCGGCGGCGCCACGAAGCCGATCCC
Organism: Pirellulaceae bacterium; assembly: GCA_016784735.1. Lineage (GTDB taxonomy): Bacteria > Planctomycetota > Planctomycetia > Pirellulales > Pirellulaceae > JADHUC01. The sequence continues at coordinate 1,336 of JADHUC010000140.1, read as the reverse complement.
ACCCGAGAAACAGGGCGGCCGCGACGGCCGAGGCAATACGCAGCGAGGTCCTTTGTACATGGATCCGTATCCGCTATCGGATCGGCATTTCCTTGTATCATTTAATCCCCGCGAGAACTGGAACGTCAAGAATGCCTACGGCTTGTATCTGCTCGATCGCGAAGGCAAGAAGCATTTGCTGCACGGAGACGACGAGTCTTCGTGCTGGAATCCGATCCCGGTGCGAGCGCGCCGTAAGCCAACGGTTCCGCGAGGGACCGTCGATCCCGATTTGGCTCGTCGTGGACTGGCCCGGGTCGTTGTGACGGACGTGTACCGCGGATTGGACGGCGTCCAGCGGGGTGCGATCAAATACTTGCGCGTGAACGAACACGTTCCGCGGCCATGGGCGTCGCGGCGTTTCTGGGAAGGCGATGTGTTCGATCAACAGCATTCGGTGGTTTCGTGCAAGACCCATTTGGGACTGAAGATCCAACATGGAATCGTACCGGTCGAAGAGGATGGCTCGGCTCATTTCTTGGTTGAAGCCGACAAGAACATCTTCTTCCAGGCGCTCGACAAAGATCTTATCGAGGTTCAACGTGAACGGACATTTGTCAATTTTCGACGCGGAGAAGTCCGCTCCTGTGTCGGCTGCCACGAACGCCCCAAAGATAACAATCCTGCGACGAAGACCGACCTACCGCTGGCTCTCAGCCGTGAGCCCGAACTCCCGGGCCCCCAGCCTGGCGAGACAACGGGGGCTCGGCCGATTGCCTACGAGGTCGACGTGCAGCCGGTCTGGGACCGGCACTGTGTCTCCTGCCACGGACCCGAGAAGAAGGAAGGCGGGCTGGACCTCTCCGGCGAACGCACGGCACTGTTCTGTCGCTCCTACGACAACCTCATCGCGCGAGGGCTCATTTCCATCATTGGCGAGAACCATCCCAAGGCGGGCAACAACCACTATCTGCTGCCATACAGCCTGGGCACCCATGCGAGCAAGCTGCACAAGTACCTTGGAAAGGACCACTGCGGCGTGGAGCTAACGCCGGAAGAACGCATCCGCGTGACTACGTGGATGGACTCGAACGGCCAATACTACGGCTCGTACTACGGGCGTAAGAACCTGGCCCACGCCAGCCATCCTAACTTCCGTCCGGTTCTCACGTTCGAGCAATCGCACGCCAACACGCCACCTGTGCCCGAAGAGCAAAGGTATACGTCAAACGGCTTGGATTTGCGGTTTAGGGAACGTTTGGAAATTGAGTGTGAGTAAGGAGTCGAGTTCCGGCTTGTAATCCGTGTGGGTGCGCGCCAGGCAGTCCTGGATGGCGCCAGAGAAGGCGGCAAAATC
>JADHUC010000139.1 GCA_016784735.1 Pirellulaceae bacterium | reverse complement strand
GGTGCCCGCGTGGATTTAATCACAACGGATGCCCGCAACGACGTGCCGGGAATGGGTGTCCTGGTTGGGCCAAATCTGATCGAGAGAGGACTATCGGAGCTGAAACAGGCGGACCTTGATCAGCAATTCTACCCGTGGTCCGTGTTCGCGACAGTGGACTATGAATTGAACGCGTGCTGGACGTTGACCGGCGGCACCGGGTATGCGATGCGCCCGCCGACGCTGACCGAGTTGTACTCTGCCGGACCGTTCATCGGCAGTCTGCAGCCCGGCTTGACCTTCGTCGAGGGCGATCCCGAACTTGACGAAGAACGACTGTTCCAACTGGACCTGGGTATCCGCGCCGATCTTGGCCGGACTCGCATGGCCCTGACGGGCTTCCATGCGTGGATCCACGACTACATCACCTATGACGACATCGGCGAGTTGTACCAGCCGCCGTTTGCGCCATTCGATCCCGGTGTGGATTTTCAGCACGTTGCCTATGTGAACACGGAATTGGCAACGCTCACCGGTTTCGAGCTCACGGCCGAACATGATGTCTGCGACTGGCTGACTGGCTTCGCTTTGATGAGCTATGTCGAGGGACGAGACCACAGTCGCACCACGCCGTCCCGAATGGGTGCGATCATCCGAGACCAGAACGGCTTTCCCGCCGGCACTCCGCGCAGCTTTGATGGCGCCACGGACAAAGAGCCGTTGCCGGGAATTCCACCGCTGGAGGCTCGTGTGGGGCTACACCTCCACGAACCCGCTCCCGATCCGATTTGGGGCATTGAATTGGAGGCCCGTATCGTCGACCAGCAAAGCCGTGTCGCCCGCACGCTGTTCGAAGCGGAAACGCCTGGCTTCACCGTGTGGAACGCTCGCGGTTACATGCGAGCATTGGAGAACCTCACGCTGTTTGCCGGCGTCGAAAACTTCACCGACCGCTTCTACCGGGAGCATCTGGACTACCGTTCCGGACGCGGCGTGTTCCGGGCCGGCGTCAACTTCTACTTCCTCACCGAGTTCATCTACTAACCCTGTCGCGAAGCGACATCGGTTGCCGCATCACGCGCTCCCCGCTGGGTCGCGGCCAAACGACGCGTCTATTTCTTCGCTGCTGCTTAGCCCCTGCCGCGCGGTTTCTCTTCTACTGCCACAGGACGATTGCGTCCAGCCTCCATTTGTGGTGTGATAATACCTTGGTGGAAGTGCGGCATCCAAGCGGGCTTAAGTGGGAGGCGTTGCTGTGAACACAGACCAGAACCTGCTGTTCGGTGTCCTGGCCCTGCAACTGGAATACATCGACGCGAGCCAATTCGCCGATGTCTGCGCAGCCTGGGCGGCGCGAAAGAACTTGACCGTGGCGGACATCATGGTCGAGCGCGGATGGATCACGCCGCAGGCCAAAGGCGAGGTCGAAGGCCTTCTGACACGCAAACTGGATCGACATGGCGGGGATGCCCGCAAAGCCCTCGGCGATGCCGCGGATGCGAGCGCCCGCGACGTGATGCGCGACGTGAGTGACGAACAGGTGGACGAGACGCTGGACCACCTGGAACCGCCCAGCGGCTTCGTGAAGGTTCTGGAAACAGTCGATTTTTCGCCGGAAGAACGATCGCACTACACGCTCTCGCGTGTCCACACACAAGGCGGCCTGGGACGCGTCTGGTTGGCCCGGGACAAACGCCTGCACCGCGAGGTGGCGTTGAAGGAAATCCGCCCGGACAAACGGGTCAGCCAGTTGTCCCTGCGACGTTTCGTCCGCGAGGCCCAAATCACGGGGCAGCTCGAGCATCCCAATATTGTGCCGGTTTACGAGCTGGCCGATACGTTGGAGAAGGAGCGGCCCTTCTATACGATGCGTTTCCTGCGAGGCCAGTCGCTCGGCGCTGCCATCGACGAATATCACCGACTGCGTCAGGTGGGCAAAGCAGGCCGATTCGATTTACGTCGTCTCTTGAGCGCCTTTGTAGGTGTTTGCCACGCCATCGCCTATGCGCATTCCAAGGGCGTGGTGCATCGCGACATGAAACCTGCAAATGTCATGTTGGGCGCATTTGGCGAAGTCGTCCTTTTGGATTGGGGGTTGGCGAAGTTGTTGGACCAACCGGACGTTCAGGACGAGGACGCGTCGCATATCGAATTGACCGAGGTGACCGACGGGGAAGCAACGCGCGAGGGACAACTGGTCGGTACGCTCCCCTACATGGCACCCGAGCAAGCCAAGGGGCAACCTGAGCAGATCGACGCGCGCACCGACATCTATGGCCTGGGCGCGACATTGTTCCGAATTTTGACCGGCCAACGCCCCCATCGCGGCAAGGGCAAAGAAGAAATCTGCGCCAACATCGCCCGACAGCCAACGCCTCGGCCGCGCAGCGTTGATCCATCCATTCCGAAGGCAATGGACGCCGTGTGCGCGAAGGCCATGGCCGAGAAACGCTCCGACCGCTACCAAAGCGCGACCGAATTGGCGATTGACGTCCAGCGTTGGATGGCCGATGAACCCGTCTCGGTGCATCCCGAATCGTGGCAGGAGAAATTTGCTCGTTGGGCCAGAAAGCACCGCACGATTGCCGTGGCAACCGCTGTCACGGTATTCCTTGTCGCAATTGTCGCTTCGACAGCTTCGGTGTTAATCGAGGGCGCACGCCGAGACGCGGAACAGGCGCGGATCGACGCGGAAGACGCGTGGCGTGCAGAGGAAATCGCGAAAGGCCGGGCCGTCGAGGCTTGGCGCGAAGAGGAGAGGGCACGAGAGGCCGCTGAGACGGCCGAGGGCGAGGCGCGGAAAGCCAGGGACACAGCACTGACCTGGTTCGAACATGCCGTCGATTCCGTCGATTCGATGTGGGTGGGAGTGACCGACGTCCTCCGATGGTATCCGGGAACTCAAAGGCTGCGCGAACGTCTGCTGGGAGAAGCTGTCAAAGCCTACGAGCGTTTCGCCGCCGAGGACGCCGACGACCCGCAGTTGCGTGCCCAGTTGGGACGTATTCACGTGCTCCGAGGCGACGTATTGCGACAGTTGGGGCAAGCAGAGAATGCCGAGCAAGCCTACCGCCAGGCAGATGCCATCCTCGATGAACTGAAGCAAACCGGCGCCGATGCGATCGACGTGCGTCTTGAACGGACAATTTGCCAACGCAAGCTGGGGGACGCGTGCACGGATCAAGGGCAGTACGACGAAGCGAAACAAGCCTACAATCAAGCGAACTTGTTGGTCGATGAATTGTCATCGCAAGCCGACCGCCGCTATCAACTCGCGCACATCTTTCTCAGCCGTGGATTGTTGGCCGAGGGAACCGAGAACTTCGAACAGGCAGAAAGACTGCTCGGTGACGCGGAAGCCGAACTGGAGGGCCTCCTGCAGACAAATGAAGGAGACGCTCAGAAGTGCCGCCACACGTTGGCGATCGTGAAAAACGAATTGGGCCAGGTATATGTGTTGGCGGGACGCGATGACGAAGCAATCGAGCCGATCGAGAAGGCCAAGGATGCGTACCGCGCGCTTCACGATGCGGATGCGGATAACCCCTTGCATCTCGAAGGGCTTGTGGCGGCCAACATTAATCTGGCCAACGCTCTGAGAACGTCGGGACGCACGGATGAAGAGCACGTCCTATTGAAACGCGCCATTGATGATTCAACCATCTTGCTCAACTCGATGCCCGACGTGCCACAATTCTGGGAATACCTCGCCATCGCTCAGACCAGCTTGGCGCGAGTCTGGCACGACGAACACGCAAACACGAAGGCGAAAGCTCTGCTGGACGATGCCATACCAGTGTTCACGTCGCTGGCGGACTCTCCGTTCTCACTTCGTCGCTACCGGCAGCAACTGGCCATAGCCCATACGATCCGCGGCCAAGTGTTGCGTGATTTGGACGAGTCCAAGTCGGCCGACGAGGATTTCCGCGAGGCGATTCGAAACTACTTGAGTTTGATGAACGACGAGCCGAATGCCCTTGCCCACGTGCGGGGGGCGGCGATTGCGAGTAGGCAGCGTGGGCGCCTGCTGCATACTGACGATCCGGACACGGCCAAGGATGAATACGCATCGGCCAGTGCAGCGTTCCAGAATGTTCTAGGTCAGAAGCCTGACGATCGTCTTGCGCTTGATGGACTGGCGGCCTGTTTGGAGCATCTGGGCGATCTCCTGGAGGACTCGAATGAGCCCGACGAGGCCAAGAAATGCTATCAGGAGGCGCTTGTGCATCGCGAACAACTTCCGGGGTACCCCGCCTACGAGTTTCGGAAGGCTGTACTGCTTCTAAAAATCGACCACGCGACAGAGGCCCGAGCAGTTGCCAAGGCGCTTGCCGATGCCAACCCGGAAAATGTCACGTTCTCAATGATCCTCGGCGCAGCGCAGCTTCGAACCAAGGAAGCGGAAGAGTGCATTCGCACACTGGAGGGGATTGATTCGGCAATTCGCGAACGGGCATGCCCCGAACTCGAATTCTGGCTGGCGATGGCGTACGGCGAGCGCAACGAGCCAGGCGACTCAGAGACGGCAAAACAGCTTTTCGATCAAGCGGTCCAGCGGACGACCAGCCAGGCTCCGGGATGCGTCGCGCTGTTGCGGCTGCGGGCCGAGGCAGCCGAGAAACTGGGGATCGGCGAAGCAGAGAGTACGGAGGAGAAGGAAACGCCCGAAGACAACGACGAAACGCCGTAAAGTCCGGTCATTGAATTCACCGCCCGCGCTGATCCCATCTTTGCCCACAACACTTGAGCGGGACTGTGAAACCAAGTAGACTTGGTAATTCAGGGCAACTAGAGGAGAGGCCGGCAAGTTGCCTGGGGGCGAGTTCTCATATCGTTTTCGGGTAACCCCAAACTCGAAGGGCACCACATGCTCCGCGATGAAACCGCTGGCCACAGCCGACGGGGCACCGACCTCTATCTTCCGGACCTGAGGAGTCTCTGGTCTCTGACTTCGGGAGACCCCAAAGTTTGTGTCGCCATTCTCGACGGACCAGTGGATTTCGGCCATCCTTGCTTCGATGGGGCATTAGTCAAACAAGTTCGAATCCTGGATTCCATCGGCGATGCCGAGGGAATGGCCCTGCGCCACGGTACACACGTGGCGAGTCTCATTTTCGGCCAGCACGAGAGCCCAGTCCGGGGAATCGCTCCTGCCTGTCGAGGCGTGATCATTCCCGTGTTCAAGGAGCGTCGCGACGGCTCGATCGTACCTTGTTCGCAATTGGATTTGGCGCGAGCCATCTCCATGGCCGTATCGGTCGGCGCAAACATCATCAATATCAGCGGCGGTAGGCACGATCCGACCGGTCAGCCGGAACCTGTGTTGATGCGCGCCATCGAACTGTGCGCGAAACAAGACATCCTGATCGTCGCATCGGCCGGAAACGACGGGTGCGCTTGCCCTCACGTACCGGGCGCTGCCGAGTCGGTATTGGTAGTGGGGGCGATGGATGCCGCGGGCGAGCCCATGGAATTCAGCAATTGGGCGCAGGCCTACCACGGTCACGGAGTGCTCGCACCGGGTGACAGCATCGAGGGTGCTGCGCCGGATGGCGGCACGGCCAAGTATCGCGGTACCAGCTTTGCCACGCCCTTTGTCTCGGGAGTGGCGGCGCTGTTGATGAGTATTCAACTGAAGACGGGAAAAACCGCAGACGCGGCGGCCGTGCGTCGCGCGATCCTGGAAAGTGCCGTCGGTTGCGACGAACAACCAACGGCCGATTGCCGCCGGTTACTTGCCGGTCGGTTGAACGTATCCGGAGCGCTACCCCTGGTAACACAAGGAGAATACAACGAGATGTCCAATCGAGAAAACCAACCCGTGCCCGCACCTTGCGAACGAACGCAGAACGATTTCGACGACGAAGAGACTGGCGAAACGGCCACCGACGGCGGTCAGCCTTCGCCCCCCGTGCGGCAAGTGCAGCCGCCGTCCGTGAAAGAACCGAGCGGTCCCACGAGCCGTGGTCAGGAGCGATCAGCAAAGAAATCCACCTGCGCCGGAAGCGATCCGACGCTGGTATACGTTCTTGGACTGATCAATTTCGACTTTGGAACCGAAGCCCGTCGCGACGCGTTTGTCCAGCGTGGAGTTGCGAATCCGAACGATCCAGCCTTGTTGCTCCCGCACCTGGAGGAGAATCCGTGGGATGCGATCGGATTGACCTGGATCTTGGTACAAGAGGCGACCCCGGTGTACGCCATCCAGCCCGCCGGCCCCTTCGCCGCCGAAGTGTACATGCGAATCGAACGATTCCTTCGCGAGCAACGCGAGGAAGGCGTGTCACAGGTTTCGATTCCCGGTTTCATAGCCGGAAGCACCACCTTGATGAACGGGCAAGAAGTACCTGTCGTCGTGCCGGACATCAGCGGAATGCGCAGTTGGTCCACCCTGGAGTTGATCAAGGCGGTGCTTGGCATGCGGCCCGAGGACCCGGACGAACGGACCGCCTATGATGAACAGGCGGAAGAAGTCAGCAACTTCCTTGATCGCGTCTACTTCGAGTTGAGCAACCTCGGCGTGTCGCCGCAAGAACGCGCGATCAACTACGCCGCCACGAACGCGTACCAAGTCGCATCGGTCTTCCAGGAAGCGATCAAGGAGAAGCTGAAGCTGGACAGGATCGATGTCGAACGCAGTTCCGTTTGCCGTCCTGGCTCCGACTGCTGGGACGCCAAGCTGACCTTCTTCGATCCTATCCAGCGTCACGAACGCGCAAGAGAGATCTACCGATTCACAATCGACGTGAGCGAAATCATCCCCGTCACCATAGGGAAGGTCCGGCACTGGTCCGCGTACTAGCCTGGACGTGTCGGGCGACTCTGCGTGCGGATTGTGGCCAGTCGACAGGTCTCGCGCAGCCGCATGCGATCCTGTCGCACCCCTTCTTGCGGGGGGAGAATCACGAAAATTGTTGCTTAGGCCTGGATGATTTGGTACACTCCTTTGCGCATAATCGCGTCCGCGTGCCGTCAACAAGACATCTGACTAGGAGGGCTGCACATGTATCTTCCGCACCAACTTGAGCCTGTAGATCGCACGGCAACAGAATCCAAATGGATTGACACGAACCCGATTGAACCGCAGATAGAATGCCACTGCCTACAGCAGGGGGCAACCGGACCCTACCACTGGTGGTGCATCATTGGCAGGCAACTTTGGGACTCGGGGTACGAGTGCGAGCCCTAAGACAGCCTAGTCCACGGAGCATCAGCGTCCTTCATTTGCACAAGCAATTAGGAGTAGACTAATGGACGTACCACGGCAAGCCCAACCTGTGTTGCGCACGGCGTCTAGTGGCAATGGTGTGGATCAATCAGGAGGGACGGAGCCGGCCGTAAAGACGGCGAAGGGCCCCAAGGACGTACCGAAGTTCAAGTGCCACAAGTATAAGCATGGAAGCGTCGATTACGGCTTACTTAAGTACAAGATGGACAAGTTCGATTCCAGCGCTTCACCGGCGAAGCAACGCTGGACGTACACTGCCTACCCGTGCTCGCCGTAAGACTCGCAATGGGTCGCGTCGGAGTCTCTTGTCACAGGCCGATCCGAAAACTCGTTGGCGGCCTCCGTTCGCAATGCGTGAATGGAGAATGGGGCTCTGCTCTACGGGTACCACCCAGTTCCTTCGGGCTCTTCCCGCCCGAAATCAGCGTCCGACAGCAGTGCTTTCGTCGGACCAGGCTCGCGCGGGAATGCTATTGCGGTAGGTGGCTGTTTTCGCCAGACTTTCGGCCCCTTCAGTGCCATTGGGGTTGTGTCGGCGTCGTTCTTGCCGGGTTGCGTTGCCGACATCTCACGTAGGCCGGTGTGTGTTGGCTCGAATGCGATGGTTCGTCCGTTGCCAGCTTTTCTCGCGGTTGCTCTGTGGATCGCCATGTGTGTTGGGTGCACGTTGCACCCGCACGCGGCGTTGCCAGGCAATATGCCCAATGACGAGGCACGTCTGCAGAATCCGCTGTTCGTGCCGGTTGGGGATCGCGAGTTTCTCTGGTCGCAGATCGTTGACACGCTGGATGATTATTTCAAGATCAAGCGTGAGGAGCGGGTCCGTTTGGTGGGCGATGTGTGGCTCGAAGGTCACATTGAAACCTATCCCACCGAGGGGTCGACGATCCTGGAACCTTGGCGAAAGGACTCGACACCAGGGCCGGAGAGACTGCACGCTACGCTCCAGTCGGTGCGTCGCTATGCGTTCGTGCGTGTAAGCCCAAGCCCCACCGATGGCGGCTATCTGTTGCACGTGACTGTGCACAAGCAGTTGGAGGACGTTGTAGCGCCGGAGCACGCCACGGTTGGCCGAGCCTCGGTGCGTCACGACAACTCTCTGGGCGGCGAGGAGACGTCGCCGCTGGCGGCCCCCACCACCTTGGGCTGGATCCCCATTGGCCGCGACGTGTCGTTGGAACAGCGAATTCTCGGGGAAATCCAGGGGCGGGTTACGCAGTGACGGCGTAAGATCGGCTATGCTGCATCCGGTTGATGCGAAGCAGCAGACGCGCTGGAAGATCTGACAGTCGGCGCGGTCACGGTGGGCTTCTTGTACGTGGGCAACTTGATCGTGAACGCCGTGCCCACTCCAACCTTACTCTCGACTCGGATCCTGCCGCGGTGCGTTTCGATGATATTGCGGCACGCGGAAAGGCCCAAACCTGTGCCGCCTTTGCCGCTGGTGTCCGGGCCTTTCTTCGTACTGAAGAATGGATCGAAGATGCGGCGCAGCTTATCCGGTGGTATGCCGCTTCCGGTATCGCGCACTGTCAGGTCGATCATGTCGTTGGCCGAGTCGTACTCCAGCTTGATAAGGACCTGGCCCCCATCCGGCATCGCCTGCCGAGCATTGATCAACAGGTTCAGCAAGATCTGCTGAATCTGATTGCCGATGGCGTTTGCGGGCGGGACGGATGCCAGTTGTGATTCGACGCTGATCCGGTACTTTCGCAATTCGCGCTCTAACAGCACCAGCGATTCGTTGATGATCCCTCGCAGGTCGGTTGGCTCGAACGAATCCGAACGGTTCCGCGCCACACCCAACACAGCGTTCGTGATCTTGGCGGCCCGTTCGCCAGCCGCCAGGATTTTCTGAAACGACTTGTCGCGAGTCGCGTCATCCTTGTGTCGCATGCCCATCTTGGCGTAGTTGATGATGGTCATCAGCACATTGTTGAACTCGTGTGTTGTCGTGCTGGCCAGCTCGCCCAACGCCGTCAGCTTCTGCGCGTGGGCCAGTTGTTGTTGGAGTATGGCAACCTGTTCCTCCGCCGTCGGTCGAGTGTTAACGCAGTCTTTGGTCATGGTCCGAATGAAACCTTCCCTGATTGCGAAGCCCGAATATCTTCGTGGCAACCGCCATCTTCGCTTGTTTACCGCAACGGGTGTGATTGTCGCGAATTGCCGATGCGGAAAGCCTTAACTCCTTGTCTGATAGCCAGTTACAGTCAGTAGACATATCGTCGGATCAAACTGGGCAACTGAAGCCGAAGCGGGTATAATCACCTCGCAGTCAATCAGGATTAGCCACGGACCTTGGCGAATGGATAAGCTGGGATGCATACTGTAGAGTTATTTGAACAGGCATTGTCGGTTGCGGAACAGTTGGGCTACGGAGTCCGACAGGAGTGGCTTGGCGGCAGTGGTGGCGGCGCGTGTGAGTTCGCGGGCCGGAAATGGATCTTCGTCGACCTGGCTCTGAATTCCGTCGAACAGTTGGAGCAAGTCACCGAAGCCTTGCAGGGAGACCCTGCCATTTTTGCAGTGGATCTTCCCCCGTCGATGAGAGACCTGCTGGGGATCCGCAAGTCCGCGTGAGCGCGTTCCCCGTTGGAGTTCACGCTTCAGCGTGCTGTGTCTGTTGGGATTCCGTCAAGACACGCTGAAGCGTGAACTCCAACACGCCTGGCGACGACGACAGTCGGCCAGTGCGCGTCTATTCGTGTTCGGCGGGTAGATGTGTAGGCCGTCTCACCGGCGCTCCAGCAGTCCTCGCGTTTGCATCCACTCTTGGCATCGTTGTGGCCAATCGCACGTTCCGGGAATGTCTTTGGCCAAGCCAACGCCGTGCCGCCCCTTTTCGAAGATGTGCAATTCGGCCGGGACGCCCGCTTTGCGAAGGGCCAGATAGAAAAAGACACTGTTCTCTGATGGCACGCCTTTATCCTCGTGTGTGTGCCAGAGGAACGTTGGCACATTGGAGGGTAATTGTATAACATGTCTAGTCATCCGCGTCATGCGGCTTGGCCAAGTCGGCCAGTGGAGTGCTGAACTGCAGAGGAGTTCCAAATGAAAATCAGCGTCATATTCACGGGACGGAGCTACCATACGGCGGAGGGGTTACCTGACGAGATCGAATTGGCCCATGAGAGCACGGTCAACGACGCCATTGCAGCACTTGCCACCCAACTGACTGACGGTGCCCAGTTCCCTCCTAGTTGCCTTGTTGCCGTTTCAGGGCAGCACTTGGGGACGCTGGAAAGTCACGAACCGCGCGTTCTGCGTGACGGCGACGAGTTGACGCTGATCGCTCCCGTAGCCGGTGGATAAAGTGCTAGCACTCGTCGCGTTCTGCCGGAAGGAATTGCAGCACTCCTTCTGCATGCACCGATAAGAAGAGAATCAGGCGATACGGTCGTTTGGTCGTGCGCGCCTGCCGGTCGGGCTTGTCGTTTCGCGATAGTGCCGACCGCCGGACCGGTCTCAGGGATGGATATTGCCCGGTTTCTTTGATTACGTGGTAGGTACAAGGATGTACGTCAGCTCTTCTTTCCGGATTTTCGTCGCAGCCTTCTTGCTGCTTCTCATTTCCAAACCAGCCGCAGCCCAAAACGCCGACGAGACGTATCGAGTGGCGCTCGGTCACTATGCGAACGGCCGTTGGGATGTTGCAGAAGGCCAGTTGGAGAGTTTTCTCCAGGTGTATCCAACGGACGAACGGGCCGGCACAGCCATGTTCATGCATGCGGAATCCTTGGTGCAGCAAGGCAAGTACGCCGCGGCGAAGAAGGGATTTCTGCGACTGCTTGAATTCGACCCGCATCACTGTTACTCGCGTCAGGCGATTTTCCGAACGGGCGAGACTTCTTACCTTTCCGGCGACTCGGATGAAGCTCGCCGGGAATTAGGGTGGTTTCGAGAGCACTATCCGAACGACGTGTTGAACGCATACACGTTGAATTACCTGGGAGAGATTTCGTTGGCCCGCGGCGAAGGCCCACTTGCTCGGTCGCTGTACGAGGAGTCGATCCGACGCTTCCCCAAGAGCGCAGTCGCCGAACAGTGCCGGTTCGGATTGGGGCGGGTTTGTGAGTTGCAGGGGGACGCCGAACAGGCCCGCCGCGAGTATCGTTTCCTGGCGGACGTCGGCGGGTCCCTGGCCGATGACGCGCAAGTACAGATCGGCATTACGTACTACACTCGCGGCGAGTATGACAAAGCAGAGGCTGCATTCACGACTGCCGCAAAGCAGTTCCCGGAGAGCGAACTGCTGACGCACGCCCGATACTGGCTGGGCATGTCGCACGTCGCGCGCAGTCAGTGGACCGAGGCCGCCCAGACGTTCGAAGATGCCATCAACAGCCAACCTGACAATCCGCTGGCGGCTGCCATGCAGTATTGGCTGGCCGAAGCCTACCGGTACAACGAGCAGTTGGAAATCGCCAAGACCTACTATGAACGAGTTTCGGGCGACTGGCCCGACAGCCAGTGGGCAGACGACAGTCTGCTGGCGCTGACCCAGATGGCGCTCGATGGGGCCGACCATGAGCAAGTGGATTCATTGGCCCGACAGTTCGACGAGCGGCATGCCGAAAGCTCGTTAAGACCGCAGATGAAATACGCTGAAGGCCGTTCCTTGCTGGAGCGTCAGGAATTCGCAAAAGCGGTGGAGATTCTGAAGAGCGTGGCGCAGCCGCAGGACGGTGAGACCCCGGATTCGACCTCGGAAGGACTTGCCCCGATCGTGGCTCCTGTGACAGTCGAGGTGGAACAGTCGAATTGGTACTATTTGGCACTTGCCTATCTGGGCAATGAACAACACGAACAAGCGTTGGAATCACTCGCGCAGGTTCGCCCCGGCGAGGACGAAACGGACCTAGTTGACGGGGTACGGTTTGCGCAGGCAATGGCTTCTATCGGGCTGGGAAGCCACGCCGATGCGATCACGCCGCTTCGCCAATACCTGGCGTCGCAACCTGACGGCCCGATATCGTCAAAATGCCGCATCCAACTGGCGGTCGCGCTGGCACACAGCGACCAACTGGACGAAGCGGTTCGAATCCACGATGGACTGGCCGCGGGGGATCGCGAGCACGAGTCGTATACGCTGGCGACGTACTACCTGGCAGAAACGGCTTACGCGGCGGGCGAGTACGGATCGGCCGAACGCCTGTTTACGGCGCTGACCCGGAAGAACGAGTCCGACGAGTATGCCGCCAAAGGCTGGTCGGGTGTCGGCTGGTCCAACTTCAATCTCGACCGATCCGAAGCGGCGGCCGAAGCGTTTGGGCGGCTCGTAGACGGCTATCCCCAGAGCGAGCTCGCCCCCGAAGCAGCCATGATGCAGGCAAAATGCCTGGAGAAGCTTGACCAGGTCGACAAGGCGGTCGAAGCCTACATTACAGTTGCCACAACATTCGAGTCGTCCGATTACACTCCGTCGGCCCTTTTCGAAGCAGCACGCCTCCAGGAACAACTCGACCGAAAAGGCGAAGCGGCATCGCTGCTGAGCCGACTCGTGGAGGACCATCCGGCGTTCCCCAAACTGGACGCAGCCCTTTATCAGCTTGCCTGGCTGTTGGTCGACCAGGAGAAGAACGAACAAGCCGACAAGATGTTCGAACGTCTTTGCGACGAATACCCACAAAGTCGCTACTGGGCTGACGCGACGTATCGCTTGGCAGAACGAGCAGCATCGGCCGATCGGTTGGATCGGGCGGGTGAATTGGCACAGCGGCTCATGGTCGCCGAGCACAGTGACTCGAACATCACTTGCCACGCGTTGTACTTGAAAGGCCAGTTGGCGGCTTCCGAGGAACGGTGGGACGATGTCGACGAACTGATGCAGCGTCTGGAAAAGGAATACCCCAATTCACAACTGCGGTTGCCTGCTGATTACTGGACCGCCGAATCGTTGTTCCAGCAGAAGAAGTACGACGAGGCGAGAGAACGGTTTGCGAGACTGCAGGAAAAGGTCGGCGACCGCAGCGACAAATGGATCGCCATGATCCCGCTTCGACGAGCCCAGATCCTTGCACAGGAAGAACAGTGGCAAGATGCCTATGACCTGGCAATCGGAATCCAAGCGAGATTTCCGGGATTCCACCAACAGTACCAGGCGGATTACGTGATCGGTCGCTGCCTCGCTGCACAGGCAAAGTTTGAGGAGGCGCGCGAGCGGTACGAGCGGGCCATCCGGTCGCCGGAAGGCGGGGCGACCGAAACGGCGGCAATGGCCCAGTGGATGATCGGCGAATCGTACATGCATCAGAAGAGGTACGACAAGGCGATCGACGCCTACCAGAGCGTCAAAAGCCTGTTCGACTACCCGCGTTGGCAAGCGGCGGCGATGTTGCAGGCCGGGAAGTGTCATGCGCTGAAAGGCGAACACGAGGAAGCCGCCGAGGTGTTTGCCGGGCTCGTCGAGCGGCATCCCGAAACCGAATTTGCGCAGGAAGCTTCCGAAAGGCTCGAGCGGCGGCGTGCGTCGCTGGACGAGCAGGAGACGGCGAACTCGTAAGAAAGGGGCCTACGACGAACAGATGTCTTGTGTGTCTCTTCCGACAATGTGGATACGCGGCATACTGGCGGTAGTTGTCTTACTGACAGTTGCCACCGCCGGATCTGTGCTGAGGGCTCAGCCCGAAACCAGTGGCCCGCCCGGTGAAGCCGCGGCTGGCCAAACCGACCAACCGACGGCTGTCGCTGCGCCGATCATTGACGACAACCCGATTCCGACCAGGAGCCTCCTGCAAGTAATTCGGGATGGCGGGCCGCTGATGGTGCCGATCGTCCTGTGCTCGTTCGTGCTGCTGGTTTTCGTTTTCGAACGGACCATTTTCCTGCGCCGAGGGCGAGTCATTCCGCGTCCCTTTGTCAAACGGTTTCTTCAGCAGATGCGCGAGGGCCGACTGGACCGACAGAAGGCGCTCGAACTGTGTGAAAAGAACCGCAGTCCGGTCGCCGGAGTGTTCGCCGCGGCCGTGCGAAAATGGGGACGCCCTTCGGTCGAAGTCGAGCAAGCGATTATCGACGCCGGCGAGCGCGTCACGAACGACCTGCGAAAGTATCTTCGAGTCCTGAACGGCGTGTCCACGATCAGTCCATTGCTCGGTTTGCTTGGTACCGTCCTGGGCATGATCCGCGCGTTCAACGCAATTGCCACCGCCGATGCGATGGGGCGTCCCGAATTGCTTGCCGGCGGAATCAGCCAAGCGTTGTTGACAACCGCCGCCGGGTTGAGTGTTGCCATCCCGGCGTTGATTGCCTACCTGTATTTCTCCGGCCGCGTCGATCAGTTGATCATGAACCTGGACGCATTGGGCCAAAAGATTGTCGATCTGATCTCGGCCGACGGGCACTTGGCCCGACAAGGCGCGTTGGATCGTCCTGCCTCCCGGTCCAAGCGCCGCGACAAGGCGGCGTGACCCACAGCCATGCCTTTGAAAACCTTCCAAGACGAACAGCCGTCACCGAACCTGACGCCGATGATCGACATTGTGTTTCTGCTGATCATCTTCTTTATGGTCGGCACGAAATTCGTCGATATCGAACGGAAAATCGCCGTCAAGGTGCCTGAGGTCACCGATGCCGTTGCCTTGACGCCAGCGCCCGAGAAACGCGTTGTCAACGTCCACCAGGACGGACGGATTTCGCTCGACCGTCAGTTCGTCACGCTTGACGAGCTGAAGAGTGAACTGATCGCTGCTCGTAGCCAGTACCAGGATCTGGGGGTTATCGTCCGAGCCGACGCCGAAGGTGCGTTTCAGAATGTGGCCACAGTGCTGAACGCGTGTACCCAGGCGGGAGTTTCAGTGGGAATTTCCGTCAGGTTGGGAAGCAAAGACGGCATTATGAGATGAGCGTTTTTCAGTTCTTCGCCCAAATTGGCGGTTGGCCCGAGACGCTGCACCAGCCGCGCATGCAGGCCGTGTTTCTGCTGTCCGGGCTTGGCCTGTTGGCGTTGTTGTTGTTGGTTCTGATGCTGACGCGGTGGGGGCAGGCAAAGCCATTGTCCAAGTGCATTGCCCTGTCTATCTTGGCTCATATCCTGTTGATGGCCTACGCGTACGGCGTCCGGCTGTTCTACGACATCCCGGTGAAGCCGCACGAAGAAATCATCACTGTGACGCTGATTTCGTCCGATGACGAACCACAAGATCAGGCAACGCCACAACAGGCCCCACCATGGAACGAAGTCGCCGGCGATACGCCAGTTCCGCCGGAAATCGACGAACCGCCTCGACATGATGTCGACGAACCGGCGGCTCCCGAGCGTGTGGAGAAAACTCCTGAAACGCAAGCGGTGGAGCCAGAGCTTCCGGACAACGAGACACCGGACGAGCCGCCTGCGCCAGGCGCGGAGCCGCCACAGCTCGTCACGCCGCAGCCCGAGGAGCCACCGGCGGCCGAGCAGGAGATCGAGCCACCTAGCGAAGTGCCGGAGACGCCTGAGCTGGAGCGGCTAGTCGTTGAGCCTGCAGATGTGATGCCCCAACGCGAGGCATCCCCGGACATGCCGCCCGATGTCTTCGACAACGCTGACGAGGTGCAGCGTCTGACGGACATGCCCTTGCCTACCGAGACCGCCGATGCGTTGGTCGATACCCAGGACGCCATCGACCGGTCCAGCAACAAGCCGCCATCCGCGGCGGCCGAACGCGAGTCGGTACCCGAGGACGATGCGATTCCGCTAGTGCCCGTTACCGTGGCGTCGGCAAGCTCGCCTGTCGTAAGCGATCCACCGACGCCTGCGTCCGCTGCCAGACGTTTGGGCGACGGTCGCGATCTACCGGCAGCATATCGAGCGCGACTTGCGACCGACCGCGCCGCGATTCTCGCAGAAAACGGCGGCAATGCCCACACGGAGGCGGCGGTCCAATCCGCATTGGCTTGGCTGGCAAAGAACCAAGAACCCGACGGTCGATGGAATTGCGCCATGCACGGAGGTGGCCGAGAAACGAAGGTCCTGGGGCATGACCGAAGCGGCGCTGGCAGCGAGGCGGATACGGCGGTCACCGGCTTGGCGATCCTTACGTTTCTCGGGTCTGGACAAACACACTTGGAAGGCGATTATCGGCAAAACGTTCAGCATGCCTTGGAGTACCTGCTTCGCAGCCAGACGCGGGATGGTGACTTAGCCGGCAACGCGCGGACGTTTGCTCGAATGTACTGCCACGGCATGGCGGCACTTGCACTTAGCGAAGCCTACGCCATGACCGGCGATCCGCGTCTGGGACCCTACGTCGAGCGTGCCATCCGATACACGGTTCGGACTCAGCATCTAACCGACGGCGGTTGGCGATACCAGCCGGGCGATACCGGGGATACGAGCCAGTTGGGTTGGCAACTCATGGCCCTGCGCAGTGCAGAACTGGCCGGAATACGACTGCCTGGGAAGACTCGTGCAGGCATGATTCGGTTTCTGAACAGCGTCTCGGCGGGCCGACGTGGCGGTCTGGCGAGCTATCGACCGCGCACCTATGCCACTCGAACCATGACCGCCGAAGCACTCGCCTGCCGCCTGTTTCTCCGCCTGCGACTGAACCAAGCAGCTACCCAGGAAGCCGTAGCATTCATGATGCAGGAGACTCCGCAGAGCGGCTCGATGAACCTCTATTACTGGTACTATGCGACCGTGGCCCTGTTCCAGGTCCGAGGCAACGCCTGGGAGACATGGAACGAATCGCTCCAGCAACGGCTGCTGGCCACCCAAGAGACAACCGGCCCGCTAGCCGGAAGCTGGGCCCCAAATACTGTCTGGGGGGCCTACGGTGGCCGCGTCTACAGCACCGCCATGGCGGCCCTCTGCTTGGAAGTCTACTACCGTTACCTCCCCATGTACGCCGGGACCCATTGAGACGGACGGCCAGGGTGGTAAACTCGGGGGGAAGAGGTGTCGGGTTTCAGGTGTCGGGGAAGAAGGGAAGGAGAGGATCTGGTGTCAGGGAGGCGGACACTTGACGCCCAGCCCCCAACACCGAATACCGAATACGGACACCCGACACCTTTCCCCCCCTTTCACCATCCTGGAGATCCTACCATGAAACGTCGTGACATGTTGCTGACATCGGGCGCCGCTGTTCTTGGACTATCTGCGTTTCCTTTGCGATGGGTTGAAGCCCGGGAAAAGAAGAAACAGAAGATCCTCTATTACACGCGCAGCGTTGGATTCGAGCATTCTCCTGTGCGGCGTAAGGGAGACGAGTTGAGTCACTCGGAGAAGATTCTGTCGGAACTGTTCAACGAGCGCGGCATCGAAATCGTATGCACGAAAGACGGTGGCGTGTTCGACGGCGACCTGGATCAGTACGACGCGATCGCGTTCTACACTTGCGGCGACCTGCTTCGGCCGCAAAGCAAGGACGGTGCTCCGCCCATGACTGCCGTGGGCAAGGAGAACCTTCTGAAGGCCGTGGCCGGCGGCAAAGGCTTTGTGGGCTTTCATTCCGCCACGGACACTTTCCACTCGAAGGGGGATCGCAACAAGGTCCAAACCGAAGTCGATCCCTATGTCGGCATGATCGGCGGCGAGTTCATCAAGCATGGGCCGCAGCAGGTAGCCACAATGACGGTTACCGGCAAAGGCTTTCCGGGCACGGAGAGTGCAGGCGACTCGTTCGATTTGAACGAGGAATGGTACGCCATGAAGAACTTCGCCGGCGATATGTACGTTGTCCTTGTTCAAGAAACCAAAGGCATGAAGGGTAACTGCTACCAGCGTCCACCATTCCCGGCAACTTGGGCCCGCAAGCACGGAAAGGGTCGCGTCTTCTATACCTCTTTGGGACACCGCGAGGACGTTTGGACCAACGAGCTATGCCAGCAGATCATCCTTGGAGGCTTCTCCTGGGCGATGGGCAACGCGGACGCCGAACTGAAGACCAATCTTCAACAAGCCGCGCCCGACGCGGATACTCTCAGTACCGAACTGTAAGCGAGAACCAAGGAGCAAGTCACTTGGCCAAGAAGAAAGCAGTTTCCAAGGCAGCGAAAGAGGAACAACTGACCTTCGAACAGTCGCTGGAGAAACTGGATACGGTGGTCCGGCGATTGGAGGAAGGTCAGTTGGGGCTTGGCGAATCGCTCGAGTGCTACGAAGAAGGCGTCAAGCATCTGAAACACTGCCATCGCGCGTTGGAGGAAACCGAGCGGAAGATCGAGTTGCTGGCTGGCGTCGATGCGGACGGAAACCCAGTCACGCATGCGTTCGACGATGCGGACATGACGTTGGACGAGAAAGCCGCGTCGCGCAGCAAACGCCGCTCACGCCCCGCAGCCCCCCGCCCGAAGGATGGGGGCGTCGACGAGTCTGGAGGCCTGTTCTAGAATAGAATGCCGATGGCTATTCTAGTGCACCTCTGAGACTGCCGGTTTCCGCATGATACAGTCTTCCTCGTCTCCGTTTCTTCAGTACGCCGAAACGGTCCGCACGGAAATTGATGAAGCTTTGGACCGCTACACGCTGTACGACGACGATTGTCCGTCGGTCTTGCGGGATGCAATTCGCCATAGCCTGTTGGCAGCGGGCAAACGGCTGCGCCCGCTTCTGGTATTGATGGCGACCGAGGCGTGCGGGTCGCAGAGGCAACGTGCGATGGCCGCGGCATGTGCCGTGGAAATGGTCCATACGTATTCGTTGATCCATGACGATTTGCCGTCGATGGACGACGATGATCTTCGACGCGGCCAGCCAAGCTGTCATGTGAAATACGGCGAGGCGATCGCCATTCTCGCCGGCGATGCACTTCTGGCCCAGGCGTTCGAAACGATCGCCGCGGGGATTCAGCCGCCGGAGGTCGCCGTCCGTTGCTGCCATGAACTGTCTCGAGCGGCGGGCGCTTCTGCCATGGTCGGCGGGCAGGTAGACGATTTGCAGGCGGCGCTCGCTGCTGGAAATCCGGATGATTTGGAGCGTATCCACCGTCGCAAGACCGGGGCGATGTTCCGAGTTTCCCTGCGTTTGGGAGCTCTGGTGGCCGAGGCCGACGACTCGATGCTAGCAGCTTTGGACGATTTTGGGAGAAAACTGGGGTTGGCATTTCAGATCATTGATGACTTACTAGATGTTAGAGGCGACGAGGGATCCCTCGGAAAGAGCACGGGTAAAGATGCCGAACAGGGCAAGATGACGTTTCCCGCTCTGTTGGGCGAGGCAGAAAGCCGGCAACTTGCCGAACAATTGATACGACAAGCGCAGGAGGCGCTGACCCCCCTGGATTCCGGGGCAACTAACCTGCAATCGCTTGCCTGGTACGTTCTGGAAAGGAATCATTGACCAGCCATGCACAAGCTACTGCCCAACATCGACGACGCATCCGCCCTTCAAGACATGTCGATCGGCGATTTGACGGAACTGGCCGGCGAGGTGCGCGAGGTGCTGTGCAATCTGGTGACCGAGCGCACGGCCCATTTCGCGTCGAACCTGGGCGTCGTCGAACTGTGCCTGGCGCTGCACAGTGTATTCGACTTCCGCCAAGATCGACTGGTTTGGGATACGGGACATCAGGTCTATCCCCATAAGCTCGTGACCGGCCGGTATCACGAGTTCAGCACGATTCGCACACGCGGCGGATTGATGGGATACCCGAACCCGGCCGAAAGTTCCTACGATCTGCTTATGACGGGCCACGCGGGCTGCAGCGTATCGACTGCCTTGGGCACCAAGATCGGCGACGAACTGATGGGACGTCCGGAACGCCGCTCGGTGGCCGTAGTCGGCGACGGCGCTTTTGCGTCCGGTATTGTCTTCGAAGCCATGAACAACGCCGGTGGCCTGAAGAAGAATCTGCTGGTCGTCCTGAACGACAACAAAATGTCGATTTGCCCGCGGGTGGGCGGGATGGCTAGTTACCTGGACCGCCTGCGAACGGCTCCCTTCTATACGGGCCTGAAAAACGAAGTCTTGCGTGTGCTCAACAAAGTGCCTCTGCTCGGCGATCCCACCGAGCGGTTTCTTGCCCAGTTGAAGGAGGGCATCAAGGCCGGTCTGCACGGCGGTATGCTATTCGAGGATTTGGGCTTTCGATATCTCGGGCCAATCGACGGGCACAACATCTCCGTGTTGCGGAAGTACCTGAAAATGGTTCGCGAATTGCCCGGGCCGATCCTGCTGCACGTGGTCACGGAAAAAGGGCACGGCTACGAACCGGCGGCGGAAGATCCTGTGTACTTTCACACGCCGCCCGCCTTCCGCGAAGAAAACGGGCAGCCGGTTCCGCGTAAATCGGGCGGCAGTCCCGCATACACCGACTATGCTCGTGACGCCATCCGCCAGGAGATGATGCACGACCAACGTGTCACCGTGCTGACGGCGGCGATGTGTCAGGGGAACAAGTTGGAGCCGATTCGTGACGAATTCCCCGACCGTTTCTTTGACACCGGCATCTGCGAGTCGCACGCCGTCGCCTTTGCGGGTGGTCAAGCGAAAGTCGGCATGCGGCCAATCGTGGACATTTACAGCACCTTCCTGCAGCGCAGCTTTGACCAGATCTTCCAGGAAGTGGCGCTGCAGGACTTGCCAGTCGTATTCATGCTAGATCGTGCCGGCTTGACAGGTCCCGATGGTCCGACACATCACGGAGCGTACGATCTTGGGTCCATGCGACTGTTCCCCAACATGACGGTGATGGCGCCTGGCGACGCTCACGACCTCGGAGCGATGCTGACATTTGCGATCGGGCAGGATTCGCCTTGCTCGATCCGTTACCCGAAGGCCAACGCCGAGACGATCGAAGGTCCTCGCACGCCGATCGAGATGGGACGAGCGGAAGAGATCCGCTGGGGCCGCGATGGTGCGATTTTCTGCTGTGGCACATTGTTGGGACGGTGCGTCGAGGCTGCAGACCAATTAAAGCAAGAGGGGCTGGACGTAGGTGTCGTCAATGCTCGTTTTGTCAAGCCGATTGACCGCGAGACGGTCGAACGAGCGCTTCGCGAATGTTCGTTTGTCGTGACCGTCGAGGAAGCAGCGCTGGCAGGCGGTTTCGGCAGCGCCCTCTTGGAGATCGCGGCTGACGCGGGACTGGACGCTGGTCACGTTCGCCGATTGGGAATGCCGGATCGTTTTGTCGAGCATGGCGACCGGGACGGTCTGCTGGCCGAACTGAATA
Source organism: Pirellulaceae bacterium (assembly GCA_016784735.1). Lineage (GTDB taxonomy): Bacteria > Planctomycetota > Planctomycetia > Pirellulales > Pirellulaceae > JADHUC01. The sequence goes on along the minus strand of JADHUC010000139.1, from coordinate 7,152 downwards.
TGGATCCAGATGGGATCGCTCGAACGTGTCTAGAGCTGGCGGGACGCAACCGCATCCTCAAAGACTCAAAATCATGAGTGGCGACTCGACGATCGAACCACCGGCGTGGATGCTTGGCGGAAAACGCCGCCTGAAGGCTCTGCTACTCGGCAGCGGCGAGCGGCAGCACGTGCTCGACGAGGCCGACCGACTGCGGCCGGTCATCGAAGCGCATGCCGACATCGTGCTAGCAGACTTCGAATCGCAGCATGACCTGTCTTCGGTCGAGGCGGACATCGCGATCGTATTGGGCGGCGACGGCTCGATTCTGCGCGCTGCCAAGCAGATGGGCTCGAATCAAATCCCGGTGCTGGGCGTTAACCTGGGACGGCTGGGCTTTCTGGCGGACGTTTCGCCCGGGGAACTGGTCCATCGCCTTCCCGGCATTGTTGCCGGCGACTGCACGGTTGTCGACCATCTGATGTTTCAGTGTACTGTCACGCTGGGCTCCGAGTCGGTTCACGAACAGCTCGGGCTAAACGAGACGGCGATCATGGGCGGCCTGCCGTTCTCGATGCTGGACATCAATCTTTACGTTGACTCGGATTTGGTAACTACTTATAGTTGCGACGGCCTGATCATCAGTACGCCCGTAGGTTCGACGGCACACAGTCTGTCGGCCGGGGGCCCGATCCTCCGGAAGAACCTGCAGGCGTTTGTGATCTCGCCGATCAGCCCGCACACGCTTACCATGCGACCTGTTGTTGATACGGCGGATCGCATCTACGAAATGGCGGTCACTCGGCCAAAGGAAAACACCATGGCCGTTGTGGACGGAGTACCGATTTGCCGATTGACCGCGGAACATCGGGTGCGCGTCCAGCGGGCGGAGTCCAAGTTCAAGATGGTGGAGATTCGCGATCGCAACTACTACCGCACGCTGCGGGAGAAGCTCGGCTGGGGCAGCGATTTCCGCAACAGCGCGACGTAGTCAGTGGTGATGTAGCACGGATACTATGGGACTGGCTCGGATCAGGACGATCGGTGCCTGTCCCATTCTTGCACGCACGGAGGCCATGTCATGAAGAGCAAAGCCGTCTGTTTCGCCCTGTCGGTTCTCATACCGCTCGCCAGTAGCCGTGCCGCAGATGACGACGCCACGTCGGAGCGCGCATCCGCGTTGGATGCTGCCAAGAAAAAGCTGACCGATCACAGCTATCGCCTGCAGTACAAATTCTGGCCCGACGAGGCCATTCGCACCAAGGTCGTACATTTGGTGGCGGTCGAGACGAAGATCCGCGGCGTCACCGAGACCGCCAAGACGCGAAGCGTGTCGACCAAGGCGTGGAAAATCACTGGCGTGGACGAACAAGGGAACGGCACCTTCGTCTACGTAGTCGAAAACGTCAGCATGTGGCAGCAAGTCACCGGCCGCCAGGAAGTGCGTTATGATAGCAGCAAAGACGAAAAACCGCCGACGGAATATCGGCATGTTGCCGAATCCGTCGGCGTTCCCATGGCCACCGTGACGATCGCGCCGAACGGAGAAATCGTAAAACGCGAGAAGGCGCGAGCTCAATTCAATCCCGGGATCGGCGAACTGACCATCCGGCTGCCGGACCACGCAATAAAGGCCGGAACGAAATGGACAACCTCGGGCGAGTTGCCGGTCCGCCCGAGACCGAACACGCCGGTGAAGCGAGTCAAGATCCGCGAAGTCTACACGCTGGAGAAGGTACAGTCGGGTGTCGCAACCATTTCCGTGGAGACACAAATCCTGACGCCTGTGAACGATCCGGCGATGCAATCGCAGTTGGTGCAGCGGATCAAGAAGGGCGAGATCAAGTTCGATGTCGATGCCGGCCGCGTCATATCGCAACAAATGGACATCGACGAGACGGTGATCGGTTTCAGCGGCCCCGACAGCATGATGAAATACCTTGCTCGCCATACAGAAAAAGAAGTGAAAGAGAACGCCGTCGCTGCCAAGTCGGGCACGGCCGTGAGGTAGTAGGTCCCGTCTGCCGGACGGGACCTTGAAGCGTCAGGGAACTCTGTAACGCGATCCGACGGCGACGCCGCTCCCAAGTCCTTTCCGCCTGAAGGCGGGACTACGAACCACCGCGCAACGCATGTCCAAACTCCGCGATCGCTTCGATTGGCTCGTGGCAACTTGCTGCGGCTTCGGCTACTCGCCGATCTTTCCCGGAACGGCCGGTGCGCTGTGGGGAATCGTTCTGTTCGTTCCCATCGTCGTGTACGTGGACGAGCCTTGGCAGACAGCCCTGATTGCGCTGGCTCTGGCCGTGTCCTGTTCTGAAACGGTCCGCCTGGGCAAATGGGCCGAGGACTACTTCGACGAAAAGGACTCCGGCAAGTTTGTGACCGACGAGGTGGCGGGATTCCTACTGACCGTGCTGCTGTTTCGCACTTCGAACGTCTGGCTCACGGTCCTGTGGGCGTTTCCTGTCACGCGTATCATCGACATCATCAAGATCCCTCCTGCCCGGCGACTGGAGCATTTGCCGGGCGGTTGGGGAGTCATCGCCGATGACCTTCTCGGCTCGCTCTACGCAGCGGCCCTGCTGCATGCACTGCGTCTTCTATCCCCAGAATGGTTCATCTAGCCAAGTCCGAGGAAGCACGCTAGCCGCCACACTGATCCGATGCGCGGCAAGGAGACGCACCACATTCCTGGGTCGCGTATCCTGACGCCGCTGATTGAATGAAAACGAGAGAGATCATCGCGGACTTCCAGAAGTCCGCGATGGTCTCTTGGCCCCGCGGCGGCAGGGCATTGGATAAGAAGACATGCCATTGCTCGCCCAAAGCTGCACAAGCAGACACTCCGAAAGAGTCGGGCGTTCAGTACAGACCGACGCCGGGATTCTCCGCATTCTCGTCGCGCGGTAACGTGCTCACGGGCAAGAATTGAGGAAATTTCTGGGAGGAGGTGAGCGATTTCCCTGGCGAAACGAGCAGAGGATCATCGCGGACTTCTGGAAGTCCGCGATGATCCTGTGGTGCCAGCCGATGCCTGACCGCAATTAGAACGCAACTTCAAAGCCGGCGTTTCACGTACGAGTCGAATCCGTAGTCGCGCTCAACCGCGGATTCTGACCTTCGACGATTTCGCCAATTCTGATACCATCCCCGGCCCAAATCTGGCGAAGTGCTAGCGTTGGGTGACGGGATTTTCTGGTTATGGGAGATAGGGCGGACTCCGAGGTCCATCCCAAACGGTGTTGGAGCCCCGTTCCAACTAGCCACGGCCAAAGGCCACGGCAGGAGCAAGGAAGCTATGTGTGGAATCGTTGGCTATGTGGGCACGCGCAACGCGACGGACTTCCTGCTGCAAGGGCTGCGTCGCCTGGAGTATCGTGGATACGATAGCGCGGGTATCGCGGCTTTGACGTCGCGAGGCGAGATGACGGTGACCAAGAGCGTCGGCCGCATCGAACAACTGACGGCGGAGTTGGATCGCAAGCCAGCGCTGGGCTGCACGGGCATCGGCCACACGCGCTGGGCCACACACGGCCCAGCGACTCGGCCAAACGCTCATCCGCACATCGGCGGCGATCAGGTGTTGGCGATCGTTCACAACGGGGTTATCGAGAACTTTCAGACCCTCAAGCGAGACCTGGAGGCGGAAGGCTATCGATTCCAGTCAGAAACTGACAGCGAGGTCATCGCGCACCTGATCGATCGTTGCTTCGCGCAGACGCTCGCCGAGAAGCAAGAAAACGCCGAAGATGATCCACACGAGCACTTGGCGAATGCCGTCAAAGCGGCTCTCGCTCAACTGAAGGGCGCTTACGGTCTGGTTGTCGTCTTTTCCGAGTATCCGGACGTGTTGATCGCAGCCCGCTTTGGCAGCCCGTTGGTTGTAGGCGTAGGTGACGGCGAGCATTTCGTTTCCAGCGATGCTTCGCCGCTGGCGGGCTACGCGGATAAGATCGTCTATCTGGCCGATCACCAAGTGGCAGTCGTCACGGCCGACGGACTGCGGGTCACGCATCGCGAACGAGGTCGTGTCAGCCACAGTGTCCAACCGTTGGAGATCGAAACAGATGATGTGGAGTTGAACGGGTTCCCGCATTACATGCTGAAGGAGATCTTCGAGCAACCCGAGTCGTTGGCCAACACGATGCGAGGCCGCCTGTGCGCGGAAGACGCCACGGCCGTTTTCGGAGGACTGAACCTCACCGCGCAAGAGCTGCGCAACGCGGACCGGATTCTGTTGACCGCTTGCGGGACGAGCTGGCACGCGGGATTGGTTGGCGAATATCTAATCGAGCAACTTGCGCGTATTCCCGTGGAAGTCGAATACGCCAGTGAACTGCGTTACCGGAATCCGCCAGTCGATAGAGGCACTCTGCTGTTTGCGATCACGCAAAGTGGCGAAACGGCCGACACATTGGCCGCGATGCGGGAGATACAGCGCAAAGGCCATCCGGCGCTGGCTATCTGCAACGTCGTCGGTAGTACGATCGCCCAAGAGTCGGACGGCGGCATCTTTTTGCACGCCGGTCCCGAAATCGGCGTGGCATCCACCAAAGCGTATACGTCGCAGTCGCTGGTCTTGGCGATGCTGGCGCTGTACTTCGGCCGCATGCATCACCTGAGCTATGTCGCGGGGTGCAAATTGGTGGAAGGATTCCAGCAATTGCCGGAGTTCATCCGCAAGACGCTAGAGACCAACGACGAAATTCGCCGCATCGCCGGCAAGTACTGCCACTGCGACAACTTCCTGTACCTGGGACGGCAACACAATTTCCCTACGGCATTGGAAGGCGCGTTGAAGTTGAAAGAGATCAGCTACGTTCACGCTGAAGGCTACCCGGCGGCCGAGATGAAGCACGGCCCCATCGCTCTGGTCGACGAGAACACGCCTACCGTATTCATCATGCCGCCCAGCTTTGTCTACGACAAAGTGATGGCCAACGTGGAGGAGGTGAAGGCACGCGGCGGGCCGGTGATCGCGATTGCGTCCGAAGGCGACTCGCGGATCGCCGAACTGGCCGACGAAGTGGTCTACACGCCGACCGTGCCCGACTTTCTTCAGCCGTTCACCACGATCATCCCGTTGCAGCTTCTGGCATATCACATCGCCGTCTTGCGCGGTTGCGACGTCGACAAACCAAGGAACTTGGCAAAGAGCGTGACCGTCGAGTAGTCTCAGTCATGACTGTCCAGGTGTCCTGACTTGCCGATGGCGCGGACCAGTCGCAGGCCGAGAAGAATGCTGAGGATTGCGCCGAGCAGCCCAAACACCGAAATCTTCTCAAAGCCTAAGAATGCGTTATCGGGAAATAGCAGCGGCGGAACTGTGCTACTGAGCATCAGCGCCGAGCCAAGGAAAAGGGCGCTGGTCAACATGCCCAAGACGAGGCGGTTGATCGACGGTGCCAGCCCGCGATGATCAAGGTGCACGTCGAACTTGCCGGCCTGGACTTGCTCGAGAATTTCCGTCAGCCGTCGAGGCAAAATTCCCGCCAATCGTTCCGCCTCGACGTAAAACCGCATGAACTTGCGCATTTGTCGTTGCGGAGAAAGCCGCCGCATTAGCATCCGCCGGTGCAGCGGCTGCAGTAGCTCCATCAAGCTGAAATTCGGGCTGAGCAACTTCCCTGTCCCTTCGAGCGTAATCAGCGTCTTGAGCAACAAGGCTGTCTGAGGCGGAAGCGAGATTCGGTGGCGGTGGATTATTTCCGTCATATCGGCCAAGGCGCCGCTCAAATCGAACCGCTCGAGCGACTGGTTGGCGTAGTCGCCGAGGAAATCGGCAATGTCCACCGCCAACGCACCTTCGTCCAGGTCCGGAGGTCTGTCGCCGACGCGAACGATCAACGAGGTCAGTAGCGACACGTCCCGCTGGGAGATGGCCAGCAGCATCTCCTCGATGTCTTCTCGCAACCCCTCCTCGATACGTCCGACCATCCCGAAGTCCAACAGTCCGATGCGGTTCCCCGGCAGCAAAACGATGTTTCCCGGATGGGGGTCGGCGTGGAAGAATCCGGCCTCGAAAATCATGTCCAGGTACAATTTCGCTCCGCGTCGCGCAACTTCCTCCAAGTCAAACCTCTCGGCCAGCAAACGGTCCCTTTCTTTGAGCTTAATGCCGTCGATTCGCTCCATTGTCAACACACGCGCCGTGCAGTAGTCCGTGAACGGTTTCGGCATGCGTATGGTGGGATCGCTCTCGTAGCGGCTGCAGAACTGCTGCAGGTTGCGTTCCTCGCGTCCAAAGTCAAGTTCCCGGCGCAGCACACGCCCCATCTCGGCAACCGTGGATGCCGGGCGATAGACGGCCAACTCGGGTACGCGCTCCGCCAGCAGCGCCAGTCCGGTCAAAACGTCCAGATCCTCACGCACCGTGTTTTCGATGTCCGAATGTTGGACTTTGACCACCACCGACTCGCCGTCGTGGAGCCGGGCGCAATGCACCTGACCGATGGAAGCCGATGCGATCGGCGTGTCGTCGAATTCGGCAAACAGCTCCTCGATTGGTTGCCCCAATTCCAATTCGATCGTGTCGCGAACGATGTCCGGTGGATCGGCGGGCACGTCGGCCTGAAGCTGTTTCAATTCGTCGGCCAGTTTCAAGCCGGCCACGTCAGGTCTGGTGCTAAGTAGTTGCCCGAGCTTGATAAACGTAGGGCCAAGGTCGGTCAGCGCCAGGCGGATTCGTTTCTCCGGCGTATGCCGAGCCAGTGCCTCGCCATCGCGATCCTTCAGCTTGTCCTTGACGAAATCGATGTTCAGCCGGCTGATCCAATCGGCCAGACCGTACTTGCTGAGCACAGACAGGATTTCCGTCCAGCGTTTGACGTTCCGGTAGATCTGCGGAATAGTGCTGATTTTCATGGCAGATAGCGGCCAGACGGGTCTCGAAGTCGCGTACTCTATTGTAGCTGTTTGTAGACGCGAATGGGGCGGGAATCTGCGGGACGAGAGAAAAGTCAGTGGGAACCACAGGTGCAGGCGGGGCCAGCCGAAGTTATAGCGATACGAGTGAGGATCGGTACATTCGTTCGTTTAACCGCAAGCCGGAGGAGACTGCTGAAGAAGTCGTGGGATAGGCTTCCAGCCTGTCAAATACATGGTTTGGGAAGACGCGGGAATTGAACATACAGAAGATTGGCAGGCTGGAAGCCTACCCCACGTCCGATT
>JADHUC010000138.1 GCA_016784735.1 Pirellulaceae bacterium | reverse complement strand
GGTTGTTTCTCCGCAACCGCTTTGCCTAAGCGTCAGATATTGATCATAATGTTGCTCGCATCAGAATTGAAGTGTTATTTGTTGTCGCCAGCGGCGATTTCCCGCCTGTTCCAAAAAGGAGATTATGCATGCCCGCCTCGCGATCCCGCCTCGACCGCCGTCGATTCCTGAAACGCACCGCCACGGCTGCCGCCGGTTTGGCCGTGCCGTACTTTGTTCCGCGACATGTGCTCAGTTCCGCTGACAAAGCTGGCGCAAACGATCGCATCGGCGTCGCCGGAATCGGTGTGGGACGCCAAGGCGGGGGGCTGGTGGCTCGAGCCAATGGAATGCGAGACGTTCGCATGGTAGCCGTGGCCGATGTGAATCTGCCGCGAGCCGAGCAGAGGGGCAAGGCACTGAACGCCGAACCGTACCAGGATTACCGCAAACTGCTGGAACGAAAGGACGTGGATGCCATCACCACGGCGACGCCAGACCATTGGCGTGCAATCGTGTGCGTCCATGCGTGCCAGGCCGGAAAGGACATCTATGCCGAGAAGCCGATGACGCTGACCATTCGCGAAGGTCGAGTGATGGTCCAGGCGGTCCGCAAGTACGACCGCGTGTTCCAAACGGGCAGCCAGCAGCGGTCGCAAGCCGCCAACCGGTTTGGCTGCGAACTGGTACGCAACGGCCGAATTGGCAAGATCGAAACGGTAATCGGCGCCAATTACCCCAGCCCATGGGAATGTGGTTTCTCGGCCCACTCGGTGCCCGAAGGACTGGACTGGGACATGTGGTGCGGCCCGAACGAGATGGTACCGTATCACGGCGACCTGTACGCGCCACGGGCGAATCCCGGCTGGATCTCGTTCCGGCCGTACTCCGGCGGCGAGATGACGGGCTGGGGAGCCCACGGCCTGGATCAAGTGCAATGGGCGTTGGGCATGGACGAAACCGGGCCCGTCGAGATCTGGACGGAAGGCGACAAGTTCGATCCGCCAACTTACACGGACCCAGAATCCCGTTCGCGTGGCGAGAAAGCCTGCCGCAGTCCGATGATTTTCTACCGTTACGCCAACGGCGTGACTTTGAAACTGGATAATGGCAATCCGGGCGGCGCGATTTTCATTGGCGACAAAGGCAAAATCGAAATCTTCCGGGGTAAAGTCACGTCGAATCCGGCCGAGTTGGTCAAGGAGCCGATCAAGGACGACGAAATTCATCTGTACAAAAGCGACAACCACATGCAGAATTGGTTGGACTGCATCAAGAGTCGCGAGAAGCCGATCGCCGATGTCGAGATCGGCCACCGGTCCACCACCGTGTGCCATTTGGGGAACATTGCCCGTTTGCTCGGCCGTAAACTCCAGTGGGATCCCGAGAAGGAGCAGTTCGTCGGCGACAAGGAAGCGAACGCCTTGGTGGACCGAACCCGACGGAAGCCGTACCTGCTGCCCGAGACGGTGTGACCCCGCGGGGAATCCCAGGTTATTCTGAGTAGGTCCCGTTTCTTGGGACACGGGACCTACCATTTCGTGATGCGACGCTACGCGATTTTTCGGATGGGGCCTTGGGGCGTGCGCAGGTCGAAGAGGCCGAAGATTTCATCTTGCGTCAGGCCCGCGTTGCTGGGCGGTGCGCCGCCGTGGGAGAAGATTAAATCAAACAGTTCCCGCTTTTCTTCCAGGATTTGGTTAATGCGTTCCTCGATGGTGTCCACCGTCAACATTCGGGTCACGGTCACCGACCCTACCACGCCGATGCGGTGAGCGCGATTGATCGCTTGATCTTCGACCGCCGGGTTCCACCAGCGGTCGAACAGAAAGACATAGCGGCAGAACTGCAGGTTTAGCCCCACGCTGCCTGCTCCGTAGGTCATCAGGATCACGTGTTTCGATGAGTCCTTCTTGAACTGGTCAATGACACCGTCACGCTGTTTGGTCGGCACTTTGCCGTGGTATTCCAGCGGACCGAAGCGGCGCAGGCGATCGCGCAGTTTTGTCAGCGTATGTACCCACTGGCTGAAAATGATTGCCTTCCGGCCGCTGGCCGCGACCTCCTCCAAATCGGCCTCCAACCGTTCGATCTTGCTACTGGCGCCGGTCGCAGGGTCGAAATTGCAGATTTGTTTCAGCCGCAACACCAATTCGAACACATGTTGAATCGTGATCTCCGCCCCCATGCCCTCCAGACGCAACACGCCGTCAGTTTCGGCAGTGACATAAGTCGCTCGCTGCTCTGGCGTCAGCTCCAACTCGGCGTCACGGAACAGTTTCTGCGGCATGTCCTCCATGACCACGTCTTTGGTTCGACGCAACATGTAGTCACGCGTGGCTTTTGCCATTTGTCGCGGCCTCATGCCCGGTGACAGGTACCCGCGCGACAGGAAATCGAAAATGCCGACCAGATCATCGGGGCCGTTCTCTACGGGCGTGCCGGTCAGCGCCCAACTGCGGGTTCGAGAGATCGCGCGCACGACTTGGCTGGTCGCGCTCGAACGATTCTTGATCCGCTGAGCCTCGTCCAGAACGACCAGATCAAACTGCAGACTGCGGTCGGCGATGATGTCGCGGTCGCGCAATAGCAGCTCGTAGTTGGCGATCTTCACGGGCACGTCTACCGCGCGCCATTGCCACTCGCGGCGCGCGCGATCACCCTCGATGATCGCAACTGGCATGTCGGCGGCCCACATCGCGAACTCGCGATGCCAGTTTGTTACTAACGGCTTCGGACAGACCAATAACACGTTACGCAATTCGGCAGAACACAGAAGCAAGCGAATCGTGACGATGGCTTGCATGGTTTTTCCCAATCCCATTTCGTCCGCCAGAATCGCCGAGTAGCGGGGATACAGAAAGGCGATTCCTTCGAGTTGGTACGGAAATGGTTCGAAAGGAAACTCCAACGAGCTGGAGGCGACAAGCGATTCCAGGGACGGCTGCAGGACGTAGTACAGCCGATCCTGCAGCTTGATGATGTCGCCAGGCGGAGCGATGCGCGTGGCTGTTTTTCGCGCCGGCTGCTTCTGCCCGACAACACGCCGCGCAGGCAAAGGCTGCTTGGTCTTCCGCGCATTGTCTGACCAAGCCGGTGATTCGGGGAAAGTGAATCCTACCGTTTTGATCGAAGGCGCCTGGAGTCGGACCGGAATCACGCGAGGCTGGCCGAATTCCGATTTGGCGCGACGTACCGATATCTTTGGCCGCCGGTGTAACGACGCTCCCCAACCGGTCGGGAAGACGCTGACGGGCACTTGGAGATTCACGCTGTTGATAACCGTCGGAACTGAACCGGTGAACGCACTCGAGCGTGATGAGGTGACGGGATGAAATGAAGACGGCGCGGCGGATTGGGACGCGCCCGCTTCACTCGGAATCGTGGGTCCTGAGGGCAGTCGGCTGTCGGAGGTAGTTGGGTCTGTCGATGGCTCCTGGTTGCACCAATCCACGAATCGCGTTCTCCCTTTCTTGTCTGGGCTCGCCGAATCAATGACTGTCGCAAACTGATCGTGGGGCGCGTTTCCAACGTGCCAGGCACGATGGAATCGTGCCCCACGTATTTCTGCCCCGATCCCTTGTCGAATCCTCTAGCTTCCCAGCTCTCCCGATCACGCCGTCACTTCCACGCGTTTTCATTTTGCACTAGCGCGAGCTTCGTCGATGGCTTCGCGAATCCGGTCGAAAGGCTCGCTCAGGTCGAAGGTCGTAGCATAGGGCTGCCAATGCGCGGCGATCTCGCGTTCGTCGTTCTCGTACGCTTCTGGGACGGCCAGTCTTCGTTCGCCGAGCGAAAAGCAGTGCAGGCCCACCAATACGGGACTGCGCGGTTTCTGGTGGGCATCGTCCAATCGCCAGTGCTGGTTGGCCTCGTCCGGTTCAGCGTTTGTTGATTCTTGCTCGATCACGTAGGCAATTGGTGAAGCGGAGAACTGGCGAACGGCCAGAGCGTGTTCCACGTCCGTGAACACCACGATGGGCCGTGCCTTGGCCTTCTGCAGCAGTGCCCGGCCTATCTGTTCGCCGTACAAGTAGGGTTTCAGTGTCAATCCGTAGAGTATCTCTTGGGCTCGATTGGGCCGAACGGGAGCCGTGCAGTAAAATTCGAGGGGACGCGCCGCCGAGTTCAGTACGAGGTATCCGCCGAAAAGCCCCTGCCCTTCGTGTTCGCAGACAGTGAGAAAGCCGATAGCCGGTGAGGAGTTAGGGCCGCTAGCTGGCATCGTGTTCGTTGTTTCCTGCGTCAAACGCAAGCAGACTGGTGACAGTTTTTCGGCGACTTGTCGCGCGGAAAAGGCGCGACGTTGCTGAACAAGCATCGGGTGGACTGAGCCTAGGACTTTAGCGGCCGTATTGTTTGTGCTACCACTTCGGCAGTCCGCTAGCATGCACGGTAAGATACGAAATTTACCAGCGACTCGACAAACTGTGGTGCGGCTGTCTATACTGGTCATTGGCACGGAAGGCCCGAACGCCGATGCGAAGAGGTCGGTCGGCACGCACCAAGCAGGATCAAAACACAGCGACGGAAATCGCTCACACCAATGCGTTCGGCCGTCCGGTCACGAGGAGTTCTTACCGATGTCAATGGATCCTCATCAGATTGCTTCGCTGTTCCACATCGACGTTACGCCCGAAACAGGCCCACGAGGCAGGAAAACGCAGGACGACGGGGGCGAAATCGTCATCGATTTGCTTCAGCAACTGGTGATTGGACAGGAGCGGCAGAACAAGCTGCTGGAAGACTTGGTTCAGCAGAGTAATTCGACCCAAAAGCAACGTGCGTCGGAATTGGGACAGTGGAAGGAAGCGAATCCGGGACTGGCCCGGCAGTGCCGAGCGGCAGCCGAGACGCTCAGCCGCGTCCAGAACGAGTTTCTCCACAATCTGACGGACGAGGTCACTGACAACGAAGAGTGCCTGCTGGATGGGGAGTTCGTCTTGAATGAATTCGTCGACCGCTACGGGCCCCGCCTGGCACACTTGAACGGCGTGCTGCAAGTCCTCTCTCAATTGAGCACCACGCCCGATACCGCCAGCGCACCGCAACAGTAGCAGTGAATGCACTGGTAGTGCCGGTTCTACCGAACGCGCGATTCTTTTGGCGTGCAAGTCTCAGAATTCAGAGCAGATTGCCCAATTTGCCTCGCCAGCGACGGATTAACAGGCTGCCCCACGGAACAACGCGCTGTTCCACTTCTTTTTGGGTGAGAAATGGGGGCCTGTACAATTTGACCGTCCGCCGGTCCGGAACTAGATTTTCCTGGCGTCTCTAATGTACCTTGTCCGCGTTTCACAAAGTCTGACACCATGCCCCAGTTGCCATCCAGCGATAATCTGAGCGGTCACGAAGCCAATCTGGAACACCTTGTTCGCCGTGTTAATCGGATGGTGGCCGATGCGACTACCACTCGGACTACGCCGGACGACTCGCCAGGCCCGATCAGCGAGCAGCCGGGAGTTTCCGACGTTTTCTTTCCTAGCGAGCCGACCACGCTGCGCGAAACAGGTCTGACGGAAAGCGATGTGGAGGCGCTGATACTGAAACTGTTGTTATCTCGCAACGACACGGTTGGGCGCGATATTGCGAGGCACATTAGGCTGCCGTTTGTCTTGGTCGAACAGACGTTGCGGCAGATGAAAGAGGACCGCTTGCTCGTCTACCGAGCTTCTGCACCGATGAACGACTACGTTTATCAATTGACGGACATCGGCCGCGAGCGAGCGAGACGGTTTTCCGAGCATTGCACGTACTTCGGATCGGCGCCTGTGTCGCTGAGGGACTACATCGCCAGCGTCACGGCCCAGTCGCTAACCCGGCAATACCCTACTCGCGAAGATCTGGAGCGTGCTTTCGAAGATCTGTTGATTCCACCCAAAATGCTCTCGCGATTAGGGCCGGCGATCAACTCGGGACGCGGGATGTTTCTGTACGGTTTTCCGGGCAACGGCAAGACGAGTATTGCGGAACGAGTGACGATAGCATTCGGCGAACACATTTGGGTGCCGCGAGCCTTGGGAGTGGATGGCGAAATCATCCGGCTGTTTGATCCATTGAATCACGTAGAGGCACCTCTGGAGCGGAACACGGCTCTGTATGACAAGTCGAAAATCGACAAACGCTGGGTCCGCGTCAAGCGTCCTACCATCATCGCAGGCGGCGAGCTGACGATGGAGAACCTGGAGGTATCGCTCAACACATCGACGGGGATCAGCGAAGCTCCGCTTCAGCTAAAGAGTAACTGCGGAACGCTGGTGATCGACGATTTCGGCCGCCAGCGAATTAGCATCGACGAGTTGCTCAACCGTTGGATCGTGCCGTTGGAGAAGCGTCACGATTTTCTGAATCTGCCGAATGGGAAGAAGATCGAGGTGCCATTCGATCAGTTGATCATCTTTGCTACCAATCTAGAGCCGAGGGATTTGGTGGACGAGGCGTTTCTGCGGCGCATCCCCTACAAGATCGAAATCCAGGACCCAGGCGATGCGGAGTTTCGGCAACTGTTCCAGATGATGTGCAAGCGGCTGGAGGTGCCTTACGACGAGAAAGCGGTCAACTACTTGATCGAAAAGCACTACAAGAGCGTCGGACGATCGCTTCGCTGCTGCCAGCCACGCGACCTGCTCATGCAGGTCCGCAATCATTGCTTGTATCACGGCGTACCGATCGAATTGAAGCCGGAGTACTTTGATATCGCGGTTGATACGTATTTCGCAGTGATGTGACCGGGGACGGGTGTCGGGTGTCAGGTGTCAGGTGTCAGGTGTCGGGTGTCGGGTGTCGGGTGTCAGGTGTCGGGTGTCCACGCATTTGAGAGTTGATGTATTGGGTTATGGTGCTGCCTCGAGGCGGTTTCGACTCGAGAAACACCGCACACCGCCGTCCAAAGACGGAACAACGAACCTCGCGCGCAGCAATTCATACGCGGGCAGTTGATTCCATAGGTTCCGTTCCCTCTTCCCCGACACCTGAAACCCGACACCTCTCCCGTCCCGAGTCCTCACGCGTTCCACACGTGTGTCTCTCAGGACCTCTGCCCTTCGTCGCCCTGTACGCTGGGCGGCTCCGTTCCAAACCTGAGCTTCAGTTGCGGGTCCTCGCGTTCCGCGTCCGGGTTCAATTCCCGGTAAAGTAGACTCGGCTGGATGTCGCGGGCATTCTGGTACTTGTCGCTGCAGTATTCGGTGTAGTCCCCATGGATCTGATGATAGAAGATCTGGCAAATGGGGACGTGAGGATAAATGCGCACGGGCTGAACAGCGAAGATTTCCAGGGTCCAATAGCCACAGAACCCGACATCGCCGAAACCGGCTGTGACGTGGACGAACAGTCCCAGTCGACCGACCGACGAACGGCCCTCGATCATGGGCACAAGCTCGTGAGTCTCCGTGTATTCCGCCGTCCTGCCAAGGTAGAGCTGGCTGGGATTCAGCACCAAGCCTTCTTCCGGAATCACGAGCCGGCGAACGCGGTTCTGTTGCTTCATGTCGAGGACGACTTCTCCGTACGTGAGAAGTTCACTGTGCAACGTCATGTTGTAGCTGTTTGGGTTCAGATTCGCCTCGTCGAACGGGTCGATGACGATTCTCTTGCCCAGATTTTGGCGAATTTCTTGACCGGAGAGTATCATGTCGATGGACTCGTCTATGAAGTCGTGTAGGCTTACTCGGCAATTGTGCCGGACGCATTGTGTCGATGTCAAGTGTCCCGCCGATGCCCGCGCGGGTGGTGGCACCTCTCTTGTCGCCCCCTCCGCCAAGCTTGACTTCTGCCGGATTCACTCCTAGATTTAGCACAGAAGCCGCACAGACCCCGGTCGTTATCGCGTTCTCCAGGCTTGCGTCAGCGGCATTTTGTACTGGTACACCCTGCAAATCGTAATGGCCTTCAGCGGTCGCGCGTGAGAGTTGCCAAGTGGACGCCGAATCGTACGATCCTCGCTACGTGGAAGGAATCCAGGAATTCAATAGACGCGATTTTTTCGAAGCCCACGAAGTGTGGGAGGATCTCTGGCTCGATTGCGAAGATTCGTCCCGTCGCTTCTATCAGGGATTGATCCAAGTTGCCGTTTGCCTCCATCACTTCGGCAACGGCAATACGCGGGGTGCCCGAAAGCTATATCACAGCAGCAGTGGTTACCTGCAGAAATACGGCCCGAAGCATCTTGGACTGGACATAGAAAAACTGCTTGCTCAAATGAGGCAGTGCTGCGCCGGCATACTGGAGGGTTATGACGCGCCATCCGTCAAGATTGACCCCGAATTGATCCCGGAGATTCACCTGACCCCCGCTTCTGGGTGACGAGTCAGCAGATACAGTTGTCGCGACCCGCAAAACTCCCTCATCTTCAGGCAAACGGAAAGGACAGCCGTCGTCTGGGCGATATAAGAAGTGGTGGGGCACAGCCGCCAATCAGTGTCAGGGTCTGCGCTTTTTCTTGCGATTGCAGGTGGTCCAGATTATCATAAATGACTTACAATGGACCTTATTGTGGTGAGATAGGTTTTGGGGCCGTCAAACGAATCAACAAGGGGGTATACCTTCATGGCCAGGAAGTTGCTGTTCGGAGGCGTTGTGTTAATGCTCTTCGGGCTGGCCGTCTCGACGGCTCGGGCGCAGGACAGCCTGTTGCTGGAGATGTACGGTCAAGGTGTGCATGCCTTCAACGCGGGCGAGCACGACCGAGCCCACGAGTTGCTGACCATGGCAATCGATCAGGGCAGCCGTGATCCACGCTGTTACTATTTCCGTGGATTTGCCTACGCCAAGCTTGGACGTCCAGACGAAGCAGAAGCTGACTTCAAACAAGGCGCGGAGCTCGAAGCTTCCGGAGCTGCCGTCCAGATCGACATTGGTGCATCGATTCAACGAATCCAAGGCCAAACGCGGTTGCAGTTAGAACAGCAGAGATACAGCGCAAAGCTGGCCATCCGATTGAAGGAGGCGAAAGAACGCAATGAGAAATACGAGCAGTTCAAGGTCGACGAACAGAAGGTCCTGCGCGGTGACGGCCAACCGGATCCCGGCGGTGTAGTTGCGCCGGAGGGGACCGGCCCTGATCCAACGGATCCGTTCGGTGCCGGCGGTGCGAGCGAGCCACCGCCGACGGTAGCCCCAGCCGAGCCCACAGAGCCGATGGCCCCAGAACCCGCGGCATCTGACGCCGGCGCGACCTCTGACCCGTTCGCTGATCCGACTGCCCCTGTGACCCCGCCCAGTTTCGAACCTGGTGAGCCGACAGCCCCGGCGACGCCCGACCCCTTCGGTGCGCCTGCCGAACCCGCTGCACCCGCTGCTGGTGCAGATCCCTTTGGCGCTCCTGCCGCTGGCGTAGACCCTGTTGGCGTTCCCGCGGTCGCGCCTGCTGCTGGTGCTGATCCGTTCGGTGCTCCTGCAGCGCCTGCCGGTGCTGACCCGACGGCGATGCCTGCCGAACCGGCCGCACCCGCTGCTGGCGCAGATCCGTTTGGTGCCCCTGCCGAACCGGCTGCCCCTGCTGCTGGCGCAGATCCGTTTGGCGCTCCTGCCGCTGGCGTAGACCCTGTTGGCGTTCCCGCGGTCGCGCCTGCTGCTGGCGCAGATCCATTTGGCGCACCCGCGGAACCGGCCGTCCCCGCCGCTGGTGCTGATCCCTTTGGCGCGCCTGTAGAACCCGCTGCACCTGCGGCTGGAGGTGCCGACCCGTCTGGCGCCGCGGCGAAACCAGTCGCATCGCCAGCAGTAGCTGATCCGTTCGGTGCCCCGGCGAGCAAACCGCCAGCGGTCAGCGACAATGAACTTCTAGGTGGAGCGGACCCATTTGGAGCACCGGCCAAATCTACACCGGCTGGCGGCACCGCGGACCCATTTGGCGGCGGCGCGCCGGCAGCGAAGCCCGCCGACGCAGACGTCGACCCGTTCGCCGACGATCCGGAAGAGAAAAGCTGAGAATTCGCATCGGCCGCAAAGCTGACACCTCAGAGCGCTCACGTCGCGGCCCTTATTGCTCCAGCCGTTGTTTGAGCGACACGAGAATGTCGTACATGGCCTGCAGGTACTCGCCGGCCTCTTCAAGCGGCGTAACGTTGGGTGGGCTAATCCTGATCACCTTCCCGGCCAGCGGCCCCAGCAGGTGGATCGCTCGTCCTTGTTCGTCACCCAAGTAGCAGCCCTCGACACACGCATTGGCGACCTCGTTCGGAGCATGCGAGCCGATGGCGTCGCATTCAATGCCCCAGACACACCCTTCGCCGCGCACGTGCTTGATCACGCCGGTCTCTTTCAGCCGTGATAATCCTGATTCCAGTACCTTTGACAGCGCTAGGCCGCGTTCCACCACGTCCGTGTTTTCGAATTCGTCCAGCGTCGCGAGTACGGCGGCACTGGACAGCGGATTGGCACTCCACGTGTCCGAGCCCTCGCCATAGGTGAGCGAGCCGAACACGTCCGCACGGCCGACGGCGGCACTGACCGGCACGCCGTTGCCCATCCCTTTGCCCAGGCAGACGATATCCGGTTCCACGCCGTAATGTGTGAACGCATACATCGGACCGGTTCGCCCAAAATTCGCTTGAATCTCGTCCAGGATGAACAGAATGTCGTGCTCGTGGCAAAACCGGTCCAGAAGCTGCATGTATTCGGGTTGCGGATGGAAGGATCCGCCCCCGCCCAGATACGGCTCGGTTATCAAGCAGCATATCCGCTCGCCGTATTGGCCATACAATTCATCCAGTTCGCGCTGGTACGGAGCCAGGTCGATTGGCTGCTTTCGCCGTTCGACATCGCAACATTCGTCGGTGGGGAAGCTGATGAAGCGAACTCGCGGATCGCGTTCCGGATCGTCCTCGCTGCCGGTAGTCGCGCCGGCAAGTCCCTTCTTGCCGTGGAATCCGCCGCGCGTCGCCAGGATCATGTCGCTGCCATCGCGCCACGACATGCTGGCCCAAAGCGATTTCTGGATCGCTTCGCTTCCGCTGGCGGCCCACAGGATCTGCTCCATGCGGCCGCCGCCCGGCTGGCTCCGAAGGTTCTGCAGCAACCGCCCGTTCGCCTCGATCTCCAGCGGCGTGGTAGCATTGTAGGAAGTCAGCGGTACAGCCCGACAGAAGTCGCTTTCCTGCTCGATCGCATCCAGCCCCATGTAACCGAGCACGCGTTGCCACCAACGCGTCGGGTTGTGGCCCAGATTGGCCACCAGCACTCCGGAACTGAAATCCGCCAGCTTACGGCCTTCCGGCGTCCAGTGGTACGAGCCCGCGCTCGCGGCCAGCACTGCCAACGATGGCGTGTAAGTTCGTTGCGTCAAGGGCTCCGTCTCCAGCAGATACCGACGCGCCTCGTTCGATTGTTCTTCGCCGGGATGTCGTACGACGTTTGACGGTAGAGCGTTCTTTGTTTCGGTCATATTGGTCATCAGTCAATAGTGTTGGTGATTGGTCATCCGTGCAAGCTACGTCCGCAATCGAACGCCAGGTGACGGGGCGTATTCGATCAGCGCCGGCTGGCCGTCCCGAGCTATCGACAGCCGGGCAGCCTCCGTCACTAGTTCGTTAATCGAACTGTTCGACGGCGTGGCAAGGATCCCTCGATCATCGATTTCCAAAAGTACACGCTGTCGCGCGGCCAACGCTTCCTGACCTGCCAGGCCGTCCGCCGCAGCGTTGACTCTCTTGGCGCCCAGTATCAGGCCTTCGATCGACTCGAACCCGTAGCCGACCGGCTTCAGTCCGTCGCCCTCCCAGGGTACCATCCGGAAATAGTCGGGACTGACGAACCGGAACATGGTGCCCGCCTGTCGGTCCACGTACCCATGACGCACGCCGCGGTACTGATCGTCGTGCTTGAGGATGGCCCCGCAGTCGTCGCCTTCGCAGTACATTACCAAGCACTGGTCGTTGGTGCCAGCCGCCTCGTCCGGATAGCCGAGGCCGTCTGTGATGCTCAGCAAAGCTCCGTTTTCCCACACCACGCGGCCCTGGGCCCACATGTAGCCGACGTTGCCATTGGGAAACGTGCCCTCGACGCCCCGAACCGATACCTCGACCGGCCTAAGGCCGGTGATAAAGTACACGAGGTCGACGTAGTGGCAACCGACGTATGTAAACGGGTCGCTATTCTCCTTGGTGAACCAATTCTGGAAGTTCGAGTGGCGGTAGTAGTACGGCTCGATCATCTTGGCCTCGCCGCAACGGAATTCGCCGAAACGTCCCGCACGATACAACCCTCGGGCATCGAGCGCGCGGCGGTCAAATCGCTTGTGGTACTCGACGCCGACAAAACGCCCTTTAGCTGACGCAAGCTCCTCGATCTCCGCCGCCTCGGCGTACGTGGGCACCAGTGGTTTCACGGCCAGCACGTGCTGATCGTTCTCCAAAGCCAAGCGGACCACCGGGTCGTGAAAGTGATCGGGAACAGCTACAACGACCATGTTGCCCGGTGGAAGCGAAGCGATCACTTCCTTGAACAGGTCCGGGTGCATCTGGTCCGGAGGAACGTCGAGCGACGGATACGGCTCGAAGCCCTGGCCCGGAAATGCGTCGGCGAATCGTTTGGATTCGGCCAACACGGCCAGAGGAGCCGAATTCAGCGCACATATCTTGATCGCGCCGATCACGTCTTGTCGCTGCAGTTGGTACAGCGACGGCAGGATCTGGTCCTGCGTGATCATTCCGCCGCCGACGATGACGATATCCAGTTTTTCGCTCTGCGTGTTCATGTGACTAAGCCAGTATTTCGCGGATTGTGTGTTCCAGATTGCGTCCTGGGAGACCCCATCGTTTAACCGCAAGCCGGAGGCGTGCGCGTTCGGCCAGGCGCGCACGCCTCCGGCTTGCGGTCAAACGACGCAGAAGTTTCGCCTGTAATCCTAACGAACCGAGCCGTGGTTTTCCAGCACACGTTTCCGGGGCGCTCTAGCTCGATCCTGCTTCGTCGGGCCTGTACCACACGCAAACCGTAATGTGCTGCCCGCGACTGTCCCGGTTGCTTTCGGACTGCGTGATTGAAGCAATCTTGCCCTCGGTACTCGCCAGCCACTCGTTGATAATGCCCTCAAGTTCGGTATCGGCAACCGTCGAGCCTTGTCCGCTGATGTGGGTGAAAAACTTCACTCGCTCTTTCATGTCTTGTCCTCAAACGTTGCGATATTCAACGGGCCTAACGCTTCCAACCATGGTACGTCCTTTGGTCCGCGTTTGCCAACGGGGCGTCTACCGTTGCGGCCGGTTCTCGAGCGGCTGCCATTTGCGAGGCAGCGGTATGATCCTCTGGCCGATCTGCGCCCCGTAATGAGTGACAACGCCTCCCAGGCTGACGCCATCGCCCAACAAGCCGCCAACCCGAGTGCTGATCCCGGCGCCGGAACCGGGGGTGGACGTGCGCCGACTGCCGGCTCGCCGTATCCGCTCGAAGAACGCGATCGCCGCGTCCTGCTGCGTCGTTCTGCCCGTGCCCGAGTCGGCCGTTCGTTTCAACACGAAATCCACGCTGTAGGCATCCAGGAGTTTCGGAAGCAGCGATGAAGCCAGATCCGACCGCCCGAAGAAATCAGCGCCCACAGCGCGACCGCTATCGACGAAGATGAATCCCACACTGTCCCTGGGTACTTCCGGCGTGATCTTGGCGCGAACGTCCCCAAGTTTCGCCCTTACGGTCGTCGACTTGAGCGCAAGCTCCAGGCTGCCGGTTCGGTTTTCTGCGCCCAACGCTCGGTTATTGCCGGCCACTTCCGACCAGATGCGCGATTGGTCAGCCCCGCGGCGCAGCTCTTTGTGGATGGACTGCGGCAGCAACGCCCCACCGGCGTCCAGTTGCGACTTGCCTTGCCACCGATGTGCTTCAACGCAGTAGACGCTCACGTCGATGCGCTGGCCCGGTGCCAGAACCACGTCCTGGCGCATGGTCCGAGTCTGCTTGCCGCCCGAGAGCAATTCACCCGACATGATGAAAACGTGATCGCCACGACTGCGATTCTCGGCGGTAACGACCGGCACTTGTCCGCCGCCGCCTTTTTCCGTCACCACCAGGTCGCCCCGCGACAGTGCTTGGTCCATCGTCAACCACCCGGCGCGTAGTCGTTCGCCGCCGCGTACCCTCACGGGAAAGACGGCCAGACGGCGATACACGATCGGTGCGTAAATCTCGACGTTGTCCAGGTATCGCGCTAACTCGGGCACGTGCCCCCCGCCCGGATAGACGATCTCTGGATGCTGACCTCGCAATATCGCCGGCTGGTGGACCAGCGCGGTGCCAACCGCGGAAAAAGCCACAAAGACAAGCCATTTTGTCGACATCGCCGCCATTTTCTGCCCCCCTCTTTTACAGCGTTCCGAACCCAGTCGAACCTTTTATGCGATTCCATAATCCACTTACTAGACGATTTGGTGTATCATTAGGTTTGGCAGACTTGTTTTCTGTCAGCACCGTCTCCGAAACGGGACCGGTTGCGAACGAAATGTGCCTGAATCTCTTCGAGAACGACTTGTCGCGCGTACCGCGGGACGCCGTCGGAAATGGGCGTCCCGAGGCACGAAGCTCATCTCTCCGCAAGGCCAATAAGCCTCCACGCCGCTCTACGCGATCGTGCTCTCGTACGTCCTCATTGTGCACCATTTGTCGCGATTCGTCACGCATTCACGGAAAGGGGTGACCGATGGATTCCTTCAACACCAGTGAATTGAGAAAGTTGACACTAGATCAAGAAGGGCCGTGCATCACGATTTTTCTGTCCACCCATGCTGCAGGGCATGACGGCCAGCAGGATGCACTGCGGCTGAAAAACCTGGTCGGGCAAGCTGAACGAGAACTCACCGAGCAGGGCCTCCGCGCCCCGGACGCCAAGAAGCTGTTGGACCCGGTGCGCCAGTTGCCCAAGGAACCTGGCTTCTGGGAAAAGCGTAGCAACGGTTTGGCCATATTCATCTCGCAAGGCGTGTTTGACCGCTTCCGGATTCCGTTGGAGTTGGACGAGACGGTGATCGTTAATCGACGATTCCAAGTTAAGCCTCTATTGCCCTTACTTGGCTCCAACGACCGATACTTCGTCCTTGCTTTCAGCCAGAATCGAGTTCGTTTTTTCAAGGGAAGCCGGTTCGGTCTCGACGAAATGACAATCGACGGCATGCCCAAGGATATGGACCAAGCACTGAACCTGGACGGCGCGGACCGCGGATCGCAAGTGCATTCGGCGATGCGCGGCGATCAGGGAAAACAGTCCGCCGTCTTCCACGGTCAAGGCGGTTCGCGCGAGGCGGCCAAAGACGATCTCGCCCAGTACTTCCGCATGATAGACACGGCGCTACGCGATACGCTTCGTGGGCAGCGAGCCCCTCTTTTCCTGGCTGCAGTCCAATATCTGCTGCCGATCTATCGCGAAGTTTCCAGCTACGCGCACATTGCCAAGAAGGAATTGCCGGGCAACCCTGATCATTCGCCCGAGCACGAATTGCACGTCCGGGTTTGGCCTTTGGTCGAATCTTTCGCCGAAGATGCCAGAGAGGCGGCGGCGGCCAAATACCGAAAGCTGGCGGGCACGGGAAAGACATCAGACGATATTCGGCAGATCGTTCCGGCCGCGCACCAAGGGCAAGTCGAAACGCTGTTTGTTGATCGGAGCGATCACCAATGGGGCGTGTTCGAACCGGATACCGGTAAACTGGAACTGCGTTCGCCGCAACAACCGGGAGACGACGATCTACTGGACTACGCGGCCGTGCAAACGCTGCTGCATCGTGGCGGCGTCTACGCCGTCCCGAGCGACCAGTCGCCATCGCCGCCAGCCGCAGCCGTGTTTCGCTACTAGCCACGGTGTAGTACCTTAGCCGTCTGCCCCAGCCCGTTGGAGTTCACGCTTTAGCGTGTCTTCCTGGAGACTGCAGAAACCGGAGCACGCTAAAGCGTGAACTCCAACGGTACTCCGCCCGCATGCGGTTGCGCTTCTCGCGGGGATTATTCAACAACAGACCAGAGGAGCTTGAATGGTGGTAGGGAGGCTATGGACGGCTCTGGGGCCGGGCATCTTGCTGGCCGCGGCCAGCATCGGCGCGTCGCACTTGGTGTTCAGCCCGCAGGCGGGAGCCGCGTACGGGTATCAGTTGCTTTGGCTGGTCGTCGTCAGCCATCTGTTCAAGTACCCCGCATTCGAATTTGGGCCCCGTTACGCGGCAGCCACCGGAAACCATCTGCTCGACGGATATGCCCGTGTGCCGGGCCCAAAGAACTGGGCTCTGATCGTATTCCTCCTCGGCACGCTGGTGCAGGGGATCGGCGTGCTGGCAGCCGTGGTGGGCATCGCCGGCAGTGTGTTGAGCACGTGGACCGATTGGCTCGGCATGGCGCCGATGTCCCTAATCTTGATTGTCGTGGTCGTGTACCTGCTTTTGGCGGGTGGATTCCGGTGGCTGGACCATTTGAACAAGATCATGATGGCCACCCTCGCCTGCGCAACCGCTCTGGCCTTTGTCTCGATCATCCCGGAAATCTCCGCCGTGGAGGCCGGACGCCATTTGATGGTGCCGACACTACCCGCAGGCTCCATCGTGTTGGTGGCGGCTATCCTGAGTTGGATGCCCACGGGAATCGACGTGTCGGTCTGGCACTCGTTCTGGACGATCGAGAAGATGACAACGCTCGCCGAAGCCGATTCGGGGGCGTCGCGCCCTTCGGCGTCCGAACGGCTGAAGACAGCCCTCCTGGACATGCGAGTCGGCTACGCGCTTTCGCTTTGCACGGGGTTGATGTTCGTGATCATGGGAGCCGTCCATCTAACGGGCCAGGGTGGTGACCTGAAAGGGATCAAGTTCGCCGAAGCGCTTTCGACGGCGTACACAGCGTACTTCGGCCGGTGGATGTATCACGTGTTCATGCTCACGGCCTTCTTCGCCATGTTCTCGACCGCATATACGGTCATCGACGGCTTTTCCCGGTCGTTCGCCGAGTGTTGCGCCACGTTGCGCACCGGGGTGTCCACGCACGAGTCGCGTCAGCGTCTGTACCGCGTTTTGTCATCGGCTCATCGTTGCTGGCAGGTGTCATTCTCGTCTCTGTGGCGAATCCTGTGACGATTGCAACCGTTGCGGCTCTCGTCAGCCTAACGACCGCCCCATTGCTGTACGCGTTCAATCTCTACTGCGTGCGCCACCACATCGAAGAGCCAGAGCTTCGCCCTTCAACGCTAAACGTCTGCATCGCGTGCGTTGGAATCGTTGCTATGACCGCAGCCTTGGCAATCGCGGTTTACGCCGAATTTGCGCGACGGTGAGTCAACGCACGGAAGAGACGATGCTACGAGCAAGAACGCTCGGATGATGCCGCCCCGGCCGGCGGTGTCAAGACGCGGAATAGGCCGCGCGATACGGTCTTACGCCGGCTGCGAGTACCGTACGGTTTCCGCTCGTCACGTTTCTGCTGATCGTGGACAACCACGCGCTCGCCCCGTCTCGACGATCGCTCGGCAGCGTCTGCCTTGGCTTCGACTTCTTGCAGTCGATTCAACAGAACGTTGATCTGATCGCCCAAGTCTTTCCAAAGGTCATTTCCTCGGAATTGCAGCGGCCGGATCTTCTCGCCGTCCGCGTGGCGGCTTAACGAGCGACGTACGCCACAAATGGGGCCCGCGATGCGACGGCTGAAACGGACAGCGTCCCAGACGATAATCGGCAGCATCGCCACCGACATTCCCAAGATTGGCCAATGCGTTGCGATCACAGTGCCGAAATGCGCAAGGACTGTTTGGTCGGGTTCGGCGAACGTACGCACGGCGGTCAGCAGAATCGCTGCCAGGATCGTGCAGCACGCCCAGCAGAGCAAGAATCGCCTGACGAAGACGCCTCGAACAACGGGGTCAACTAAGAGCTTCTTTGGGCTGGAATCGCGCACGGGTTGCCTCCCAAAAGTGCCAAGTACAGGCAATGGCTAGACAACCATAGGACAGAGACTGCGCTTGGCAAGCGCAATCTGAACGGTGGCCGAGAAAACGGCCCTTGTCGAAAGCCGGCCGGCTCCGGAGTCCCGCGCGTAAGTCCTTACCGGGTGCCCAGTTACCAAGTCGCTGTCAATCGGCCTTGGCCAATAGCAGTTCCAGATAACTGAGCTGCTCGGAGCCGGTTAGACCAAGTTCGTCGGCCAGTGATTGGATCTTCGGCTTGGCGACATCCAACGATTCTTCGTCGGCATTGAGTTCCAATTCGACGAAGTCGCCAAGATCGCCAACCTGATCCAGGGCGACTTCGATTTCCGCATCTTGCCAGGCGATGTGGGCGTTTCGCCGTCGCTTTCGCACTACGGCGACTGGTGCAAAGCCCAACGCCCCCAGGAGCGAGCCCCACTGTTCTGCCTGCCGCTGGCCGTCATGAAGCGGCAGCTCGATTTCCTTTCGGGTCTTGGTAGTCGTGTCGATCTTCGGACCCTTGTAGGTGATGAAGTTGGCGTCGCCCACTTGGCGAATCCGAATCGCCTCGTCCGTCTTGGCGAAATCCCGTGATGGGTGAGCGAAGTAGCGATCCACTTGAACCACCTCGTCGACGAACGTCGCACCGAGCACGCTGAGCCTGTATTCGATGTCGGCCAAATCCGCGACAGGGAATTTCTGTTCCACTTCGAATTGCATCTCAGGCATTCCTCGTTGGTAGTGGAGCCTCTGTTGGTTCTTGACTGCGAATCAACCAGATTTCCCGTTTAACCCGAAGGCGAAGGCGACTGCTGAATAAGTCGTGGGGTAAGCTTCCAGCTTGCCAAATACGTAGGCAAGGAAAACGTGGGTATCAACAATGCACAAGGTCGGCAAGCTGGAAGCTTACCCCACTTTGGTTTCCGCTAGCATTTCAGCCATCGCCTTCGGCTTCGGCTTCGGGTTAAACGACTTCAAATCCTGCAGTGATTGGGAAATCACTCCATTGGCCGTCCTACGATCACGCTGGTACATCGACCCGAAAAGAAAAACGCCCCGCCCGTACCGGCGAGGCGTGGAAATCGGCTCACTTCGATTCGTCAATGGTTCGACTACAGTGGGAACTCCTCTGTCGTGGCCTGGTCCTGGTAGATCGGCATGTGGCGGTAGTACACTTCCAGGATCATGGTCGCCAGCGACGTATTGTAGATGCGACCGCCCCTTTCGGCACCGTGTCCGCCGGTGAAGTACCAGCTTCCTTGTGCCGGACCTGCCTTGTCCTGCTTGTTGACCAGGTAGTCTCGCATTCTCACGTTCCATTTGTCCCAAGGCTCGCCGCCAACCTGACGCATCACCTGCGTCGCGTAGTAGTTGTAGTACATGTCCGTGTTTGATGGTCCGGTGGCACTCAGGTACTCCACGCCATCCTTCAACGCCTGGTTTTCTTTCGTCCAGCCCAGGTACATTCTGCACAGAAGCCCTACAGACGTGGTTGTGGAGCGTTTTGCCGGCGTTGTGTAGCCGTAGTAAGCGCCGCTGCCGGCTTGCACCGAGTCAAGGAACTTGATGGCCCCGCGCACCGTAACGGGGCTAACTTGCAGATACGCCATGTGGCCGCTCTTCAGAGCCATCAACTGCCAGCCGACTACCGACGTGTCGCCAGGGCTACGAGGGCTGTAACGCCAGCCGCCGCCGATGGGATCCTGGGCGTAAGCAATGAAGTTCAGGCAGGCTTGAGCCGGGAGCAACAGCTTCTTGTCGTGCGTCATGGCGTACGCTTCACACAACGCGATCGACGCCAAGCCGTGCGAGTACATGTTGCCGCTGCTCTCGTGCATGCTACCGTCCCGCTTCATGTGGCTCATCAAGTAGCCCAAGCCGCCTGTGACGTTCGCCCTGTAATCGCCTTCCACATGCGTCTGGCCGGCTCCGAGGAATGGTAAGACGCCCATCGCCGTTGCGCCGTTTCGAGCCTTGTCAAAGCTGCCCGTGTGGTCCGCCATGCGAACGCGGGGGTCGTGAGCAAAACGGTGGTCGAAGTTCCAGCCGCCGTCGGGCGTCTGGGCGGCGGCCAGCCATTTCAGGGCTGCCGCCACAGCCGCTTCGCTCTGAGCGTTGCCCCCGAACGCTTTCACGGCGGCGGATCGGGAGGCTGCCGTGCCCCGGCCGGACAGGCCCGTGCCTGTGTGGCTGCCGATTGTCTTCAAGAGATCGTTCTTCGGTGCCGTTTCCTCGCCAAAGTCGACCAAGTCCACCGAGATGGCCGCCGCGTCCAGGTCGTTGGCAACGGCCACTTCCGTCACGTCCTGGGGAATCATGTCGGACATCACGGGCACTGGAACGATGTCCGCGGGCATGTCCGGAGTTTGGACGTCGATCGGGTCGACCAGCTCCTCTTGGAACTCCTCCAGCTCCTCCATTTCTTCTATCGCCGGCCCCGCGGTGATGATATTCTTGATCCTGTCCACGTCGGGTCCGAACGTCAGGATGCCCAAAACCAGTAGCGCGATCGCATGCACCACCATGCTGACGGCCCACGCAGGCATGGCCATGAACAAAAGAAATCTATGGCCGCCGCCTGCGTACTCTTCGTACTCTTCCTCGTCATCGCCTTCGACGTCGGCCTCAACGGCGTGAGCTTCCATTGCCTGTTGCTGTTGTTCTGCAGTCATGATTTCCTCTGCTCCAACGAGCCCCTTTCACAAGAGACTAAGATGTTATCCGATAACAGCTTCGAGTATAGCTAACTTAACTGATCACCGCCCAAACGCAAGCATAAATCGCTGGACATTACCCCCGCATGGGGGAGTAAAGTCAGCGCAACGATTCCAGCCTTTATTCGAGCATGGATTTGAGGATTATTCCACACTCGGCTGGGGGTCAAGGCATTTCTCGATACGCCACTGTCCGAAGTGCCCGGCTTTGGGGTAAACTGAGCAGTCGGCTCGGATCTCAATGGGGAAGGGTGGTGTCGGGTGCCGCCATCATTGGACTATCACGTTTTGGCACGCAACCCGACACCTGACCCCAAAACCATCGTCTTTAATACACCACGAATAAGCCTTTATGGAGCGAATCGGAATATGGTACAAAAGAAGGGTGGGAAGAGTAAGAAGAAGGCGGAGACGGTATTCTTGGTCTGTGAAGAAACGGGGGACCACAACTACAGCCTCCGTCGAAAGTCGGGAGGCGACAAGCTGCGTTTGAAGAAATACAGCCCTCGTCTTCGCCGGCATACTTGGCACGCCGAGAAGAAGAAATAGCCCAGGCGGCCTAGGTCAGGAGCGTCATGGACAAACGCTGGCGCATCCATCCGCACGATGCGGCTGATATCGCCCGACTCCAGCACAGCGCCGGTGTGTCGCCGGTGGTGGCTCAGTTATTGATTTGCCGCGGTGTTCGAGATCCCGATGCGGCCCGCATGTTCGTCGATGCCAAGCTGACTGGCCTGCGCGACCCGGAGCTGCTGCCCGGCGTCAGCGAGGCGGCTGACCGCGTTCACGCTGCGGTCCAGCAGAAACGGCGAATCATCATCTACGGCGATTACGACGCCGACGGGATGACAGCCACCGGTCTGCTGTTCTCGTGCCTCCGTCTGCTGGGTGCGGACATTGGCTACTATGTCCCGAACCGTCTGGACGAAGGATACGGGCTGAATCAGGAGGCGCTTCGAAAGCTGGCGAACCGCGGTGCCTCGATGGTCGTTACGGTGGACTGTGGGATCGGCAGCTTCGACGAAGCCGAAACGGCCCGCGAGCTTGGTCTGGAGTTGATCGTCACCGATCACCACCAACTGGCGGATCGCTTGCCGGAGGCTGCTGCCGTGGTGCATCCTAGCCTACCGGGCGGGGGATATCCGTTCGAGGGTTTGTGCGGGGCCGGCGTGGCGTTCAAGTTGGCGTGGGCCGTGTGCCAGCGAGCAAGTCAATCGAAGAAGGTCAGCCCGGCGATGCGCGAGTTCCTGCTCAGCGCAGTCGGCCTGGCGGCTCTAGGCACGGTTGCCGACGTAGTTCCGTTGGTGGACGAGAACCGAATCCTGGTGCGACACGGACTGGTCAGTCTGCGCGAACGGCCGGTTCCCGGAATCGCGGCATTGCTGAAGATCACGAAACTGGATCAGAAACCGCAACTCGGCGGCGAGGATATCGCATTTACCCTTGCTCCGCGACTGAACGCTGCCGGCCGCCTGGGACAAGCCCAGTTGGGTGTCGAACTGGTCACGACGCAATCATCCGACCGCGCACAAGCTCTAGCCGAGTATATTCACGAGTTGAACGGCACCAGGGACAGCCTGGAACGCCGCGTGTACCTGGCGGCCAACAAACTGGCAAAAGAACAATTCGATCCCGAAGCCGATCCGGCCTTGGTACTGGCCGGCGTCGATTGGCATCCGGGCGTGATCGGCATCGTCGCGGGACGTTTGGCCGAAAAGTACCATCGGCCCGTCGTTGTGATTTCGTGGGATCAAGCCGCCACGAAACCCGGTGTGGGCTCGGCTCGCACGGCCGCCGGCCTGAATCTGTTCGAGGCGCTCACGGCATCAAGCGAGCACCTCCTGTCGCACGGCGGCCATGCCCAGGCAGCGGGTTTGAGGATCCAGGAATCCAAACTGGATGCGTTTCGGGCTGATTTCTGCGAGCATATCGCCGGTGTGGTGACTGACGAAGACCGTATTCCCGTTGTGCACATTGACGCGGAAGCTCCGTTGAGCCAATTGACGCTGAACACAGTCCAGGAGATCGAGCAACTAGCGCCGTTCGGTTACGGCAACCCAAGGCCGATTCTGTGTGCCAGCGGCGTCGGTTTGGCCGAGCCGCCACGGCGCATCGGCAGCAGCGAACGCCACCTGTCTCTCAAGGTGCAGCAACACGGCGTCACGCTTCGGGCCGTGGCTTTTGGGCAAGGCGAAGCGGCTGACGAGTTGGCGAAGATCGACGGGCCCTTGGACATCGCCTTTCGGCCGGTGATCAACGAATTCCGCGGCCGCCGCAGCGTCGAGATGCATCTGGTGGATTGGCGGCTGGCCGAAGCTCCAGCGGTGGTGGCCAAATGAACGCACCACGCTTTCTCTTTGTCGTTTGTCAGGTGGGCTCGGAACGCGCACTCAAAGCCGAGTTGGCTCGCCAGTGGCCCGAGTTCCGCTTTGCCTTTTCCCGTCCTGGTTTCGCCACCTTCCGACTCCCGGAGGACCACGGGCTGCGCGATGATTTTGATCTGCAGTCGGTCTTCGCACGCACCTTCGGCTTCTCGCTGGGCGAGGTTACAGGCCAGACTGCGGAGGAGATCGCTGAATCGCTTTGGACACTGGTGGGCGACCGCACAGTCGACCACCTACACGTTTGGCAGCGCGATCTCGGCGTTCCGGGCGAACGGGGCTTCGAACCGGGCGTGACACCGCTGGCTGCAGAGATAGCCAAGATCATTGTCGACCGGCGACCTCCGGCTTCGACGGAAAGTCTACTGCCGGTGAACCTTGTCGCGAATTCGGGCAGCCACATTCTGGATTGCGTCTTGGTCGACCCGAACCAATGGTGGATCGGTTTCCATCGGGCCCGGGCGCTGCCGACGCGATGGCCCGGTGGAACGCCCAAGATCGACCTGCCACCGAACGCCGTCTCGCGAGCGCATCTGAAAATGCGCGAAGCCTTGCTATGGTCGCGTTTGCCGGTGTCGCGCGGAGACCGTTGCGTCGAAATCGGAAGCTCGCCTGGCGGATCTTGCCAAGCCTTGCTGGACCACGGGCTGATCGTCACGGGCATCGACCCGGCCGACATGGACGATGCCCTGATTGCGCATCCCAATTTCACCCACGTCAAAGCCCGCGGTGCGGACCTGAAACGTCGCGAGTTCCGCGGCGCGAAGTGGCTGACGGCCGATTCGAACGTGGCACCGAAACACACCCTGGACACGGTCGAGCACATCGTCACGAACCGACAAGTCAATGTCCGCGGCATGTTACTGACGCTTAAACTACCGGACTGGAAACTGGCCGAGGCCATTCCCGAGTATCTCGATCGCGTCCGGTCGTGGGGGTACGGGTACGTCCGCGCACGGCAATTGGCGTACAATCGCCAAGAGATTTGCGTAGCCGCCCTTCGTCGTCGCGCCATGCGACGCGAACCGGCAAGGAAGGAGAATCCGGCGCGGAGCGAAAAGTAATCTGAAACACCCGCGCAACGAAACTGGGGCCTTGATCATAACCTCGGGAAATGGTGGCGGCGCTAGCATGTGGGGCACGTTTCTAACGTGCCGTACCTCACCAACTTAGAGACATTGGCACGTTAGAAACGTGCCCCACATTCACGAAGCTACGATCAAGGCCCAAACTGGGCGGCGATGAATGATCGGCGGATTTCCTGCACATGAACCCCACGCACCGCTACATGCAGCTCCGCTGCCCGCAATGCTCTGCAGTGTCACTGTGCGGAACGGATGACATGCTGGCACGCCTGCGCCGGTTGGGGATGCTGCGGCGGGAAAAGGAGCCAGACGTCGCGCTGGTACTTGAACTGTTCCGCTCGGCCGCGTGTCGGTTCGATTGCCCCGAGTGCGGGCGAACGGGGATGTCGGCCGTACCTGTCGATGGCGACGATGACGAGGAACAGTGGGCCGGGCAGCGCAGATGCAAGTCGCGCGGCACGGCGATCCCCAAAGAACGCGTCGAATTGTTACCTGACGTCCGCCTGTGCGCAGAATGTCAACGCCGCGATGAAACAGGCGCCGACGACGAGCGAGAATTCTGTCCTCGGTGCGGTTCCGTGATGAGGCTGGTTCTGCAGGGCGGCGCGGGAATCTCGCGGTACCAGATGAAGTGTCCCGAGTGCCGCGGTTGAGTCCTCTGCTGGCAGTAAGATCGTCTGGAAAAAGAGAATCGGACGGCAGCATTGCTAGCGAAACCATCCTCGGAAACTGCTATAGGCTGGTTTGCCGTAAACGGGTCTAATCTTTGTAGATATTACAAAGGCAACTGGCCTCGGTTTCCTTGATTCACGCGACGCAGATCATTCCAACGCGAAAATCGCAGGCAACACAATTCATTCGTCTTTGGCTCGGCGTTTGCTTTCCCCACTAGCGTCGAACCATTTGATACGGCTGCAGGACGCGGCCGTCCTTTGACCCAACCGTCAAGAAATGGAGTGAACCAGGAGCATGGAAGCTCGCATCCTTTCGGCCACAATGATTGTGGCATCGACCCTTTCGTTGGGTGCCAGTTATCGGACCCAAAACTTCATCGTAACCGCTCACACCTCTCACCTGGCCCGCGAAATCGGTGACAGTGCGGAGACTTATCGTCAGGACCTGGCGCTCGAATGGCTAGGGCGCGAATTGCCACCATGGCGTAATCCTTGCCCGGTGACCGCGCAAGTTGGATCTCATTTGGGCGCGGGCGGTGCGACCACGTTCACGTTCGAACACGGTCATCCTCTTTTTTGGACCATGAACATCCAGGGCTCTCGCGAACGTCTGTTGGACAGTGTGCTGCCGCACGAGGTTACGCATACCATCTTCGCGACGCATTTCCTCAGGCCGTTGCCGCGGTGGGCAGACGAGGGCGCGTGCACCACCGTCGAACATCAGAGTGAGAAAGCAAAACAGCACAAGCTGCTGTACAGTTTTCTGACCACGGGGCGCGGTATTGCGTTTAGCGACATGTTCGCCATGAAAGAGTACCCGACTGACATCCTTCCGCTGTATTCGCAAGGATACTCGCTTGCTCGCTACCTGATCGCCCAAGGCGGCAAACGCAAGTTCATTCAGTACGTGGGCGATGGCATGAACTCGAGAAACTGGACGGCATCCACGAAGAAGCACTACGGCCACAGCAGTCTGCTCGACTTGCAGACCACCTGGCTCGGCTGGGTGCGCCAAGGCTGTCCCGCGATGGAACCGAAGAGCACGATGGTGGCCCTGAATGACGGCCGGCAAGACGGCGGGCCGAGCCACGACAGCACAATTCAGACAGTACGCCCAACTACGGCCGATCCCGATCAAGTCGCCGCTCACGTCCAGACCGAACCGCCCTCGGACGGCTGGTACGCCCGGCAGCGAGATCTGGCCAGAAGCGTGCATGCACCGAACGCACCGGCCCCGCGCGTTGCGGCTCCGTCGCCCGGCAGTCCGATACGCGGTGCCGTAGAGAGCACATCGGCAGTGCACAGCTCGGTCGCACGCCCTCAGTCGATTGGTACGCCGATCCAAACGGTGATACCGACGACAACCGTCCCATACGGCACGCCCTCAATGGTTCCCGTGCCGTTGGCCAGGCCAGCGTCGGCCTTTTCTGTCTCGCCAGTTTCACGCTACTAGCATGAAACGGTGAGACTCCCAGAGCCGCGTCCCCGGGTGCATCGCGTCACTGGCCGAGGCATATGCTCTGACCGACCGAGCGGTCAAAGGTCCTCGTGCATCCGACTCTTGCCCCTGGTCGCCAGTCGCGCGCTGTCCTTGAGGCGTTAGAACTCGGTGCCCGGATACCTGTCTGGCCCCGTGTCGTTCGGCACACGAGTCGGGGGAGTTGTGGTCGTGTTCCACTTGTTGGGCGATTGCCACAGAGGGTTCGCATCGTCGTACGTTCCCAGCGGCGGAGTATTGGGATTGTTGGCGCGCTCGCCGCGAGAACTCATCAAGACAGCATAGACGCGATAGTCTGTGTTGTCAGCCATGAACGTCACGCTGCCATCGCACATCGCCACGTTGAAGCCTCCGGAATGGTCGCTGCTGGGCCGGGCATAGCGGACTTCCAAATTCACGTCCCCTGCTAATGCATTTCTTTTCTGATTCAAGCCGATGAAACCGGCAAAGGTATTGGGATCTTCGGGAAACCACAACATCTGCGAGTGCTGTTGCTGCGGTGCCACCAAGTAACTCTGCGCGTTGACGGTTTCGGCCAACATCAGCGTGTTTGACGTGCCGTCATACTTCGCAATGTCTTCGATGCGACAGTTGTCCGTAATTGGGACGCCTTTGTCGATGAAAACACCGTTTGCGATCCAGTCGAAGTTGTCCGCCGTCCGGTTCGCCCGCCCGCCGTTGACGACGTAGCTGAGCGCCGTCTTCTCGAACCCCGCGGGATAGTTACTGCTCGGCACAAGCCCTGTGATCGCCGTGTGGCGCTGGCTCGGACAGATTAATACGTCCATTTGCGGAAGCTCTGCGGGGATGCTTCCCGTCATGATCTGTTTGTGCAGCGCATTCTGCTCGAGGTACGGCAAGACCGGGTAGACCCAGTTCAGCGTTACAGGGGTAGGAGTAGGGGTACCATTTACATCTACATTGACGACCCTCACGGTTCGCGAGGCCGACAGAAACCCTTTGGCGTTGGCATACTCTGACACAGCGAACGCACACTGCCCGAGATTCCTCACGCAACTCGCTCGATTCGCTGACTCGCGGGCCGCCTGAATCGCAGGCAGCAGAATCGCGGCCAGAACGCCGATGATGCCTATCACCACCAGCAACTCGACAACGGTAAACGCATTGTGACGACGTACAGACATGATGGGCCTCCTCCAGCATGTTCCGGAAAGATGAGAACGCGTAAGAGCTGATAACCTACTCTATTCTTGCACTTTCGAGCGGCTTTGTCGAGTCCGACGTGTTCCTGTTTCGCGGATTATTCCGCTGCTAAGTCCATAGTTGGTACTTTCGCGGCGCTTTCGCCCCATGCGTCCGCGTGTTACCATGGAGTGATAGCCGTTAGCTCCGTTTCTGGCGGCCACGTGCTGGTAGCTTGAGCCCCCGCAAATCGGGTTTACCCGTGACTGTCCCGATGGACGAAGCGTCGAGCTGTGCAGCACTCCACATCTCATCCTCAAAAAGTAACGGGCAGGGCAACTGATTCCCATGCGTTTCATCTATCTGGACTACAACGCGACCACGCCCGTAGCTCCCAGCGTCGTCGAGGCGATGACGCCGTTTTTCTCGGAGCATTACAGCAACCCATCGAGCAACCATGCACTGGGACGCGCGTGCCAGGAGGCGATCGAGGACGCTCGCGGCAAGGTTGCCGCTCTGTTGGGCGCTGATCGTGACGAGGTCGTGTTTACGTCCGGCGGTACCGAGAGTAACAATCTGGCGCTGAAGGGCGTGATGATGCGGGATGCGCCTTCGAGCGACGGTCATCTGATCATCTCTGCGATCGAACACCCGGCGATCATCCAGCCGGCTCGCTTTCTGGAACGATTGGGCTACGACGTTACGGTCGTTGGCTGCGACTCGCAGGGCGTCGTGGATGTCTCGCGGGTCGAAGCGGCGATACGTCCGGACACGCGGTTGGTCAGCATCATGCATGCCAACAACGAGACCGGGGCAATTCAACCGATCGGCGAGGTCGCCGACGTGTGCCACGCGCGAAATGTGCTCTTGCACACGGACGCTGCACAAAGTGTTGGAAAAATCACCACGTTCGCGGACGAGTTGGGTGTCGATCTGCTGTCGGTGGCCGGCCACAAATTCTACGCTCCGAAGGGCGTCGGTGCATTGTACGTGCGCCGCAGCCTCCAGTTGGAGTCGGTCCTGCACGGCGCTGGGCACGAGGGCGGCCTACGGGCAGGGACCGAAAACACGCCAGCCATCGTTGCCCTTGGGCACGCCGCCATGCTCGCCCTGAAAGGCCAGGGAGAAGCCAGTGAGCGGTTGGCAACGCTACGCGACCAGCTTTACTCGCG
>JADHUC010000137.1 GCA_016784735.1 Pirellulaceae bacterium | reverse complement strand
GCATAGGTCATTCCCTTACGGTGTCAATGCACCTTGGGGGCATTCATGGGGAGCACATATCTTAGCCGAGCTGGAACAACGATCGCTGTTTGACACGATTCCCTGGAGCGACGAGGGCAACTGGTACGATAGCGATCCAGCCAGTTTGACTTTGCAGGGTCTCAGTCGCGCCCAACTCCCCTCGTTTCGTTGCCCATCGGAAGTCGCCCCCAAGAAGGTGAACTGGATCATCCGCGATCGATACATCACCAGTTATCTCGGCAACGCGGGCAGCGACGTGATGATCGACGACTTCGATCACAGTTTCTCGATGGTCGACATGAGTCGTTCGAACGGCGTCATGCTAGTCGCCAAGTGCTGGGATTCACCACCGTCGATCCGCATCGCCAGCGTCACGGACGGCACGTCTACCACTTTTCTGCTGGGCGAAGCGAAGCACTTGTCGACCTCGACACAAGGATGCGGGTTCTGTCACCGCTTCTATCTCTATCATCCTGAGTTCGATACGTGAGGGGGCTACGATTTTTCCCAGTGTCTGGGATCCTGCTACTACCCCCCCAACCGCACACAACCAGCTTCCGTCGTTGAACTCTCGTACAGCAGTTACCATCCCGGCGGCTGCAACATGACCCTGGTGGATGGATCGACGCGTTTTGTCACGGAGGGAGTCGACATCAACGTCTGGAGAGCGCTCTCTTCGCGAAACGGAGGCGAGGTCGTCGGCCGCTATTAGGGGAATACGATGAGTCGCAAACACATGCAGAGCCACTGGAAGGAGCTACTGGCCGACCAAGCCGCTCGCAAGAACGAAGGAACGGAAACCGAAGGCAAACCGACGGTCAAGAAGAAGGCCAAGAAGAAAGACCAGCCCGAGGCGACGGACCAGTCCGAAGTGGAAGAAACGGACGAGGACGAGGCGGAATTCGAGGACGAAGACCAGGTATCGCACTGGAAGACCGCGCTCGTCTTGTTTCACCGCTATCGCTATCCCAGTCTTGCCATCAGTCTTGTGATCCTAACGATCAGCCTGCTCGTGGCCTACGGCCCTGACGATCGGCCCCATCGCGTTCCGGTGTCGGGCATCGTTCGGATCGACGGCAAGCCACTGAAAACGGGGACCATCCTTTTCATCCCTGAAGATGGGGCTCATGCGTCCATTGGAGCAATCAGTGACATGGGCCGATTCACGCTCACTTGCTTTGACGGCAACGACGGCGCGGTGCCGGGCTCGCACCGGATGGAAATCGCGCCCAGCCAGGCACCAGAAGAAGGCGATCCTCCTTGGACCGTGCCACAGAAATACACGAACTGTGAGACTTCGGGACTGACCACCGTGATCAGCGGGCGGACGGACGACCTACTCGTGAATCTCAAAACCGGACGCGAGGCATCCGGCGGCGAAACAGGACTGGATCCTCTACAATTGCCTCCAGAAGGAGCGAAACAATGAACAAGTCGTGCATGATCGTCGTGGGCGGACTGTCTCTCGTCCTCGCCCTCACCTGGCAGAACGCGGTCGCCATCGCCGCCGAGGCCGCTGTATTCGAAATGCGGGAGGTGTCGGCTTTTGAAGAAGCCAAGAACAACGAGAAACTCAGCGGCCAACTGCTGGAAGGCCAATACGCTTTCTGCGAGGCCGAACCCAGCGATGAAGTTAAGAAGTATCCAAAGCTGAATTCATCGAAGCCTCTGTACGGCACAACAACATTCGACGCAAGCTACTTCGCCCCTGGCGCCGGACTGCAATTCCATTTTGTGATTGACGCGTCGGGAACCGAAAAAGCGACCAAGGAGGAATCCCCGTCTCTGTTGGATACGCTGGCCAAGAGTCTCGGCGGCGGCGGTTCTACCGAAAAGAAGCCAGCCCCGAAGTACGACCGACTTTACTTCGATGTGAACCGAG
Organism: Pirellulaceae bacterium; assembly: GCA_016784735.1. GTDB lineage: Bacteria > Planctomycetota > Planctomycetia > Pirellulales > Pirellulaceae > JADHUC01. The sequence goes on along the minus strand of JADHUC010000137.1, from coordinate 26,612 downwards.
ATTTCGACCTAACAAACGATCCAGCGCTGACGCTAATGAAGGAGCCCCCCGTAGGCCTGCGACCCACTGACGCCACTTCGGTGAGTCTGGGAGAACATCAGAAGGTTTTCGACTATCTGACCGTCAAGTTTGACCACGGTCCGGAAGTCGGAACCCGGCCGCTGCGCATTTTGCCGTTGCTCGAAACCGGCGAAGTGTACGGCGGTATGGCCTACATGAAATTCCTGTTGCCGGTGGTGCGTAAGGGCGATATACGCATCGGCAGTCGAGAGTACACTGCCGTGCTCGCCCAGTCGGACTTGATCACCGGGCGCTTCGACCGGCCGGCTACGGGTCTGTATCTGACTCCGAAAGATGGCAAAGCAGAGGCTCGTTCTCTGTGGGGAGGCGAATGGCTATCGATGATGCGGAAGGCCGACGGTCAATTGTACACTGTCAAGGCAAGTCCCACCGGCGACAAGCTGTTCGTAGAACCGTACCAGGGAGCCTACGGTTTCTTCGAGGTGGGTCCGGGAGGACGAAATATCGACAAGCTCGGGGCGAGTGGTTTGTTAATCTCCGAAGGGGAATCCCTGTTCACTGTGGGCGAAATCGCCTCGCATTTTTCCGCCGAGAAAACGCCGCGTCAGCGACTTCCGGAAGGCAACTATCAGCCCATGATGCTGACCGTCGATTTCGGCCGGCTGGAAGTCTCTCTGATGCCCAACTACATGGCCGAGGATGGGACGGAACGAACAGACGTCAAACCGGCATTCAACATCGCCGTCCGCAAGGACAAACCGTTCGTCCTGGATTTCTCCAATAAGCCCAACGTCACGTTCATCAGCCCGCGCCCCGAAGAAACCTTCAAGCCGGGCGACAGCGTCAGCATTTCGGCCATGTTGGTCGATCAGAAACTTGACCTTATGATCCGCGACATCAAAGACACGACGAAGAAGGAGAGGGAGCTTACTTACACCGACGAACAGGGGAACCCAGTGACGGTTCCCAACTACGCTTCGCTCGATCCAACGGTGACCATCACCGACTCTTCCGGAAAACAGGTGGCCAGCGGCAAAATGCCCTTTGGATGAGGCGGCACCTGCGGGTACTCGTGGCGAGTACCATCAAACCTGCAACTGTCCGGCAAGAAAGAGACTTTCACGGCGACCCTGGCCTACGAAACGCCCGACCTCTACGGTAAGATCGAGGCATCGTGGAAGATCGTCATTGCCCCCGAATGACCCCACGTGAAAGTGGGATACTGGTTGCAGGCCAATCTCGTGACTCAGGTTGTGGGCCGGTCTCCCGACCTGCCCACTGCCCCGACCGCAGGTCTCCTTCGACCACCGGAGACCTTCGGTCGTGCCCGTATCGCGGTCGTGAGACCGCGCTACAACAGGCAACAGAGAGACCGCGACACAACTGGGCGATGCGACATCCACGCCACCAAGCCGTTCTAACATGAGGGCCCTATGAAACCAGTCGAGATCGTGCGTCGTGCCATCGAATTCGATAATCCGCCGCGTCTGCCGTTCTGGCAACATTGGAGCCACAAGATGCCCGGTTTCCCGGACGATGTGCACAACATCTGGGAAATGGATCGAGCCGAAGCAGGATGGTTCTTCGACAATCCCGTGGTGGACGACTGGGGCTGCGGTTGGAGCACGACCGAACTACAGAACATTGGCCAGGTGACCGACTGTCCGTTGGACGACTGGTCGGCGTTGGAGACCTACCAACCACCAAATCCCCGCAACCCGTTCTACTACGACCGGCTCGGGCCGATGATCGATCAAGCCGACGGGCGCTACTTGTGTCTCACGGCCCATTCCGTGCTGTTTTCGCGATTGCACAAGCTTCGCGGCTTTGTCAACACGATGGAAGATTTCTACCTCGAGCCGGAGCGCACACACCGGGTGTTGGACATGATCGTCGATTTCAAGTTAGAACAAATCGACGAACTGCGCCGGCGTTTCGGCGATCGAATCCACGGGCTTTTTGTGGCCGATGATTGGGGCACGCAAGATGGCACGTTCGTGGGCAACAATATCCTGGACGAGTTCTTCGCGCCTCGCTACCGGCAAATCTTCGACGCCATCCACGACTGCGGTTGGCATGTGATCCTGCACAGTTGCGGCAAGATCAATTCGTTCGTGCCCAAGTTCATCGAGTTGGGCGTGGACGTGCTGAACATGCAGCAGACTCGCAGCTACGGGCTGGTCGAATTCGGCGAGCAATTCCGCGGCAAAGTATGCTTCCTGGCCACCGTCTGCATTCAATCGACGTTGGTCCGCGGCATCGAGAAGGAAGTACGCGACGAGGCGGGGCTGGTCGTTCGCCATTGGAGCACGCCACAGGGGGGCATGATCGCGTTCGATTACGGCGAATGGGAAGCGATTGACGTCAAGCCCCAGATACCGGCTGTCATGTTCGACGAATTCGACAAGCTGAAGCACTATTGGGACTCACGAAGACTATAATGCGTCCCAGCTTCAACATACATTTGCATAGAAAGCAGTAGGTTATGCGAGCAAGCCGAATCAAAACGAAACTCGGGCGCGGGGAACCGGTGTTGGTAACCACGTTGCATCTGATCGATCCGTCTGTCTACGAAATGGTCAGCCTAATGGGCTTTGACGGTATCTGGATGGACATGGAGCACCATACGTACACGCTTCAGACGGGCTCCGAGTTGATGCGGGCGGCGCGAGTAGGCGTAGCCGACATCATCGCTCGGCCCGCCAAGGGCGAGTTCATGCGGATGCAGCGGATGCTGGAAGCCGGCGCTCACGGCATCATGTATCCCCGCTGCGACGATGCGGAAGAAGCCGCCGAAGCGGTCGCCTGGGCCAAGTTTGCGCCCATGGGCCGCCGGGGATGTGACGGGGCGAATCCCGACATGCCGTACCTGACCATGCCTATCGACGAATACGTTGCCGAAGCCAATCGGCAGACATTCGTCATCATACAAATTGAATCGCCCGAGGCACTCGAGCGGGCCGACGAGATCGCCGCCGTCGACGGGGTGGACCTTTTGTTGTTGGGACCTGGGGATTTCAGCATCCTCAGCGGGATACCCGGCCGCATGTTAGACGAGCGGGTCGCCGACGCAAAGCGGAAGATCGCCGACGCCGCTCGTCGCGCCGGCAAGGACTGGGGATGCCCGGCCATGTCCGTCGAACAGGCCAAAGAGATGATGGAAATGGGCGCCCGGCTGATCTGCTATCAGGCCGACTTCGTGATGATCAAGAACGGCTATGAGCAAGTCCAACGCGATATGTCGCCGTTGGGGTTCACGTTTGACAGACAAGTCGATCTACCGAAATAGGGAATCGCGTACCAGCGGCCGGGGACTGTCCCGATTTTCGCGCAGGCTTTGCGGAGCGAAAATGGGACTGTCCCCTTCACGCCCGCCGCGAAATAGGAAATGGCATGATGTCTGAAGCAAAGAACCTGCTAATTGTCGGCGTCGGCTCGATTGGTGAACGCCATCTCCGTTGCTTCCAATCCACGGGACAAGCGAACGTATCGGTGTGCGAGACCAACGGCGAGTTGCGCGAACAGATCGCCCAGCGATATGGCGTCGCAAAGACGTACGAGGATCTGCGAGAGGCACTGGCCGATTCGCACGACGCGGCCGTGATCGCTACGCCAGCCCACCTGCACATTCCGATGGCCATTAGCCTGGCCGAAGCCGGGATGCATCTGCTGATCGAAAAGCCGTTGAGCATCCGAGCCGAAGGCGTCGATACCCTCGCCGGTGAACTGACACGGCGAAACCTGCAGGCCGAGGTAGCCTACGTCTTGCGGCACCATCCGGCATTGCGAGCGATGCGGGACGCGATCTGCGAAGGACGTTTCGGGCGGCCGGTCGAGCTGGTGGCTGTTTGCGGCCAACATTTTCCCACCTATCGGCCGGCCTATCGCGAGATCTACTACACGGACCGAGCCACCGGCGGCGGTGCCGTCCAGGACGCGCTGACTCATTCGATGAACGCGGGTCAATGGCTCGTCGGGCCTGTCGATCGTCTGGTGGCCGACGCCGCACATCAGGTGCTGGACGGCGTCAACGTGGAAGACACGGTCCACGTGATCGCCCGGCACGGTGATCTGTTAGCATCGTACAGCCTCAATCAACATCAGGCCCCCAACGAATTGGTGATCACGGTCGCCTGTGAACAGGGAACGTGCCGGTTCGAGTTGCATCGACACCGTTGGGCGTGGATGACCCAGCCAGATACGCCATGGCAGGAAGAGATTGTCACGGGACTCGAACGCGACGACCTGTTCATCGCACAGGCCAAAGCCTTCTTGGAACTGATCGACGGCCGGGCCGAGCCCACCTGTTCCTTGCAGGAAGGCGCCCAGACACTTCGCACGAATCTGGCTGTGTTGGCTTCGGTCGACGGCGGCATGTGGAAAAGGACGCACATCGAATGACGAAGAACGAATCGAAGGAGCCGTCCGTCGGCGAACTGTTCGATCTGACGGGCAAGCGAGCGCTGATCACGGGAGCCAGCGGATATCTTGGCGGAGCGATGTCTAGGGCGCTGGCCGAAGCCGGCGCGACCGTGGTGGCCAGCAGCCGCGATCTGTCCCGCGCGCAGTCCGTCGCCGCCTCGCTGCCCGCAACCGGCGGCGCATCGCACCAGGCGGTCCGACTGGACCACATGGACGAAGCTTCCATGGACGAAGGTTTCTCGCGTGCGATCGAGCTCGCCGGCGACCTGGACATTCTGGTCAACAACGGCCACGATCCGCTCGCCAACGATTTGACCAACGTGACCGACGAGCAGTTTACTCGCCAGTTGGCCAACGCCACTGGCTATTTTCATCTGGCCCGCCTGTTGCACGGCCATGCCGTCGAGCGCGGCGCTGCGGCCAGCGTGATCATGCTGGGATCCATGTACGGCCTGGTCGGCTCCTACCCGAAGGCCTACCAGGACGTATGCCCTGCCAGCCCGGTGGCGTATCACGCATTGAAAGGCGGCATCATCCATCTCACCCGGCACTTGGCCGTCTACTGGGCTCGGGACAAAGTGCGCGTCAACTGCCTCAGCCCCGGCCCGTTTCCACCGCCCAGGATTTCGCCGGAATTGGTCCACCGACTCTGCGACCACAGCCCCGTCGGACGCATGGGACTGCCGCACGAGCTTAAAGGAGCGGTCGTCTACTTGGCCAGCGACGCCAGCAGCTACATGACCGGCCAAAACATAGTGATCGACGGCGGTTGGACCGCGTGGTAGACAGAAACCCGGTTTTTCCGAAAAAACCGGGTTTCTATTCCGGCCCTTACGCAAGAGGGATCTTCGTGTCAACACGCATCGCCTCGCACGGATTTCTTGACTGCGCCTCCAATGGCCTGATAGTCTACGCCTATTCGATTCCGGCCCTGTGGGCCGGACCGCCAATGCGTCTTTCGTGGTACATCCGACGAGGCAAACGGTGACGAACTCGGACGGCAGTAGCTCAAGCCGATCGGCGGCCGGGGTTTCCGGCTCGACTGCAACGAGTCTCCTCGAGCGATTGAGGGCACGCGATTCGGAGGGCTGGCGGCGGCTTGTGGACTTGTACGGCCCGTTGGTTTACCGCTGGTGCCGACAATGCGGTCTGCGCCCTGAGGACACGGAGGACGTCAGCCAAGAAGTCTTCAAGGCCGTTACCACGCACGTAGCGGAATTCCGTCGTGATCGTCCCGGTGATACATTTCAGGGATGGTTGTGGACGCTCACCCAAAACAAGATCCGCGACCATCTACGCCGTCAGCGAGGCAAGCCAAGAGCCGAAGGCGGCACTCGGGCACAACAGCGTTTCGCAGAGATCGCCGAGCAGCTTTCGGCTTCTTCGATCACTGGTGCGCCGCCCGGGGAAGAAACCGCACTGGAACATCGAGCCGTCGAATTGGCCCGCGCGGGAGTGGAGGATCGCACTTGGCAGGCATTCTGGCTCGTCACCGTCGAAGGAGAATCCGTGGCGGACGTGGCCGAAAAGTTGGAAATGACTCCAGGTGCCGTGTACAAAGCAAAATACCGAGTGATGCGACTTGTGCGCAGCGAGCTTGATGACCTGATCGAGTAGGGGAACCGACCCAGAAACCCGGTTTCTTCCGAGAAACCGGGTTTCTTTTCCCGAGGGACCGCGATGCCCCGTCGAAACATCACGTTTGCGGTGGGCGAACACTATCACGTGTACAACCGTGGCAACGACCGACAGCCGATCTTCTTCGAACGGGATAATCAACGGTTCTTCCTGCGCCAGTTGCGCACGTACGTCGTCGATCATGCTGATGTGTTGGCTTACTGTCTGATGCCGAACCACTATCATCTGCTTGTTCGGCTGACCTCCGACGGCTATTCCTCTGCCATGCATCGGTTCGGAGTGTCCTACGTCAAAGCCATCAACCGCCGCCACGAGCGAGTTGGAGCCCTTTTCCAGGGACGTTTTCGAGCGATTCACGTGGACCGCGAAGAGTATCTCGTACACTTGTCCCGGTACATTCACTTGAACCCCGTCGTCGCGGACTTGGTAGACCGTCCGGAGCACTGGGAGTTTTCCAGCTGGAATACATCGGCCAAAGGCAAGGCACGTTGCCAAAGCGTGACTGGCCACAGACGGTGTTCCGCACGGTCGACGACTACCGGCGTTTTGTGGAGAGTGGTATCGGAAGGGAGGATACACGTGTGGCACAGTGCATATTCGACGAAGGAGACTGATCGGCAGAAGAAACCCGGCTTTTCCGAAAAAGCCGGGTTTCTGCGACGCGCCCCACCGCGCATCTTCACGCGTTCGAAAATCCGCGGGTAACTCCCGCGTTGTTCTTGATAGGCGGAGCAAGTGCCCTGAGAAGAGAAACCGGGTTTCTAGGGAGCTTTCCAGCGAAAGGCAACCCAAATGTCCATCGACGAACACCCAAGCCACGATGAGTTGTTTTCATATCTGGTGGGAACGCTGCCTGAGAATGCGGCCGAGACCGTCAGCCAGCACGTCGATCAGTGTACGGTCTGCCAGCAGATTCTGCAGGTATTGGACGAATCCGAGGATGCCGTTGTGGCCAAGCTGCGCTGCCGGGATGGCGAAGACCCGTTCGCCAATGAACCACAACGACTGAAGGTACTGGAACGCGTCAAGGCCATGTTCGCGCAGGGGGATCCAGCAGGCGTCGATGCCGAAGGCATGGACACGGGTCTACCAGAAGTCCCATGCCAGTGGGGCGAATTCCAGTTGCTCCAGGAGCTTGATCGTGGTGGACAGGGTGCCGTGTACAAAGCCGTGCAGACGAAGCTGCAGCGCACGGTGGCCCTGAAGGTACTGCGGCCGGAACGTATGGCCAACCCGGAATTCCAGGCTCGGTTTGAGCGGGAAATGGTCGCGATCGGCCAGTTGGATCACCCATATATCGTTCGCCCCATGCATGCCGGTGAGCTCGATGGGATCGCCTACCTGGTGATGGAGTATGTTGACGGTATCAGCCTGTCAAATCTGGTCGGAAAACTGGGGCCACTGGCCGTGGCCGACGCTTGTGAACTGGTTCGGCAAGCGGCCGTTGGGCTGCAATACGCGCACGAACATGGGCTGGTACACCGCGATATCAAGCCGTCGAATCTGATGCTGGCTTTCGGTTCAACAAGAAACCCGGTTTTTCCAAAAAACCGGGTTTCTGAACTCGCCGACCAACCGAAGAAAGCCGTTCCTTTGAGCAACCGGGATTTTGGCGACGAAGCGCCTTCCGTTAAGATCCTGGACCTCGGCCTTTCGCGAGTGAACGTCGAGCAGATTTCATCCACGGACCTGACAACCGCGGGCCAAGTGATGGGTACTCCGGACTACGTGGCGCCGGACCAAGTGCTGGACGCCCGCCACGTCGACATTCGTGCTGATGTCTACAGTCTGGGCTGCACGCTCTACAAACTGCTCGCAGGTGAGGCACCGTTTGAAGGGCCCGAATATCCGGACACACGGCGAAAGGTATTGGCCCACATCCAAGAGCCGGTTCCGCCCATCCAAGAGCGGCGCAAAGAAGTGCCGGCCGAATTGGTGCATGTGATCGACCGCATGTTGGCCAAGGAACCGGACGATCGGTACGCGACGCCCGCCGAGGTTGCCGACGTCTTGCGTCCCTTTGCTGAGGAAGCCGACCTTTCGGGTTGTTGGGCACGGGCGATATCGCCCCCTGAAGCTTGTTCCAGTGCAGACGGAGTCGAGATGCCCACGGACGAGTACCGGTCGTCCGCAGTGATAGACACGGAAACCGGGAGCAAGTCGGGAGTCCCGTCAACGAAACGTCGGTCACCCGTTCGTCGATGGCTCGCGCTCGCAGCGGCGAGCGTGCTTCTGGTGGCCTTGGGCACGGTTGTCTACCTGAACACCGGACAGGGCCAGATTGAGTTGCGCGTCAATGAACCGGGGTACCGCGTGATCTTGGATGGCGAGGAATGCAGGATAGAATCGGAGGCGGTTCAGATCACCGTCAAGATCCCCGTGTCTGCGGGGCAACACGACTTGCGTGTGACCAAACCTGGATTCAAGCCTGACACTTATGCGTTTCGCATTTTTCGTAACGGCAAAGAGGTGATCAGCGCGCAATTGTTGCCAATTGATCCAAAGCCGCCAGTTTTTCCGGCACCCGCCCCAGTGTTATGGGAACCCGGCCCGGCGGACAACGTAATGATGGGGCTGGCTGCCCGGCCGGCACAGTTTCCGGGCATCCAGCGTTGGCAAATCGAAACCGTCAATCCCCGTGGAACCGTTCGCTCCGTGGCCTGGAGTCCCGATGGCTCCATGCTCGCCTGCTGTTCCCAGGACGCGCAGGTGCGCGTGTATGAGGTCAAAAGTGGCAAATTAATCCGGCTATTCACGGGACATACTTGCGGAGTCTCCCAAGTGGCGTGGAGCCCCACCGGACGATGGCTCGCCTCCTGCGGTGACGCACGGGATGTCAAGAACAAGAAGAACTTCAAGATCCGTCTCTGGGACGTGGATGCTGGGACGCCGGGTCCAGTGTTCGGAGGACATACGCAGGATGTCAGGGCGATCGCGTGGAGTCCGGATGGCAAGCGACTGGCGTCGGCATCCCGTGACACAGCCATTCGCATCTGGGATCCCGCGGCCGCAGCGCCGACCGCCAGTCTGGCAATTTCGACCCTGCCCATGTCGCTCAGTTGGGCACCCGACGAACGGCGGATTGCCATCGGAGGGTACAACGGATCGCTCTGGATCTGGGACGCGACTGGAGATGACCAGGATTCCTACACCAAGATTCAAGCCGACGAGCCTTATCTCGGGCCGATTGCGTGGAGCCCCGATGGTAGGCTGATCGCGACGGCGGGCGGTCCCTACGTCACCAGAATTCGGTTGTGGCACCCAGACGGCAAGGAGCCGGAAACGATCGTCCAAACGCCTGAGAGTTGGATGGCGGCGGCTCACTCGCTTGCGTGGAGTCCGGACGGCCGGACTCTGCTGGGCGGGTATACGACGAGTCGCTTTTTCACCTGGGAAGTCGATGGCAAGACATTTAAGGCAAAGTCCGTTCCCGAGAATCTCTACGTCAGTTCTGTTGCCTGGTCTCCGGACGGCCGGACGGTAGCCGTGGGCTGCGAGGCTGGTGCGATCTACCTTTGGACTCCGGACAGTGATGAGTACCGGCTCTTGACGGGGTACACACCGCGGATCCTTGCCGCAGACTGGGGGCCCGACGGACGGCAACTGGTTGTCGGTTGCAGCGATGGTTTGCTTCGCTTCTGGAACTGCGACTCGAACCTGACAACGTCTCACCGGGTGCACACCGGTGCGATTCGCGCGGTGGCGTGGAGTCCCGACGGACAATGGATCGCATCGGGAGGTGATGACCAGCATGTTCGGCTGTTTCGTCCAGCCTCGAAGAAGCCCGGGCCGGCGCTATTGGGGCCGCTCCACTCTAATCGGGTCGACAAATTGTCCTGGAGTTCAGACAGCCAGACTCTCGCCTCCGGAAGCCCAGACGAGACCATTCGGTTATGGAATGCGACTGGAGCACAGTGGATGGGCACGTTGGAGGGCGACTTCGGCGAGATCAATGCGCTCGCTTGGCAGCCGGAGCGACAGACGCTCGCGTCTGCCAGCCATGACCGAAACATCAGGTTTTGGCACCTGCCGGAGGACCTCAAGGGGGAGATGCGCAAGCCAAAGATCTACCGAGAAGCGGAAGGAGACCACAGCTTCGGGTGGCTGTCCTGGGCAGCAGACGGCGAACGGTTGGCAGCCGGTTGCGGTGGCACTGACACATCGATGATTCGTCTGCTAACTGCGAACGCGGAAGAAGGCCCCATATTCAAGCAAGGCGACGATACGAAGGAGTATCGCGGCGTTGCCTGGCGACCGGGTCGTGAGATTCTTGCTGTGCGAGTCGACGAGGGATTCGTGCATCTGCTTAGCGCCAAGACTGGAGCTTTCTTGTCGCGGCTTGGCCAGGGCCATTATCCAGAAACTGCTCCTCCAGTTTGGACATCGGATGGCCTCCACTTGGCAGCCTTCAACGGAGATAATACCGTCGAAGTGTTTGACATCGAGCGCAACCAGCCGGCGTGGACCCTGGCCGTCTTGCCGAACAATCAGTCCGTCGTGTTCACAAGTGCCGGCAACTTGTTGAATGGCGGGGCCGCAGTCAAGAGATTCTTCGTTTACATCGTCGAAAGACCCGACGGGCGACGTGAGTTGATGACGCATAATCAGTTCCAAAGCAGCATCGCTTCGCAGTACGATATCTTGGAACCGAAGAAGAAATAGCAAACATGGTTCAGTCAACGACTTCCGCGTCGAGGAGCACCTATCATGCTCGTTAATCGCAAGGCTCTCACGTTGATCGAGCTGTTGGTCGTGATCGGGATAATCGGTCTGCTCGTGGCGCTTCTGTTGCCGGCCATCCAGGCCGCCCGCGAAGCGGCTCGCAACGCACAATGCAAGAACAATCTGAAACAGATAGGTGTGGCGCTTCACAACTACCACGGCACGCACAACTGTTTTCCTCCGGGCTACGTGTACTTCGGGAAGGACGAGCCCGAATGGGGATGGGCGACGTTCCTGCTGCCTTACCTGGAGCAAGAGTCGCTGTACGAGAGTCTGGCTGTGGACACCTATCGACTGGAAGAGGTAGTCGTTGGTTCAACAACGTCCGCTGGTTCCGGCCCGCCGAGCTCGGAGCTACTGAAAACCGAACTCAAGTCATTCCTCTGTCCCACAAGCGCATCCGGGCCGCTGTGCGATGGAAGGGTCATAAGATACCCTCCCAACTCTTCCATCCCTCCCAGCCAGTGGACTTTTTGGAGGATCTCTGCATCCAATTACTTCGGCTCGGCGGGAAACCGGCAAGAAGCAAGGAGCGTGGATACGCTCGGTGTCTTCTACGGCAACAGCAGGACATCCTTTCATAGCATTAGGGACGGAACCAGTAATGTTTTCGCTGTGGGCGAGCGGGATAAACGCTGCCAGGAAGGCGGCTGGTGCGGTGTCGGTCTTGCACGGAATGCTGGATACGAATGTGGCACGTCTTTGACTCTGGGTCTGACGCTCTATTCGCTCAACAATCTTTCCAAGATGCCCACGGGCCCAGCCGCTCCAGAGTACTGTAAGTACGGATTTGCGAGTTTGCACTCGGGCGGTGCGAATTTCCTCATGTGCGACGCTTCCGTGCGTTTTGTTTCCGATTCGATCGAATCTAAGTCATTCGGCAACCCCATAGCGGATCTCGGGACGTGGCAAGCCGAAGCGAAAAACGGGAACGTCGGCGTCTATCAACTTCTCGGCATGAGAAGCGATGGTGTTCCTGTTCCGTCGAAGTTCTAGCAACGCTTGCAGCAGAGTGCGACCTTGGAAAGAGGTAGGACAGCAACCTGCCGCAGATCCCAGTGCAGGATCTGTGTGCTGCCCTGTCGTTGAGGCAACCTGTGCTGAACTTCCCTTTGGCTCTCTTCAGAAGGCCCGTCGTCCGTAGCTCACGCTGTGCCGGCTGTGCCTGACTGAGTGCGATTGACGGGCCGATCCCGCGTGGTTTGTGTCCGCGCTCAGAAACCCGGTTTTTTCGGAAAAACCGGGTTTCTTTTCTGCGCACCTCCCTGCTTTTTTGGGGACGGGACAAAGTCGCGGGTAATCGCAGCGTTGTTTCTTACAGAGAGGCACAGCCCGTAGCAGCATTGAAGATTCGCTTGGCATCGCAGAAATAGGGAGCGTGAGACAATGACTTCTCCAATCGTCTTGGATCCTCGCCGTGGCAGAATCCCGATATCAATCGACGCACGATCGTCCGCTCCGGTTGGACACGCTGTCGTAGCTCAGGGTACCCAGTATTCTGGCAGGCATACCAGAATCGCGGATCGTGTCCGCAAGGCATTTCAACCGAAGGTCATTGAGGCCACAACGAGGCCGATCCGGCCGTTCGGCGTGAGCCTACTGGTGGTCCTGAACGATATCGCGGCCCTTTTCGTCCTGTGTATGGTGATCTTGCCGCTTATGTTGCCAGAGGCAACGGAGGGCACCCCATTTGCGAGAGACCCCGTGGCGGCCGGGACCGCGGATGGCCTGGGGATCATCGGGCTGGTCGTCATGGTGCTGATCGCCGCCGCTGCTTTGGCGGTTCTGATCGTGGGGCATTTTCTTTGGAATGGTTTCAATTGGGCACGTTGCGTCTTCATGGGGTTTGTGGCACTGGCGATTGTCGTGGAACTGCTCGCGCTTGTGTCTACTGGTTCGCCGGTGTCGGCGGCCCGTATGGTGGCCAACCTCTTGTTCCTGATCGTCCTGAACAGCCGTGCCACCAAGGAATTCTGCGTATGCAAGAGACGATGTGGTTGAGGCCGAATTGGTCGAGTGATTGACCTCGCGTAATAGAAACCCGGTTTTTTCGGAAAAACCGGGTTTCTTTCTGCGCGCTGCCCTGCCTCTGGGAATCGGAAAAAGTCGCGGGTAATCGCTTCGTTGTTCTTGTTAGAGCGGAGAGCAAACAGCCGCTGAGTAGGCACCCGACCAGGAGTCTTGGCACATTTAGAAACCCGGTTTCTCCGAAGAAACCGGGTTTCAAGACTCGGGCACAAGGTCTTCAAATGATGGAGGTTCCAGTTATGTTGACAACACCGCTTTCGTCCGAGTTGTCTCGCAAATGGAAGAAACGCCGATCGCGTAAGGTGGCCGCGCATCGCCGCCAGCGAAGGCTGTTGCCCGAACCGTTGGAAAGCCGCCAGTTGCTATCGGGTAGTCCGTACATGTACCATCCCGCGCCAGAGGAGCCGTCGGCCGTGGCTACCGCTCATCTGGTTAGGACGGTATCCGAGCCCGATCACGCCTGGCCGATGATGACGATCTCGTCTTCCATGGACACAGCAGGATCTTCGCTCGATCGCGTCGATGGCAAGGACGGGCATCAAGACGCTGGCTCGACGGTCGATTGGGCTAACGTGTGCCGGCGCGTCGAGGGGGCGAGTCTATGTGAAGTCCAGGAGGACGATGGGCTCAGAACATGGCTGGATTTCGGCATTGACGGCACGATGAATGTCGGTACGCCCAGCGACCTGGAGCTGATTCAATCCACGGCTGAACAGTTGACCTTGGGCCTGGCCGTCGAAGGTGTATGGGTTGAAAACGTCGAGTTAGGCGGCACGGAATTCGCCCAATTGACAATCCCAGAGGCAGGCTACACAGCCACGATCGGCGAGCCACTGCTTCCGGTAATCCGGCGCCTCGTGGCGGTTCCGGAAGGGGTGACACTGAGCGTCGAGATGGCGGGTCGGCCAGAAACCCTGGCTCTGGCCGGCTTGGGAATCGACGATCCTTTGGCCCCCGTGCAGGCTCCCGTCCCAAAATTGCCGGGGGCAGTGGAGGACGCTGCGTTTGCGATCGATGCAGAGGCATTCAAGGCGGATCGTTCGTTGCCGGAGGCACGCGTCAACGTGGTACAGGCTGGCTACTTGGCCGGGCAGAAGCTGATGATGTTGGAAGTTGCGCCGATCGCATACAACCCGCTGCAGGAGACCATCACGGTATACGATACGTTAACCGTGCATGTCGGTTTCGAAGGAGAAAACGCGACCGCTTCGGAGCTCTCGCCTCGCGAGGACCGCTGGCTGGCAGACATTGCGCTGAATCACAAATCCAGCGAAGAAGCCAAGTCCGCCGGTAACCTATTGATCATCGCGCACGAAGATTTCGCCGGGCAGTTGGGGACGTTCGTAGCCCATAAGTCAAGTCGCGGTTGGAATGTCCATGTCGCCGACACGTCGACGATTGGCGAGACGGCAGACGACATTCGTGCCTACGTCCGATCGCAGTATGCCGGCCTGCCCACGCGGCCGGACGCAGTGCTGCTGGTCGGGGACACGGATCGCATTCCGCATTTCGTCGGGTCCGGATCGGACAACCCGGCGACGGACCTGTACTACGGCTGTATGGATGACGGCGACGACTGGTATCCCGAGATACCGGTGGGCCGTTTCAGTGTAGCCGATGAAACGCAGTTGAGCGATGTGATCGAGAAGACCATCACCTACGAGACGTCGCCATCGGACACATGGACCAAACGTGCCACGTTCATGGCAGGCGTGGACAATTCTCAAGTATCCGAGGGGACTCACAACTACGCTGTCTCTACACACATGGACCCATTAGGGTACACCAGCGCCAAGCTCTACCAAACGACGTACGGCGCAACCACGAACGATGTCCGCGACTCGTTCAATGGAGGAACGGCCTTGGGCGTCTATTCCGGCCACGGCAGCGTCTATTCTTGGGCTGATGGTCCGCCCTTCTCCCAGAGCGACGTACTCGGGCTCACGAATGTGGACGCCTATCCCGTCGTGGCCAGTTTCGCCTGTGTCACGGGTGCCTATACCGAGGACGAGTCCTTCATGGAGACGTGGCTCCGAGCTCCTGAGAAAGGAGCCGTAGTCGCCGTTGGATCCAGCGTGAACAGCTTCTGGGGCGCAGACGACATCCTCGAGAGGCGGCTATTTGATGCCATTTACGATGAAGGTCACGTGCAAACCGGCTCCGCATGGAATCGAGCCAAAGAACGCCTGTTGGAGCATTACGGACCCACCGAGACGGTTCGACGCTACTTTGAAATGTACAACGTATTGGGCGATCCCACCGTCGAAGTAGCCGGATTAGACTTCGGCATTGTGTCGCCGCACGATCTCCCCGTGGCGTACCTTGGCGAGGTTTACGAGCACACACTGGAAGCCGGAGGTGGCACGCCACCGTACACGTGGTCGCTGGTGGACGGTGCACTTCCGCCGGGTCTTTCGCTGGACCAGAACACGGGACGAATCAGCGGAACGCCTGACGTCGCGAGCGATGCGACATTCACGATCCTAGCGACCGACCGGGAATCCAGTGCGGAGCGCGCGTTCCGGCTGGTGGTCGTGGAACGGCTGGAAATCGTGACCCCCGTGACATTGCCGGACGCTGCGCTGAATCAGCCGTATAACGTCATACTCCAGGCCCACGGCGGAGCAGCGCCGTACACTTGGTCCGTCGTCGGCGCGGGCATCTATGACGAGACCGATCCGGGGGCCGGTTATCTAGGCGGCGGCACTGCCATGGGATGGAATGCCGATGACCGTTCGTGGTCGCTGTCTTTGCCGTGGTCTTTTCCATTTTACGGCACCGAATACACGTCGGTGAATGTGTGCAGCAACGGATTTCTAGATTTCACTTCCCCCGACGCCAGGTACCTTAATTCACAAACGGAGCTGTTGTCTTCTGTACGAATCGCGCCGCTTTGGGACGACCTTCGCACCGATGGCAGCGGAGAAGATATCTACGTGACGACTACCGACGAATACGTTGCGATCCGCTGGGACGGCCGGAGGTATACCGCGGCGGCGGAGCCCGTCGATTTCGAGGCAGTTCTATACCGTAACGGCGAGATTCAGTTTAATTACGGCCTCGCTCATAACGGCCCCCCGCCGACAATCGGCGTGTCGGCAGGCAACGGCACGGATTTTTCGATTTCGATGCGTGACGGGGCAACGACCATCGCTGCCAATGTCTCTTCGTTGTATGTCGACCGCGATCCGCTGCCCGAGGGACTGTCGCTGGATGAGACTACGGGCGACATCAGCGGCACGCCCGTCGAAGGCGGCTCGTTTGATATCACGATCAACGTGCATGACTCGAGTGAGCCTCAACAAGCCGAACAACGTCAATTCACATTGCAGGCCAACCCTGGCCTCGCGCTATCAGAGATCCGCGGTAGCACGTGGAACGACCTGGACGACAACGGAGTGTGGGACGATGCCGAGCCGGGATTGGCCAATTGGCAGATCTATCTGGATTTGGACGGCGATGGCCAGTTGGGCGAGAGTGAACCAACCGCATTGACTGACGCCAACGGTGCTTATGCGTTCAGCGATTTGGAGCCTGGCACCTACACCATCGCGGAGGTACCACGGACCGGCTGGCAGCAGTCCTACCCTGGTGGCGACGGCGTTCATGACGTGACCGTCGATCCTGGCCAGACACTATCGGACGCAGATTTCGGCAATCGGCTCATCGCGCATGATTTGGCAATCGTTGTAGGAGCACACGTGTTGCTACCGAATACGCCCGGACAAGTGATTCCGATCTGCGTTTCCGGCGGCCTCGACGTGCAGGGAGTCGTGTTGAACGTACAAATCGCCGACGGCTACGCCGATGTCCCTGGCAGCGTCAACGATGGTCCCAACATAACGAACATCGATCTCGTCGGGCCGGATACTGTGTTCGGTGGCGTTGCGAACACGGGGGCCAACTTCATCGAGACACGCGAACAAATCTGGATCGTGGGGACAGCCACCACCTCTGGGGCCGTCCTAGCCGATGGCGTATTGGCGTATGTAACAATCGATACCACGGGCTGGTTTGGAGAAGACGGCCCGTGGACGTTGAAGCTTACCGATACCTACAACAACGATACAAACTTTCAGACGACGGAAGGAATGATCGTTCCGACGGTAAGTAATGGTTCCATCAGAATCGACAATCTGCCGGCAGCCGATGCAGGTGGCCCTTACACGGTGGCCGAAGGTTCGTCGACCACCTTGGATGGTTCCGGTTCCACCGATCCGGACCCGGACGACCGCATCGCCGACTATCAGTGGGACTTGGACCAGGACGGGATCTTTGGCGAAACAGGGGCCGCGGCCGCCCGCGGTGACGAGCTTGGCGTTTCGCCCAGCTTCACCGCAGCCGGTTTGGACGGGCCGGACACGTGGACCGTTTCACTGCGAGTCATCGACGGCCACGGCGGGATCAGCAGTCCCGTGACAACTCAGATTGCGGTCACAAACGTCGCGCCGGTCCTCGTGGATTTGTCGGCAACGTCCATCGAGGAGAATGGTATGACCACGCTCGCCGGCACGATCATTGATCCCGGCACACTTGACACCTTCACCGTCCAGGTCGACTGGGGCGACGGAAGCCCATCAGAAACGTTCGCGTATGCAGCCGGTACGACAGGCATCAGCGAGATGCATCCGTACCTGGATGATGATCCCAGCGGCACGGCGACCGACACTTACACGATTACCGTGACGGTAAGCGACGACGATATGGGCAGCAATACGGAGACGGCAGCGCTGAGCGTTTCCAACGTATCGCCGGGAATCAATCCCGTAGCCGATCGGGAATTGCGACGAGTTGAATCGCTGGACCTTCAGAGTACTCCAGTGACGTTTGGCGACGCGGGAACCTTGGATCTCCATACGGCAACGATCGACTGGGGAGATGGCTCATCGCCGGAATCGGCAAGTGTGGTCGAGCCCGTCGGCGCCAGCCTCGGCGAGGTCCATGCGACTCACATCTACTCGGAAGGGGGCCTCTTCACGGTAACGATCACCGTCACCGACGACGACTTGGGAAGCGACACGACTATGTTTCTCGTGGATGTGATCGATGCCCGGGTGGTCACTCGACACGTCTTCTACAACAACTCGGCCTGGGACAGCAACAACTCCGGAGCCAATGCGGACGACGACAATGCCATCGCTCCGCACGTGTCAAGCCCGGATCCTGGTGATCCCACGTTCCCCGATAGTCTGCCAAAGGAACTCGCCAAGCGGGCCCTCCTGCCCGGTGAGACGGCCACGTTTGCCAACTACACCAGCTACAGCCGCGGCCTGAACGGGATCATGATCGACATCGACGGTCTAACCGGAACACCGACAACGGCAGACTTTGACTTCAGGGTTGGAAATGATGACGATCCGAGTAGCTGGAATCCGGGGCCGGCGCCGCAAAGCGTATCGGTGCGTCCCGGTGCAGGCGTCAACGGTGCGGACCGGATCACGTTGATCTGGGCCGACAACGACCCGTATACGCCGGAACGAGAACCCGGTTCGATCTCCGGCCAATGGCTCCAGGTGACGGTTTTGGCCACGGAGAACACCGGGCTTGCTGAAGACGACGTTTTCTACTTTGGCAACGCTATCGGCGAATCGGGCAACTCGACCGTCGAGGCCAACGTGGACACCAACGACGAGATCGGAGCCCGAAACCATCCGCATTCGCTGTTTGCCCCGGCTACCATCGATGATGCGTACGACTATGACCGCGACCAGCGAGTCGATACGAACGACGAAATCCTCGCACGGAACAACTCGACTTCGGCCTTTGACCGGTTGAGGCTGATCACGGTGTATGATGACAACTACGCAATGGCTGCGATTGACGCGCAGAAACCCGGCTTTTCGGAAAAAGCCGGGTTTCTATCTAACAACCGCGCTCAGTTCGCTGTGGACACCTCGCAAGACGGCGAAGGAGAGAATCTCCATTCAGCAACCGAGCCGCTGGTGATCGACATCGGTCAACATGTTCTGTTTCCGGAGCGGCCGAATCAAGTGATCCCCATTGAGATTACGGGCAGCGTGAATGTTCAAGGAGTTGTCCTAAACGTTCAAGTCGCAGACGCATTTCCTGATGCTTTTGGGAGCAGACAGGATGGCCCCGACATAACTGATGTCGACCTGACCTGGCCAGGGACCGTTTTCGGCAGTGTCTCGAACACGGGGCCGAACGTCATCGAAACACGTGAGCAGATGTGGATTGTTGGAACGAGCACAAGTTCCGGCGCCGTCCCTGCGGACGGTATTCTGGCAAACCTAACGTTCGACACGGCCGGCTGGCAGGAAGATGATGGGCCGTGGCCGTTGCGACTTGCGGATACATTCAACGGCGATACCAATTTCCAAACTGGC
This sequence comes from Pirellulaceae bacterium, assembly GCA_016784735.1. Lineage (GTDB taxonomy): Bacteria > Planctomycetota > Planctomycetia > Pirellulales > Pirellulaceae > JADHUC01. The sequence continues at coordinate 7,434 of JADHUC010000137.1, read as the reverse complement.
ACGGGGCCGGTCGTTCCGATGATCATCAACGGTACGATCAAGATCGGCAAGCGTTGGCACAACGCGGGGCATGTGGCGGACGTGAACGGCGACACCGTTGTCTCGCCACTAGACGTGCTTCACGTGATCAGTGCACTGAACATCGAGGGAACGATGCGGCTTCCGGCGGATCCCTCGGATTCGCTGGCCAGCTTGCCGTACGTCGACACCAACAACGACGGGTATCTCACTCCTCTCGATGTACTGCTGGCGGTCAACGAGGTAAACCGACTGGCTGGAGCACAAGGCCATCATGCCGGCGAAGGTGAATCGCTTGCAGTTTCCCATCCGTTGGATGAAACCAATAGACCATCACCACGAGTTCTTGGAAATTCGTCGGGTGGCAGAAACCCGGTTTCTTCGAAAAAACCGGGTTTCTATCCCGCAGTCACGAACGGGTCTCGACGTGGTATGCAAACACCTGATCTGGGCTCCATACCGGAAACTAAGCCACCACCGGCGCTGCGCCAGCACTGTGTCGGTCCACACCACGTTGATCGAAGTTACAGATCTGCACATGTCCCCACTCTCGCCGACGATTGGACGGGGTCCGATATTGAGGAAGCCGTGGCGATGATTGCCGATGACGTTTCGTCCGCCTGGATCGCCTGAGACACAGAAGGGCCGTGTCACGCGGCAGAGCAGCCCGCCGCCTGACAAGAACATGGTGATCGACCAGAGTTGGACTGTTTGGTAGAGTGGTTAGCCCAGTAACGCAAGTGCCCGCCCAGAAGTTCCCGGGCGGAATAGAAACCCGGTTTTTTTGGAAAAACCGGGTTTCTGTCAGCGGCCCAATCTCCCAAGACTTGTGGTGAGGTACTTAGTCACGCTTTGGAGTCATCCCAATGCAAACGCACTCTGCGCCAATGAATCGGGAACTGTACCGCCAAGCCAAGTCGTTGATTCCCGGCGGTACTCAGCTTCTGAGCAAGCGGCCTGAGATGTACGCACCGGAGCAGTGGCCGGCGTACTACCGTGAAGCGCAGGGGTGCGAAGTCGTTGACCTCGATGGCCGGCGGTATGTGGACATGTCCACGATGGCGGATTCGCTCGTGGATGATGCCGACTATATGGCGGCCACAACGGCAACGGCGGCCATGGCGCAAGGTGGTGTCGGCAATTTCGATCAGATCGAACTGATGAAATGGCTGACGGGGAAAGTGGTCAGCGTGAGACCCTACATCGCACCGAACGATGAAGGTCTGTCGGGCTCGGCTTCGCCGGAAGATGTGGGCACCCTGTTCGAGTTGATCTATGCCTACGTGACGGCCCCACGAGTCGATTCAACGGCCTACAAAGCCTACCGGACCCGGTTGAATGCGGCGATTGAGAACCGCAGCTCGAGGCCCGAGTCTGCCTACGGTGACACGATCCAGGTGACGATGGCCCAGTATCATCATCGAGCGCGACCCGTGTCACCGGAGTTGCTGGAAGAGATGGATCTGGCGCGCTCGGCGGCTGTCTATCGTGAGCGTTTCGCCGATGCCGGTGATTTCCACTTCTACTTCGTCGGCAACTTCGATCCTGACGATCTGGAGCCCATGGTCGCCCGGTATGTTGGCGGACTGCCTGCTGGTGGACGACAGGAGAGTTGGCGTGATCTCGGCATGGACGGGCCCGAAGGAGTCGTTCACAAGACCGTCCGCCGGGGTGTGGAACCGAAGAGTCAGACGCAACTGATGTTCACCGGTGACTTCGACTTCGAGAATCGGCGCGACCGGGTCCACATCGCCCTGATGGCGCAGGCCTTCCAGATCAAATTGCGGGAGATCCTGCGGGAAGACATGGGTGGGACCTATGGGGTGGGTGTCGGCGCATCGACCAGCCACTATCCGAAACCCGGCTATCAGCTGACGGTTCGATTCGGCTGCGATCCGGAACGGGTGGAGGAACTGACGGCAGCCGTCTTCGAGCAGATCGACTCGCTTCAGACCACCGGTCTGGATTCCACCTACACGGACAAGGTCAAGGAGATCCGCCGCCGCGAACGTGAGGTCAATCTCGAAGAGAATGGCTGGTGGCTCAGCATGTTGCAATGGGTCGACTATCATGGAATCGATGCCGGGCTCATCCTGGATACGTCCCTCGTCGAGGCCCTTACACCTCAGGATGTGCAACAGGCGGCCCAACGCTGGTTCAATGTCGAACGCTACGCGCGATTCGTGTTGATGCCGCAAGAAGAGGCAGCCTCGGAGCAGGAGGGTGGTTCCTGATGCTTGAACAGATCGAACTGTATCTGGCCGGCGAAGGCGGTCGTCATACCTATCGGATTCCCGCCCTCGCCGTGACGACGACGGGCCGGGTGCTGGCGCTGTGCGAGGGGCGGCGCGATTCGCGCGGGGACAGTGGTCAGATCGACCTCCTGCTGCGACACAGTGATGATGGCGGCCATACGTGGTCGGCGTCCCGTGTCATTGTCGAGGCGCCGGGGATGACCAGTGGCAATCCCTGTCCTGTGGTCGATCATCGCACCGGCCGGATCCTGTTGTCGTTCTGCAGGAATCTGGCCGATGGACCGGAGTCGATGATCTGTGAAGGCAAAGCGCCACGCACGGTCTGGCTGACCCATTCGGATGACGATGGCGCCACGTGGTCGACACCGAGGCAGATCACTGATCAGACAAAGGATCCGACCTGGACCTGGTACGCGACGGGCCCCTGCCATGGTATTCAGTTGTCGACGGGGCGTCTCGTCATCCCCTGTGACCATATTGTCGGTGTCTACCACGACCGGCAACGCGATCCATATCACTCGCACGTGATTCTGTCGGATGACGGCGGTGATACCTGGCGGATCGGGGGGATTGTTGAGAAGGGGACCAACGAGTGTACCGTGGTGGAAACGGCGGATCGATCGCTCTACATCAATTGCCGCAACTATGAGGGTGAGAAACGCCGCGCTGGCGCCAGAAGCGCAGACGGCGGGGAGAGCTTCGAATCGCGCTTCTGGGTAGATGCCCATCCTGAGCCGATCTGCCAGGGGGCGATGACGAGTTGGTCGGCGTCCGGGCAGCCCAGCGACCGTGTTCTGTTCGCCAATCCCGCCGACCAGGAGAGTCGTTCGCAATTGACGGTCAGACTCAGTGAAGATGGTGGGCGCAACTGGCCCGTCGCCCGCTGTCTGTATGAAGGACCGTCGGCCTACTGCGATCTGGTCGCCCTCGAAGGTGGCCAGGTGCTCTGCCTTTATGAGCGAGGAGCGACCGACGCCTACGAGAGCCTGACCCTGGCCCGCTTCGATGAGGCATGGCTGGCAGGTGAGTAATCCTGCCCCATGGCGTGCCCAGCGTCTGGCCGCTCAGGGGCTGAGTACGAAGGCTGATGATGAGGCCTCGTATGTCGAATTGTTTCGACGTCTGCAACCGGTGTCGCCGGTAGCCAACTCATACCCGGGCTCGCCACCACGACTCGAACATCGCGTCGATGGCCCGGCCGGTGAAGATGGGAGGCTGGCCGATGAGTTGCGCGCCAGCCATCGATTGATCAAGGGACGATTCTTCGGCGGGCGCGTCAGCTATGTCCACGTTGAGGATCTGCCATTGTACACGGCAGCATGCCGGCGTCCTTTGCGGGTCATCAATGAACTCCACGCGAAGATTCTGCGTGCTTTCGAGGTCTCCGGACCCCTGTCACCACGCCAACTGCGGGAGCAGACCGGTCTCGCTCACCGACCTCTGATGGCAGCGGTGAATCGGCTCGAAGAAGCCTTTCTCGTCTGTGAGGATCAGACGGATGATGCCTGGGATCGGCCTCTTCATCTGTTCGAGCGCGAATGGCCGGCGGCGTGGACGGCAATGACTGATGCCGTCGAGGCCAGAAGACAGGTGCTGCTGCGATGGGCGCACTGCAATGTCCGGGTCAGCGTCGAGGGGGCCGCATCATCCACGGGCTGGCCGCAGCGGGAAATGCGGCAGTTGTTGGCACGACTGTCTGAAGAGGGGCACCTGCAGCCGATAGAGGCAACGGCCGATCCGGGATACACGGTCCCTGTCGACGCGAGGGATCATCGGCAGGTGCCGCAGGCCGTGCGGGTTCTGCACCGGGACGATCCGCTTGTGCGGCCACTGCTGCCGCAACTGCAACGCACGTATGGTAAGGAAGTGGAAGTGCTGAAGTATCTGCTGATTGATGACGACGTGGCGGGCATCGTCTGCGGTCACTGGCGCATCAAGCCGCACGATGTGGATGACATCCTCATCGCTGATCCAGACACAGCGCGGGCGCGCCGAGAAGAGATCCTGGCAGCTGTGACAAGCGCCTATCCGTCTCCTGAGCGCCAGATTCTGCAGTATGCTGGCGAGCCCTTGTAAGAAGCGGGTCGTTTTCTGTGAGGCGGCTCGCTGCAGGTTGGTCGCGATCAGAAATGATCGGCCAGGTTCCGATCAGCTAAAGGGTCGCCTGTCCGGGTCGACTATCCGGGTCGGCGGGCATGAGAATTCTGAACACGGCACCGGTCTGCGTCGTGGCGGATAATTCTCCCTTCAACTGACTCACGAGAGAAGTCACCAACTTCAATCCGAGGGTGGTCGGGTTCTGCAGACCTTCGTCGAGCAAGGCGTTTGGGAGTCCTCGACCATTGTCGCTGATGACCAGTTCGAGTTGGTCACCCAGATCCCGCATCTGCACCCGAATGAGTCCAGTCCCGTCGTTGAAGGCGTATTTCAGCGCATTCGACACGAGCTCATTGACGATCAGGCCCAGGGGGATGGCCCGGTCGATCGTCATCAGCGCATCATCCATATCCGTCTCGTGATCGATACCGCGTGCGTCGGGGCCGAAGGAATCGAAGAGATTCTCGACGAGCCTCTCTGCATAAGCGGGAAAGTCGATGTGCGCGAGATCGTCGGACTTGTACAGTTCCTCGTGGATCAGGGCCATGGAGCGGATGCGATGCTGCGAATCCTCGAAGGCGTGGCCCAGGGTCGAATCCTCGAGCCGTGATGCCTGCAGGTGCAGAAGACTGGAGATGATCTGCAGGTTGTTCTTGACCCGATGGTGGATCTCCTTGAGCAGTACTTCTTTCTCTGCAAGGGAGGCCTGGATCGTGTCGCGGGCGAGCTTTCTTTCCGTGATATCCTGCACGACCACCTGATACATGCTCACACGATGGATCTGCTCATCCTCGGGCTGCTCGTAGATCGGGAAAATGGAACCCGAGGCCCAGTGGAACTCACCATTCTTATGGCGCCAGCGGAATTCGGTGTCCCGACGTTCGACGGTCGCGGCGGAGAGCAACTCGGTCATCGCCGCATGATCATCAGGGTGCACGATCATTGAGACCAGTGCCGCATCCTGGTAAAAGGCCGCGGGTGAGTATCCCAACCACGCCTCGATCTGCGGGCTCACGTAGAGGTAGTTACCTTCCGGATCCAGCAGCATGACGACGAAGTTGGGCGTTTCGACGAGGGTCCGATAGCGGCGCTCGGACATGGCCATCTGCTGCAGATCTTCGACGCGTCGGAATCCCTCGGACAGGACCTCTGCCAGTTCCTCGAAGAGGGACAGATCCCGTTCCGAGAAGGCGCTGGCGACGGTACTGGTGACGGTCAACGTGCCATGGGAGAAGGGCGTGTCGACGGCACTGCGCAGGGTCCCGAATTGCTCGGTCAGGGACACCAGTTCCTTGGCCGGATCGAGACGCTCAAGGTCGACCCGATTCACCGCGACGCCCCGTCGCCAGATCCCGTAGGCCCGGGATGCATACCTCTCGCTATCCGTGACCATCCACTCGCCACGCTTGCTGATCCCCTCGGATCCATAGGAACTGTAGGTGCGCAGCATGGGGGGCTCGCCGGGGTCCACGACATTCACGGCACAGTGCTGGTAGGTGACACCCATTGAGTCCAGACCCTGATGGATCGCTTCCAGGACCTGGTGGATCTCGTCTGCCGTCGTCATGGACCACACGCCCACGCGGACCTTCTGCATGACGGTACGTTTGCGTTCCTGGTATTTGCGCTCGGTGATATCACGTGCGACACCATGGGTGCCGACGAAATCTGAGCCGCGATACAGACCGTGAGCACTGAAGGAGAAGTGACGAACGTCCATCTCCACGTCACGTGTGAGTCCTCCCCGTGATCGCAGGCGAACTTCCATCCGCCGGGCAGCGCGATCGCCGGTACGGCGCTCGTGGAAGGCGCGACCGACGCGCTCTACATCTTCCGGATGCAGGACCTCAGTGTAGTGCCGCCCAATGACCTCTTCGGGGGAGTAGCCGAGCAGGTGCCCCACCTCGCCATTGGCGAAGGAGAATCGACCTTCTCCATCCAGGACATAGATGAAATCGGTGGATCCCTCGACCAGGGCCCGATAGCGTGCCTCCGACAGGGCCAACTCCTGAAGCGTCGCTGCATCTGGCGGCGTTGGGATGGTCGGATCTGCGTCCGATGGATTGGCGGTCGGGTCGCTCATGGTCGCAGATGGGCGTGAGAGGTAAGGGAAGCAGTCGCTGTAGCTTAAATAAAAATAGGAAGATAGGATTACTATCTCAACAAGGTTCGTGCCTGAGCATTGTCGGGCTCCACTGCCAGGACCGCCTCCCAGGCGGCGCGGGCCGCGCTCGCGTTGCCGCGGCGATCCTCAGCGATCCCGAGGTGCAGCATGGCGTCAACCGTTCCGCCTCCCGGGCGCTGCGCCGCCTGTCGCAGGACCAGGACCGCCTCGTCGAGGTCGCCGGCCGCCAGCAGCGCCCGTCCCAGGATGTGAAGGGCCGCATTCGATTGCGGTGCCAGCGACCGGGCCCGTCGGCCATGCCGGATGGCAGCTGCGAGACGTCCGGCCTTCAGATCAAGGGTCGCCAGCTGCGTGTAGGCCATGGCATGTTCCGGTTCCAGATCGATCACCTGCAGAAATCTCTGCCGCGCTTCGGCCTCATCTCCCTGAGAAGCGGCGAGCCACCCCAGCCAGTAGTGAGGATCCTCAAAGTCGGCCGGTGCGAGGCGGACCGCGTCCAGCAGCAGGGTTCGCGCCGCCGCCGGATTCGTCTTCAGACTGCCAAGACCGTCACTGAAGAGTTCGCTGAATCGTCCGTCCGTCGCCAGTGGCTCGAATGCCGTCGGGCGGCCGCCTCGCAAGGCATGGACGGGGCGATCATCACGTGGGTACTGCAGGACATAGTTGCGACGGAACCGGGGCGACAGGTAGAGGGCTCTTTCGGCCGGCGTCGCCGGGCGGGCGCCGGCGATGAAGAAGATGTGCTCCGGCGCCCGGTGGAGGACATAGTCGACATGGTAGTTGCGCAGGATGTGATCATCGCGGATGTCAGCATGTCGAACCGGATGCCGGGCGATGGTCGTGTCCGTGAGACCGACAAGGTCCAGGACATCGACATCCCCGAAGTAGCGCGGAATGCCAATCGCTGTGCTCGCGACCAGTTGCGGAGCCTGGGGCAGA
>JADHUC010000136.1 GCA_016784735.1 Pirellulaceae bacterium | reverse complement strand
GGCGTTGGACGGCTGGGCGATTGGATGCGCGGGGCTGGCCTTGGCGAGGGCCTCGGTGTCGGAGTGCTCCTGGAACGCGAGCCAGACCACGCGCCGGGCGAATTACCGCGCGATTTGAACGCCTCACGCATGGACCTTGGCTGGGCTGCAAAGCTCAAGTGGGCGAATGCCAACAAGGTCAGCAGTGAGGCGATGCCCCCAATCCCGGGTGATTTCATTTTCGCGTGTACTCGGCACATGGCTCTTCCTCCTGGTCGGATAGGCGACCCGCGCCCAGACGGACGTTCTTCAATGAAAGTGATAGCAAGCCTCGTGCCCGGCCGACTCCGCCACTGTATGGTGCCGGGCGACGTGACGCAACATGGCAACAGCAAAAGACTTGCAGAATGATCTGGCAAGCATGGTCATGCTGTATCACGACACGCCGGAAAGCGAGAGTGTCATCATGTCGGCCTCTTAGTAATCAAAATGACGACACGTGGGTATCCTCAAGGTGGAGCCTCATCGAGGTGTTCAGCAGGAAATGTCACAAACACTCTTTCCCGTTTCACTCGTTTGACCATAGCCCATCGGCGATGCCTTCGAGCCCAATCTCGGTAAACTGGTCGTTGGCCACGAGGAAGAGGCGATCGTCACGGCGGACGAACCGGGGCGCATCCGGTCGAGAGCAATCCGGCTTCCAACTCGCCATGATCTTGCCATCATGGAGGCCGACGGCTGCGAAATCAATTCCTGCGAACAAAACGTACGCGCCCTCAATCGCCACCGACGGATAAGTACTGACGTGCGGTTGAACGGGTTCGGCAATCTCCCACTTGGCTTCGCCCGTTGTGCAGTCAATCAGCTTGAAACGGTGGGTGTGTCCCACGCTCGTGGCAAACAACGCCGTGGTCGTTTCAGGGACCCAGCTCACGAGATGTGCGTTTGGTCCCACCGAAATCGTCGTGCGCGTGCCGTCAGCGTCGTAGAACCGAAATACGACCGGTGGTTCCTCCCTGCCTTCGATTCTCGCCAGCACGCCCCGGCCGACGGGCGCGGCTTCAGGCGAGTCGACCGATTGGTCGCAGTCGACTCGGAATCGAACCTTGCCATCCGGACCCGTGACGACTATCTGCGCCTGTTTCTCGCCTTCTGTCTTCCATGTCAGCAACGCCAGACTGCCGTCGGCTGCCGGTCTTACATCCCGTCCACGATACTGCACAAACGGGCCGATCGTAGTGGCGAGCTTGCCTGATAGGTAGACGTCTACGGCAACTTGGTTTTCCTGGGGATGAAACTGGTGCAGGAAGGTCCGACCGTTGGTGCAGGCGGTGATGTAGCCGGACCTGCCGGGCTTGTCCGGTAGGACGAAGCTCCAATCACCGCGAACGCCGTGAATCGTTGTCCCGCCGGAGTTGGAGTCGCAAGTGAATTCGTGATGAACGTCCAGGCCCCGCCCGGCGAGCGTCCGAGTCACGTTGCCGTCAGTATCGAACCAACGCACGCGCGTTTCGCCGGCCCCACCGACGCGTTCCGTCATTGCGCAAACGAAGGGTGCCAACCACCGGCATTCCAGTTTCCCATGCGTGGCGCCGGGCAATGACCCCCGCGGCGGAGGCGGGGGAACTGCGCCCGCACGCCGAGCCATGGTCAGCCCTGCGACAATCGCGATGAACCAGCATGTAGTGATGCGCGTTTTTCGCTTGAGACCTGTCATCGGGCGGCTTCATCCTTATGCGAGGGACGGAGAAGGCAGGAATATTCGTGGCAGGAAAAAAGGCAGAGGCAATATTTCTGCCGCGAATCTTCCTGCCTCACTCTTCACCACGTTGATCGAGCGCGAACGAACCTTCGCACCTCACATTCTAACGCAAATCTGCTGGCACAACACGTGATAGGGCTCGGGCAATCGGAAGCACGCCGACTGCCGTCGTTCTTCGGGATTCCGGCACGATTCTCTTGACGCAACGAATTAATTCGTTATCATTCCACTTGCGTAACGAATTGTTTCGTTGCGGCTGTTTGACTGGCAGCAGAGATAATCGTAATCATGCAGCAAAGGCGTTCCTCATGCCCCGACGTCCCTCTTCGCAGCCGACCGAAGTCGAGTTGGCGATCCTTCAGGTTCTGTGGGAACATGGCCCTTGTCCCATGGGGACCATCCATGATGCGCTTTCCGCGACTCGCGACACGGGCTACACAACCACCCAAAAAATGATCCAAGTGATGCGGGATAAGGCACTAGTCGCCTGCGACGACTCGGTGCGCCCGCCGTTGTATGAAGCAGCTGACTCTCAAGAACAGACGCAACTGAGAATACTTGATGACCTTGCCCAGAAGGTGTTCGGCGGTAGCGCCAAGAAGCTGTTGATGAGTCTGGTTTCGGCAAAGCGAATCACCGCAGAAGAACTCAGCGAGATGCAACGGCTTCTGCGCGACGCGGAAGGAGGCGAGCGATGACCGTTCTCTCAGAACTAATGTCTTCCGATATGGCATGCCGACTTGGCTGGACGCTGCTCCACTCAGTATGGCAGTGCGTGCTGGTGGCCGCCGCTTTGGCGCTTGTACTGAAGACCCTTCGTCGGTCGGCCAACACGCGGTATGTTGCATCCTGCATCGGTATGGCCATCATGCTCGTCGCGTTTGTGGCGACGTTGCTGGCAGTGTCCGTGCCCGAGGACAAGCAGGCCGACGCGGTAATGCCGGTGATGGACCGGCAGCTTGCGACTCCTCCCATTCCAATGTCCGCCGGATCTCGCGATGGTGAAAACAGCAACCGCAACCATCATTTCGCGACCGAGTTTCATGCTGCACCAGGTGTTGATGCTGTTCCCAACTTCCGTTCCGGCGACAGCTTGCCGCCAGAGCCAGCCGCTCACGGCAGATCGAGCGGTCTCGCGCGATCGGTCTTCGAGAAACTCACAGCGACTCTTACTCGCTGGCTTCCTTGGATCGCCTTGGCGTGGCTCGTGGGAGTGCTTGTGCTTTCCTTGTGGAATGTGGGTGGATGGCTCACTGCCCATCGACTCCGGCTTGTGGGCACTTCTCCCGTGAGCAACGAAATCGCGAAGCGTCTTCGCCAATTGGCCGAACGCATGCGGGTCGCTCGACCGGCCCGCCTTCTGAGGTCGACGCTGGTCGAGGTCCCCGCCGTCGTGGGATGGTTCCGACCGACGATCCTTTTGCCTATTGGCCTGATCACCGGGTTAATGCCGTCGGAACTGGATGCGATCCTCATTCACGAGTTGGCCCACATTCGCCGATACGATTACCTCGTCAATCTGTTCCAGAGGGTGATCGAGACACTGTTGTTCTACCATCCAGCCGTCTGGTGGATCTCGCGCCGTATCCGCATTGAGCGCGAAAACTGTTGCGATGATTGGGTCGTTGCCGTGACCGGTGACTCGCTCTCTTACGCCAGGACGCTGACCCGCTTTGGCGAACTCCGCCACACAGGCGAAGGCCGGTTGTCTGCCGGCCAGGCTATTTCGGTCGACGGCGGGTCGCTATCGTCGCGCGTTCGCCGCCTGCTTCCAGGCGCGGGCAATGACCACACCCGACCACGCACTTGGCTCGTCGGCGTGATCACTTTGGCACTGCTGATCCCGCTGACAGTCTGGCTTGCCTCGGCTTCGCCTCTCCCGAGGGAAGAGGCCATACTCGCCAACACTCCGAAACTCCAGGAGAGAGCGAAACTTGCCAGCAGTGGGGCTCTGGGTTGCGGAGTCGGCCGTTTGACGTTGATCACGAGCAAAGGCCAAGTGGAAGTGTCGACCGGGCTGGACCCCATGCACGTCTTCGGCAATCCCGTCAGAGTCTCCGACTTGCTCACGTTGCTCAGGGCACGCGTCGAGTCGAACAAGACGGGGGTGCAGGGCCCGATGTCGGGTGACGCCAGCGACTTGTGCTATGTGTGCCTGTACACGTTGTCGTTCGCCAACGACCCCAAATCCGTGCCGGTGATCGCACAATTGCTGACAGACGACAGTGATGTGACCCGTGGGTGGGCCGCGATCGCTCTGTATGATCTGGGAGACCGTAGTGAAGCACTGCGGGCGGAGATCAAGAAGACGGTCTTTCCGAAGGCCGCCGTCGACAGCGCAGCAGCCAGAGGGCGAAAGCCGCCGGCTTGGGTCAGAACCGCAAACGACCTCGGAGATCCATCGGCCACCGACGCCGCCAGCACCACACGGCCAACGTCGCCGGCCACCGTTTCTGATCGCGCGCGAGAACTCATCCCCAGACTGCTCGAGCGGATGTCGGCGGAGGACGCGCTGACCCGTGCTGCGGTGGTGGATGAGTTGGTGGTCATCAGGCAAGACGACGATGTCACGATCGTATCGCTTCGGCACGAACTGCCCGCCGGCGACTACCAGTGTATTTTACAGCGCGTCTTGCCGGGGCTCATTCCAGAATTGGGCGATGTGGACCTGAAACGCCGTCTGGCTCTCAAGGTCTGCCATATCGCGGAGCACCACCGGCTGAAAGGCATGGAGCCAGCCGCGTCCGAAATTTTGAAAGATCCCGATCCGCAAGTGAAGAGCTACGGGATACAGATGGCCCAACTGCTCGAAGCGCGCAACTTGGCGCCGCTGATTGCCGCTTGCCTGAGTGACGCTTCGCTTGCCTATGATGCGGTCCGCGTGCTGGTAGCGTTCCGTTCGCCCTTGGTGAAGCCCTATCTGATCGAGCAGCTTCAACGCGGCCCAAAGGCGAATCGCCATGAGGTTGTGCAGGACTTGGCCTCCATCGGCGCCACGGATGCTGTGGTCCATCTTGAGCCCCTCCTGCGAGATCCCAGCGAGGACCTTCGCGTCTGGACTGTTCGGGCCTTGGCGACACTGGGGGCGAAGGATAGCCGAAATGCCGTCTTCGAGGCGATGGTTACGGAGAATGTCCACCCTGAAGCCGTTGCACTGCTCCTCCAATGGCAAGACGAACGGGGAATCCCTGTCGCCATGGCACGTTTCAAAGATGCGCGCCAGGGAGTCCGGAAGCTGATGGCCGATGCGTTGGCGGACTATCAGGCCACAGCCATTGTGCCGTCTCTGATCTATCTATTGGACGCGGCCGTACCCGTCACCCCCAACTCTGGCACGGATTTGAATATGTACCGCGACGCCATTGTCCTGGTGACGCAACTCAGGGCACATGCTGCGATTCCGACGTTGCGGCGAATTCTCAACGGCAACAACGACTTTCTCGCCGCAGCGGCCGGCAGCGCGCTCGCCTCTTTGGGAGACGAAGGAGCAATTCGAGATCTAATGAAGCAACTTAGCGGCGACTACTCCACGTGGACGGCCGCCGCATCGGCGCTGGCTCAATACGGCAAGCCTGAAACGGCGGCGGCCGTGATCGCGCGGCTTAGAGAAACGGATACAGGCAGCCATCGAGTCGAGACACTCGGTTTCCTCTCGTTGGCTTTCAACCCCAAGACTTGCCAAAGGCTGGAATCGGTTCAACTTCCGCCTGGTGAAGGTCTGGCGCCGGAAGCGTATGCCATCGCTCTGCGCGAGCGGATCCAGATCCCGGTTCAGATCAGTGTCCAGGCTCGCGAGGGTTTCGAAGACGCGAAAGTTGTCTGGCCGGCAGGTTCTGCTTGGCACGCTGTCAAGAGTCTGGTCGATGCGCTGAACTACCGTTCCTACCGTTGCTCCCTGTTCATTGATGATAAGGGGGCTATTCACATTGTCACGAACGGAGAGGCCTTCGGGTTGTGGGAAGCGCGTCTAACCGCGACGAACCGGGAGCAGTCCAACGCGGCAGACGGTGCCGCGGGAAACGTAGAGGCAGCAGACGTGGCATCCGGCGATCCTGAACTCGGCAAGACCATGAAGCAGCTTGTTACCGACGCGCTGGCTCCGCTGAAGAAACTGGAGGAGCGGGCGGCGCCGGTGCCCGGTAATCCCACCGGCGCGCAACCGGCCGGCGCAGCTTTCGTGATGCCCGATGCCGCATACAAACGCGCCCTTGACAGCTACGTTTCCAGCGGGCCGCGTTACGTGTTGGTCACGGTCGTGAATTCGACCACCGGGGAAAGGCGGCTGGCGTGCATTGAGCCGGAGTTCTTGTTGTCGGCAATCCACAAAGAGAAAGGTTTTACGCGGGACGAGGAAGGCTGGAAGCGGTCGATGGCGTTTGCCCTTGACCAAAAGGACCGGACGTTCCGCTTTTCCGATCCGGAGGCGTACAAGCAAGCGTGTCCACGATACACGCCGGAGATCCTAGCCGAAGTTCAGGAACGTGTGAAAGGAATGACCACGGACGAGATCGTCAAGGAGATGCGTAACCAGGAGTCCGCCTTGTATCGGTTCTGCTTCAGGGAGAAAGACCCGCCCTGCCTGGCTCCCATGGCCCACGTGCTCATGGAACGCGGCATCGCCTGCGGCCGAGGCTGCAAGCCGGGATTGTTGGACATCTACGGGAAGATGGACGATCAACATGGGGCGTTGCCGACCGGTCAAGAACCTTCTCCAGCCGCACGAAAGCTGGCAGACAGTCTGCCGGCCGGATGGCGGCTGACAGAGTCCAGTCGTTGCGCCGCGCCGGAGGAGTGGTCGGGAAAGACCGATTGTGAGTATCTCAGGTTTGTCCATGATACTCTGAAAGCAGTCGGTTTTCCGCGAGCCACACTAACGCTGTGGCTCACACCTCGGGACTATGTTGGCCGACACTTGCCCCACATAGACGATCAACCAGGCGGCGCATGGTTGTATGGCCAAAGTCGGGAGCACCTGCTGCTGTTCGAGATTGCACCTGTGGGTGACCCTCACTCGTCGGATGTAGAAGCCGCATTTCAGAAGTGCGGTTTTGCCAGACTAGGCGAAAGTGAAGTCACGCCGGCGGCAGAGGCGGCAACGAATAAGGCCGAGGAGGCGTCATGGGGCGAGCCAGTGGAAGGCGTGCAAGCCCGGCTACGGCCGGTGCATCCGCAGAACAAAGCAGACACCGTGATACGTCTGGCAGTCGAAGTGTGCAACCATGGGCAGCGCGATCTGACGGTCGCTCAGGCACAGGAACTGTGCGAACTGGAGATCGACGGACGGCGGTATCGCTGGGCTGGCCATGTCGACGTCAAGAGTTCCCCGTTTCCTCCGGGCCGGCACTACGACAACATCCAAGTCTCCCTGGTCAAGGACTGGAAATGCGGCGACGAGGCCTTGATGCTGAAGCCCGGGAAGGATTCCGTACGGGTTTGGTTCGTCGCCCAGCCTGCAAAGAAAGATGGGGGCAAGCCCGTTCGCTTCGCGACCAATTTCGTCGAGATCGTACCGGACGACAACCTTGCCGTGGATGCACTGAAGGAATTGGGTTGGCAGCCGATGGAAAAGGGCAACCTCGTATGGGACAGCAACGGCAGGGTCGTCAGCATCGAGCTTTACGGGCCGAGCCGCGACGTCCCCGTCACCGATGCCTGGCTGGTGCCCCTGAAGGGGATGACCGAACTCCGCTCCCTGTTCTTGGCGAACACGCACATCACCGACGCCGGACTGGCCAATCTCCGCGGCCTGACCAATCTCCAAGAGTTGCGGCTGCAGAACACGCGAATCGGCGATGCCGGACTGGCGCATCTCGCTGGCTTGACCAAGCTGGAGTGGCTGGAATTGACCGGCACTCAGGTCACCGACGCCGGGCTGGCACATCTCGAGCGAATGGCCAACCTGAAATCGCTGTTTCTCAGCGGCACCAAAGTCACGGAAGAAGGCGTGAAGAAGCTCACGCGAGCTCTGCCAAGCGTAGCTGTGGATTTCGATGCCATTTCTTGGGGCGAAGCTGTCAATGGGTTGCAGTTGGGGCTTGCTGTGGTGGAACGTCCCACGCCACTGCCCTTGGATCGCACACTGAAGCTCGGTCTGCACGTCCGGAACGTATCGGAAAACGACATCTACTTCCCACGAATGGACGCCTTGAGGAGAAAGCAGGGAAGCATACTGTTGGAGTTGAGCGTGGGCGGCAATATCCGCCCAGACAGTTTTCCGGGAACGCCTCAACCCATGGCGATCACCGATTACATCACATTGAAACCGAGAGACGTCTCTTCCGCCGAATACACGTTCCGCCCAAATCGTTGGAACCTGAAAGACGGCGAGAAAGCAAGCATCAGGTTCGTCCTGGATTCGAAGAACTTCTCTCGGGCGTGGGACCTGACTCCAGGAAAGGAAAAAGAAGTCACTGTGGAGAATTGCTGGATCGGGAAAGCGCGGCCTGGCGTTCAAGAGATCGAGATTGTCCGAAGCGCGACCGAGACGAAGGCCCCGCGTCGACTGCCCGGGAGCACGCGAGCCATCGGGCACGAGATGGCCCGCAGTGAATTCGCCTTTGCCGCCGTCTGCGAAGCGGCAGGCAGCGGGACCGTCGTCCAAGTGATCGACGACGGCGGAACGGCTCCGCATCCCGTCTATGAGACGGTCCAAGAGTACAACGTCCGGCAGGTCTTGGCAGGACAGGCGCCGCCCGAGGGGGCAATCAAGCTGCAGTACTCTCACCGGGATACCGAGCGCTGCCGCGAGAGGGCGGTTGCCAAGGGCGAGCGCGTGATTTGGCTCGTCTGCCGCTTCGATCACATCGAGGGCAAGTGGTACGGCGTCAAGGCCCTTGACGATACTCCGGAAAACCGCAAGGCAGTCGGCGCGTCTGAAGCGGTTCCGGGCGAGGCGGTCCACGGCCTGAGGTGCTCGGTCGGCGTCCAAGAGAACTCGCTCCGGGTGGGCGACGAGATCCGGATCGACGCCAAGTTCGAAAACGTGTCCGACAAGCCGGTCTCGTTCCCATACCCGCCGGACTACGCGGCGAAGCTGCTGCTGATGCTCGACGAGAAGGGACGGGCCGTGGAAAGTCGCATGACGGGCATCACCGAAGGATGGATGCACAACAAGCCCTTCCGGACACTTCAGCCGGGGGAGAGCTTTGCGGTCGCGTTTACCGGCAAGATCGCTTTCCGGACCGCCTCGGCGCGGCGCGAGGCTCAGCCGGAGCCGGCGCTGTCGATCGACTTCCACCAGGATGCGATGCTCTTCACGCTCCAGGCGCCTGGGAGCTTCACCGTGGCCCTGCGCCTGGCCGCGGACGACGAGGCCGCCGCGCGTCTGAGGAAGCAGGGCCTGGAGACGGTCTGGCAGGGATCGCTCTCCTCGAACGTCGCGCGGTTCGAGGTGAAGGCGGCCACGCGCGAGGAGTTGGATGCCGCCATCGCGGCCCTGTGCGGAGAAGCGGAGGCGAAGCGGCGGGAATCGATCCGGCTGCTGGGGGCGCACATGGATACGAAGGCGGTGTCGGCGCTGATGGATATCGTGCTGAAAGGCCCGCCCGAACTGAGGGCGGATGCCGCCGCCGCGTTGGGGGCGATCGGCGACTCCTCGATCGTGCCGGCCCTTGTCGCGGAATACCGTAGGGCCGGGTCCGTGCAGGATCGTCAACGTATTCTGGGCATCATTGAGGCCGCTTCCGACTGGACGCAGCAGTGGCCGCTGTACCTGGAGATCGCCAGGTCCGGTGGTTCGCACGAGGAGGCCTCTCACGCATGCTCGCGCTTGGCTGATCTCGGCCGGCCCGAGGTGGTGCCCGTCCTGGTCGAGCGGGCCAAGGGCGGCGTCCCGATGGTTCAGCGGGGCGCAATCGGCCAGATCGCCCAGATACTTGAATTCCACGCGAAGAAGCTGCCCGGCCAAACGACCGCCGGCCTGAAGGACGAGTTGATCGGCATCCTGAAGCGCGACCGGGACGACTCGGTCCGCAGCCGGGCTGCCACGGCGCTTGCCAAGGCCACGGGCGAGGACGTGGTGCCGGCCCTGCTGGAGGCGCTGAAGGATCCGGATGCGTTTGTCGGCTCCTACGCGGCGCACTCGCTGGGCCGGATCGCCGGTCCCGAAGCGATCTCCGGCCTGGAGGCGTACATCCAGACCGCGCCCAGGGAGAGCCAGAAACGGGCCGCCCAGGAGGCCATCGAGCGGATCCGAGAGCGGGCCAAAGCCGCAACCCAGCCCGCGGAGCAGCCGCCGACAGGAAGCCCTGCCCAGCCGGGCGCCGCAGGCACAGCACCGGACGCGAAGTCGGATGATTCTTGACTAGATCACAACAAACAAGCGAGGCACTTGAACGTTACAAACCTATTACCGGTCATGCTGCGTGCTTCTGGGATACTGTACAGGTGCCGAGCACATTCTCATCTATGAAAAGAGGAGCCAGTTCAATGCGCAGGCCGTGCGTTTGTCTCGTCATCGTGTTCCTGGTTGATACCGTCATGTTCAGCGAAGCCGGTGGACAGAACACGGGACGTCCCATCAATGTCGGTGTGAATGGACAGGTGACGCCACCCGTGGTGAAAGTTGGGGAACCGATTCCTCTCACCGTCACTGTTTCGAACGGGCTTGGCGTGCCCGTTTTCCATTCGACGTTTGCCTTGAAACCGAACGACTGGAACGGGGAGACGCACAACGTCAGCTTGGTAGACATTTACCGGGACGGCAAGGAATCTAACCTTCATCTTGCCAGGCCGGAGATAAACGTCCCGCACCTGGTTGCCGGTATCGGCCGCACGGGGGTCGAGCCGGGAAAGTCGCTGCAAATCGAGACCGATGCCCGCAAATGGAAGCTGCGGGACGGGTGGTTGCCGGGCCGCTACGAAGTGACCGTTCGCGTGGACGGGCTCGAAATCGATCCCTACTATCGCCTCTCCGTCTTGAGCGGTCCTTTCGAGTTCGAGATACAGGGCGAAACCGTCCCTGCTGTCTCATGGGGAAAGCCGAAGGACGGCGTCGTCTGCGGACTGTCGGTTGGGTGCGATCGGTACGTGCTGGGACAGCCCGTGGAGTTGGCGGTCTATCTCAAGAACACGCGAGATGAAAAAGTCACGTGCAACGTATCGCGTTTCCACGGTGCCTGGGTGCGAGGGCCACGTGACGACGAGTTATACATGATGGTCGACGCGCTGGGCGGCCAGCACGTGGAGGGCGAACCGCACACGATTCCGGCTGATCAAGTCCGCAGGATTCTCATCACAGAGTGCCCGACGCGGCCAACTGGGAACCGCGCCAGTGATCTACATTTCACACCCGGCCGGACGCGCGTCGTCGTGCGCTGCACACCGCTGTTTGACAAGACGGACGGAGGCATCTTTGCCGACAGAGGCTACGGAGCGTGTACGGGCGAGGTAAGCGTTGAAGTGGTAGATCCGCCCGAGCGGGACGGCGAAAGGGGCCGAGCGGAAGCGGACAGGAATGTCCCGGCGGGACCACCGGGGGGCGATCGCGCCGTTGTCCCGGTGAACACGCAGAAGACTCTTATAGAGGCGGTTGGAAAGCAGTTCACAGACACAGAATGGGAGTACCCGTCGGATCTCCTGCCGGACACGTTTCCAGGGCTGGAACATGTCAGCGGGCCGGGCGATCCCGGTGTGTCTGGAAAAGCTGCCTGGCGGAAGCCGGTCACCTTGAAGCACGGCCCGTCCGGAACCGAGGTTTTCGTCAATTGTTACCGCCGACGCAAGCAACTGGCACAACCCCTCGATCCTAACCTGCCGGGAACTCCGCTCCTGCCACTGACCGAGCCCGACTACCGGTACCAATCGGCCGACTTCCACGCGTTGAAAGCCGCGGCTGCGAGGGAAACGACTCGGGATGTCTTCGTGTTCCTTGACGGCGACATCATGTTCAAGGTCGAGGTATCCGGCGTAACTCTGGAACTGCGACGAGGGTTGGTACGCTCCACCGCGGAGGCAATCTGGAAGTTTCGGCATAGAAGAGACGCAGGGACCATCCGGGGATTCTTCAGGCCCACGAAAGAAAAGTTCTTTTCCGACGAGCCAATCACCGTCGAAATGGTCGTTCACAATGATGGAACGGAGGATTTCCGATTCCATAAGGGTGGCGATTATCGGCTCACAGGCGGCAGACACGATCGGTTCTTTGTGGCGTTCGGAGGCTCGAGTCCAATGTTCACTTCGAACGGCGGCGGATTGCACGGTCTTGGGATCGTGCCGGCCAAAGGAGTCTACAAAGAGGTGATCGACTTGACCCCATGGGGGCCGCCCGGACCGGACGACCAGGGCGTCATCCGCGTTACCTGCCGACGGACGTTGACCACCCAAGTAGCAACGAAGCTGTTAGTCAGGTGCCTGGAGCAAAAGCCGATCGACTACACGAGAAAGGACGCCAGGGCGATACTGATTGCTGAAATGACCCGCTTGAATCAGCGGCGAGCAGGCTTCGCTGACGATCGCGAAAAGCAGAAGGAGATCGAGCGAGTCGTGGATTTATACATGCGATATCCGCAGATTCAGTCTACTTTCGAGTGCAGAGTGAATGGACGTGTGAAAGCTGGACAGGCTCAAGAACATTCGATCGCCACGTTGGAGCCGGAGCAAGCCCTCCAATCTCGGCGGGCTGAGAACGAGGCGATCGAGCAAGCCATCGACCACATGCTCTCGGGCCTTGGTCACAAGACTGTGATGCAGGCACGGATCGACGCGGTTGTCGGCTTTGGGGAGGACGCAGTCCCGCTACTGATGAAACGTTATGGAATGACTGATGACGATAGGTCTTGGCCGCTGGTCAGTAGTCTGTGCCAAATCGCAACCCCCACCGCCCGGGAGTTTGTGCGGCAGATTTTGACCGATCACCGCGAGCGACGGGCCACCATAACCGTCATTAGGGATTACCCCGTTGAGCACGAGGGTGACATTGTTGGGCTGCTCATCGAGTTGCTTCATGTGCGGAGGCAGCAATACGATGCGAGCGAGCGACTCAAGGAAATTATCCAGAGGAAGCCAGCACGGGCAGGGGAACTTGTTCAGGCTTTGGAGGACGAAGCGGAGTCCGAGGGTTTCAGCTATCAGCTTGGAGAGATACTCGCCTTCGTATCGGGTTACAGTCACACGTGGTGTGTCTCGATTCCTCCCGGAGAAGATGTGGTCGTTTTCAGAAATGGCTTCTGGCGAGATTGGTGGTCTCGAAACCGGTACAAGGACGTATTCGGATGGCTTGTGGAGGCGGTGACCTCGGACAACGACTCCAGGAAGGCACGGGCGCTCCAGCGCATGGGGGCCTCAGGAGATCGGCGAGCCATCCCTTACTTCATCAAAGGCTTGAACAGCCAATCCGAAAGCGTCCAGTATTGGGCGGTTGTCGGGCTCAAGGGTATAGAGGGAAGTCTACCGGCGACTGGGTATCCCTACGAGAGCTTCGAGAGGGAGAAGATCAGGATCATCCCTCGTCTGAAACAAGAGTTCGAATAGGCCGAACCGGCGCACAGTTGGTCTGCGGAACCATGATCGAGCCACTGAGCAGAACCGGCATGTCGAGGCGTTGGATGTGAAACACGACTCAAGCAAAACCGCGTATAGGATGTTGGGCATGTTGTCAGGGGGGATTGAGCATGTTGGCAGCAAATGTAATCGCTTGGCGCCCGTTCGCGGTGGGAGTCGCTCTGGTGGCCTCGACCGTTTGTTCCGCCAGGGCCGGCGAGTTCAGAAGCAACTGGGCCAAAACCCCCGATCGCGTCTGGATCGGCCCCGACTGGCGGGCCAACGGCGTGGAAGACTGGCGAATCCACGATGGCCGACTGGAGTGTGTTCAGCCTGGCGTGAGGACCGCCTTTCTCGCCACGCGGACTCTGGAGGGCAGTTTTCAGTTGAGTGTCCGCACGGGTATGCTCGGCAAACCCGATACACTCGACAAACGTGGGTTCACCGGATTCTTCTTCTCCAACATGGGCAAAGACGACTACAAGACTGAGGACTTGCCCCGCAGCGCCACTTCCCTCAAAACGTTTCTTGCCGGACTGGACGGCGAGGGCCGCTTGATGGTCTTTTGGGTCAGAGACGCCGTTGTGTTGAGCAAAAAGCGACTTGCCCGCCACGAGAACGAAGACATCCGGCTGGAATTTCGAGCCGTACCGGTCGGCAAGGGGTACTCCCTCGAGTTCGCCGCATTCGATCACAAGACGGGCAAGCTGCTGGACCGACTCCCGTTGGACGGCGACGACGAATACTCGGCGGAACTGCCGAAACCGATTGACGGCGAGTTCCCGGCGGAAGCGCTGAACGGCTACGTGGCGCTGGCGGCCTGGTCCCCTTCCGCGACAGATGGCGGCAAGCCGCGTACGCCTGTCCGCCATTGGTACCGCGACTTCAAACTCTCCGGCGAGAACGTGGAAGTGCATCACGAGCGCCGCCACGACCCATTGCCTCCGAAGTCTGGGACGGGGACAAGGCCACGCTAGGGTTTCAATCTTGCGAGTGCCGCTTCAACGGCTCGATTGTTTGGATCGCGACTCTTCACCTCGGCATAATACGCCAGCAGCCGCTGCCGCATCCCGGCGGCGAGCAGATCGTCGATTTGGTCGAGATCGTTCATGTCGACGTTTGCCCGCTTTCGCCACAGCCGAAGAGCGTTATCTTCGTCACCCTCTTTGGCGGCGGCGATGGCCAGATCGGCCAGCCACGATTTGAGTTCGCTGATGTGCAACTGGATGCGAACCGACCGAAGCGTTTTCTCGGCCGATTTCAGGTCGCCCGTCTCCAAGTAAGCAGCCAACAGCGGCCGAGCCGGCTGGAAACGCATCGCGGGATGGGGCCAGCGTCGAAAGGCGTCTTCCAACAGCGGGGCCGCTTGCTGAGCTCGGTCTGCCCGCAGAAGTATCCGACCGACGATGTAGCGACGCGAAGGATGCGCGTCGGGACCGGCCAGCTTCACCGCCCGCGCATAAAAGGAGTCCGCTGCCGCCACCGAACGCGACTTACTGGAGAGAACCTTCAATACCCGCTCTTCCTGATAGTCGTACATTTCTCGATCTGCCAGGAATTGCCACAACAAGGGATCGTCGGCGGAGATCGGCACGTTGTATTTCGAGTCGAGTTCCAGAAGCCAAGAGACCAGCGGCGAGACGACGTCGTAGTTCGGTGCGGTTCTTTGGAGTTCTCCGCGCAGAACACGTTTGGCCTGATCGTGTTGTTTGCACGTTCGGATTAAGAAACGCGCGTACTCCCCGACCGCGCTGCGGCGGTGATCATCCGGCGGCAAAGCCAAGGCCTTCTGGAAAGCATCGTCGGCTTGGTCGTGCTCTTTTCGGCCGACGTAGTACGAAGCCCGGCTCAGCCAGTACTGCACTGAATCCTTGTCTTCATCCTCCGCCTTCTTGATACGTTTCTCTATCACTCGATAGCCACTGGCCCGTTGGACCTGTCCCGCAAAGCGAACCAGCCCAAGGTCGCTCATTTCGCCGTCTGGCCCGAGGAGTCCTTCGACGAGCTGTTGGGCCCGCTCGACCTGTCCAGCCTCTTTGCAGCTTGCCGCCAATTCGGCCTCGGTCCATCGGCGGATGAGCTTTTCCTTCTCCTCTTCTGGGATCAGCATGCTACAGCATTGCTGCACGGCCTGCCTGTCGTAATCGGTGATCCGACGTGATAGCGAATGATCCAGCAGTCGGACCGCCTGGCTGTGAAGCTGCTTGCCGGCCAAAGTGCGGCCGAGATCGCAGGCATCCACGGCGTACTTTGGCCGGGCCACCTCGCCCAACCAGGCGATCTTCGGCGCCTGCTGCGGTGGAGCCGCGTGGGAAGCCAGCACGTCGACCGCCGTCAAATACTTCCTGATTAACCGCGCGTCCGTCGGCTGGGCAACAATCTCCCGCCGCAACTGCGCCACCTGTGATTGGAGTTTTCCGCGTTGGCACAGAACCCAATAGTATTCTCGAAAGACCCTCGGCGTTTCCCGGCCGAACGGCTCTTTTCGGCTGGCCGTACATCGCCCCCTCAGCCACGCCTCCAGTTCGTCCCGGTCTCCCGTCTTCCACCAGTGATCACGATAGTTGGGCAAGTCAGCATGGTAGTATTCGGGGAACGCATCGAAGAAGATCCGGGTACTGTCCCAGAGTCCAAACCGGATCAGGGTCTCGCCCACGTAGTACTTGCAGTTCTCCGTCAACGCGGGGCGGCCAAGCCCGGCGCCGACTGAGTTGGAGTCCTCCCTCGCCTCGATGCCACACAGTCTGCGCACCACCATCGGCACGCGTTCCCGGCGGCCGGAACGGGTGAATACTTCCAGGGCAGTAATCAGCCCCTGCAGATCAGCCTTGTCAATCTGGCCGGCTAATTGGCTTGACCAGTCGATCACGTCCCGCTCGGCCAGTTCCTCGATGACTTCCCGCCGAATCTCGTGCCAATCGGTGTATTCGGCGGCGCACGCCATCCAGGGAAGGAATGCCAACGCCGCGAAGCCAATCGTAAAATACGCGAGCCTTTCCATACGCACGGCCTGTGAACGAAGGAAGCGTGGTTGCCCTGGTGGAACACGAGCGGTGTGAAAAGAAGTATCGAGGAGTTGTGGCACAATAGCAATACGCCTTGGCAGTGACGCTCTCGATCCTACTTTGTACGAAGATCGATGACTGCGACGTCTTCGGGCCCCAAAGTCAATGTCGCCTGGCCATCGTCCCACGTGATCGCACGGCCGTGGATGAGTTCACGAGTCGAGGTGCCGGCGGGCAACTTCAGGCTGATTGTGGCGGCGCGCTGGTCGCGGCTGTCGTTGAAGACGGTCAGGTAGCGGGTGCCGAAACGTTCGACGTGCATCCGGTCGTCGCTGCTGTGAGCCAATGTGATCGGCTCCCAGCCGGCCTCGGCGACCAGTTTGCATAGGGGGATGTATTTCTTGAACAAAGGCCGGTCGCGGTTGTATAGCTCGGGTCGTGTGAAGTAATGGCCCTGGGATGCGTTGTGGCTGAAGAAGCCGGGGAACATGCCGTAGGCTAATGATCGTTTCATGTAGCGTTCGACCAATTCGTGCGAGAGTTCTTCGAATCGAGTGTTCATCAGGAAACAGAACGGTTTGCCTTTGCACATGGCACGGCGATAAATCAGTTCTGTGTCGGACATGGGACGCCACATGCCGCTGGGATTCCAATTGGTTTCTGTTCCCATCACTTCCAATATCGGAGCCAACCAGCACAGCCGGATCGGTGTGCTGTTGGCCATCATCAGCTTGTCCATTCGGTGTACGTCACGCGCAATGCCGCGAACGTACTCGAAGGCAATCAATCCGCGGAATATGGCTGGCTTGTGGTTCTCCTGGGAAAACGTCAGCGGCGTGTCGGTGGCGGCGAAGTGGTCGCGACGGAAGTCGAGTTCGTCGGTGACGTAGCCTTCGCTGGAATCGATATACTCGCCGTCCAGGTCGCTGGTGCGATCCGGCCCGTACAGCCGTGTTTTCAACTCGGCGTTCCACTTGTTCTTGAAGTCCGTCACGCTGCCTGCCACGCCGGGCATGGAATTCATACTCCACACCGCACCGTTGCACCAGGGCGTGTCCAGCAACCGAGCAGACAACTTGCCGTCCTGATTGTGATAGCCGCTGGAGAGTAGGGCTTTCGCGCGCGCATCTCCTTTCTCCTCGACCAAACGTTTCGCCTCGGCCGATGCGGCGTCCAGCGTGCGAGGCATTTCCTGCGCCATCCGCATCCACCACGTCATCGGTTCTGTGTAGCGGAACGTGATGATATCGTGCTGGTCGTCCCAAGCGGTTTCGCCTGAGCCCTCCTTGAACTTGAAACCAAAATCCTCCCAACCTTCTACTTGGCTGATCCGCGCAAACGGCATCCAAAGGCCCTGTTCCGGCGTACGGCAACGAAACGCGTCCGGAAACACTTGGTAGTAGCGGGCTAGCGCGGCACGGAAGCCCCACTCGGGTTCAAAGGTGAAGTGACAGAATCGCACTCGTGCCGTGGGCTTCTCCGCAGCCAAGCCAATGTCGTAAGCCAGGAACAACTCGCCCGTACCAGCGTTGTAGCCGATCCGATAGAAAGCCGGCCGAGCCATGTCGATGCCGAGCGCCGTGCCGAGGTCTTCGGTCGCCACGGCCCCGAGTGGATATCGCGACAGTCGTCCGCCAGCCACGCGAAAGCCGGCCGAATTCGTGTACTCGCGGCCCAGATCCACGTTTTGGCGGCTGCGCGGATCGTGAAGCCAGTATAGCGAGTCCGGGGTAATGGGAAGCGTGTACACCAGCGTCACGGCGCGGTCGCGGCCCGTAGTATCCGACAAGGTGGCATCAATAGAGATGACGCCGTCGCGCTCCGTTGTGTCCCAGTCCAGACGCAATCCCATGGCTTCTCGGTCGAGTCGCACAAAATCTGATCCAGCGGCGACATCGCGGATTTGAAACCCCTGTTTCGGCCGCGCCTTTTGGATCACCGGCACGCCATCGAACATGCACGCGCCGTCGGGCGCGCGGACGACGTGGAGCGACGGATCCCGAAACCACGCTTTGCCGCCGTGGCTGCGCAGGAGCATGTGAAAACTCACTTGCCGCACCGGTTTCTCGGGCATTACCACCACTTGGCGACGCTGCCAATCGTGGGTACCAACGCTGAATGGTGCGATTTGTCCCCATAGCGGCGTGCCGTCGGTGTAGACCAGATCGAGGTAGAGAGAATAGTTGCTGTCCTGCGAGCCCGTCACTCCCTCCGCTTTGCTCCAAGCGACCGCGACGATCGGTTCGGGGGCTTCCTGATTCAACAGAACCGTCTGAGTTGCCCCACGCTGGATTTTGGTGTCGTCGCCGTTGTCACACACGAACAGATCGCCGTCCCGCTGAAAACCCTCGTGCCAGGGTCGCCAAGCGTTCGGCTTCACCAGATTTTCGCCCGAGTCGCTGGCGTCAAATGTCTTCTTGACCACAGTTTCGTCGCTCGGCGGGCTTATCGGTTCACCCGCCCGCAATAGAAGCGTCGCGTGATGTATCGCGAATTGGAGAAAAACGAACAAGACAATTTGGGCAATATTGATCTTCGATGACATAGTGTTCTCCTCCCGTGCGTATATGCGCGTTGTCGCCAGAATCGCGCGTTTAACCGCAAGCCGGAGGCGTGCGCGAAGCAGACCCCACCGGCAGCGCACGCCTCCGGCTTGCGGTTAAACGCAGTTTCGAGTCCGGCCCATTCGGCGCATTTGAAATGAGCACTTGTATCCTGTATTGTGATTGCAGCTCTCGATGGTACCAGACAATGCAAGGAGTGACACCATGCCCAGATTGATTTGCCGCGTGCTACCTGTGTTCTATGTGACCGTTGTGCTGACGTTCGCACAATCTGCGTTGGCCCAAGAGACGTTGTCCTACAAGGATTTGATCCTTCGCCTGGTCGATCTGGAGCACGTGGCGGTCTTGCCAGCCGCCGGGGAATCGTGCGCCCAGTGGGCGAGTTGGGATCGCAGCAGCAAGTACGACGCAGAGACGGGGAAGTATGTGGACTGGGGTGCGAATAACGACGGACCGAACTTCATTCGTCAAGAAGGCGATCAAGTGGTGATGGCCGAAATGAAGGGTCCCGGATGCATCTGGCGAATCTGGTCCGCCTTGGCCCAAGCGGGACACGTCAAGATCTACTTGGACGGAGCAGAGGAACCGGCTGTCGATCTGCCGTTTGTGAACTACTTCAGCGGCGACACGGCACCGTTCAAGTATCCTCTTCTGTCTTACAACCTGGGGGATCTGGGCTGCCGCGGGCACAATCTGTACTATCCAATTCCCTATCAGAAATCGTGCAAGATCGTCGCCGACAAGGGCTGGGGACGGTACTACCAGTTCACCTACACGACGTTTCCCGACGGGACCAAGCTTCCCACCTTCAGCACCCCACTGGCCGACGAGAACGCCGACGCTCTGGAGGAAGTGAACGACTTCTTCCAGTCGTCACAAGGAATCGACCCAGCGGGGCCGCGTGACGGCCAGGAAACCGGGAGAGGCACGGTTCGGATCGCGGCGGGCGGCACAGAGGCATTGGAGTTAACCGGCCCACGAGCGATCACGGCCATACGCGCCAACGCAAGCTTCGCGGATCGCGAAGACGAAATGGCCGCGCTGCGCAAGATCATTCTGCGGATCACTTTCGACGACGCAAGTGAACCGGCGGTGTGGTGTCCGGCGGGCGATTTCTTCGGCACGGCGCCGGGCGTGAATCTGTACAAGTCGCTGGTCACGGGCATAACCGAAGACGGTGGATACGCGTTCTGGTATATGCCTTTTGCCAAGAAAGCCGTGATCGAGTTGGTGAACGAGGACACGGTGGACCGCGAACTCGAATTCGAGCTCGTGCACGCTCCGCTTTCCCGCCCATTCGACGGGCTGGGGCATTTCCACTGCAAATGGCACCGCGACACGGTTGTGCTGCCCGAGGACCGCTGGCCGGACTGGCCGCTGTTGATCACCGAGGGACGAGGGCGTTTCTGCGGTGTGATGCTTCACGTCTGGAACCCGCGTGGCGGATGGTGGGGCGAAGGCGACGAGAAGTTCTTTGTGGACGGCGAGAAGTATCCGTCGACGTTCGGCACCGGCTCGGAGGACTACTTCGGTTATGCCTGGTGCCATCCGGGTTTATTCCAGCGCCCGTTCCATTGCCAGACGATGACACAAGGCAACAAGGGACACCAGTCACTGTTGCGATGGCAAACGGTCGATAACGTGCCGTTCCAGAAGTCGTTCGAAGCGTGCATCGAAAAGTACTACAGGACCGAAGAACGTGGCACGCAGTATGCCACCGTCGCGTGCTGGTATCAGGCACCGGGCGGGGCCGACGCGTATGGGCCCACGCCTGTGGCGGAGCGTGACGGCTATTACATCAATCCGCCGATTGTGGCTGGCGGCTTTCCCGTACGGAACGAACCCCCGGGCAACGTGTCCACGCAAGGCATGGGGCATTTCAAGGGCAGGTGGAAGGACGACGATCAGCTTTGGTGGACGGGTGCCAAGCCGGGTGCCAAGCTGGAGCTTGCGGTATCGGCGACGAAGACGGGCACATACGATGTGAGTGTTGTGTTAACCAAAGCACGCGACTACGGAATCGTCCAGTTGTCCGTGAACGGCAAGAAGGCCGGTGAACCGATCGATCTCTACAACCCGACCGTGATTCCCACTGATCCCATTCCGCTGGGCACATTCGAACTGACCGAAGGCGAGAACAAGCTGACAGTCGAAATTGTGGGGGCTAACGAAAAGGCAGTTCCGGCGCACATGTTCGGGCTGGATCAGGTGGTGCTGCAGAAGAAGTAGGTCCCGCTTGCCGAGCGGGACCTTAGAATTAGTGGGCCTCTCGCGGCACAGGTCCCGTCCGGCAGACGGGACCTACTCGGCGAAATACTGCACGGCGTTCTTGAACATCTGGATCCCGTCGCCCGTTTCGCCGAGGCCGCGGCGCGTCCACTGTGGGTGATGCGTGGGGTCGATGTTGCGTTCGGGGTGGGGCATCAGTCCGAATACGCGGCCTGATTCGTCGCACAGGCCGGCGACATTGGCCTGCGAACCGTTGGGGTTCTCTGGGTACGGCACGTGTACATCAGTGGATTGGGCCGAGTAACGCAAAACAAGCTGGCTGGCCCCGTCGAGCGCGGACAAAGTCGCTTCGTTGCGGACGACGAATTTGCCTTCGGCATGGGCAACCGGCAGGTCCAGGCGTTCGATCCCCTGCAGAAACACGCAATTGTTGCCGTGCACGGCCAGCCGCACCCACCGGTCTTCGAATTTTCCGGAGTCATTCCATGTCAACGTCGCCGGCGCACCCTGTCCGTCGTCCGGCAGAAGCACGCCGGATTTCATCAAGACCTGAAAGCCGTTGCAGATGCCAAGAATCAGTTTCTCGGATGCTTTGAATTCCGCCAGAGTCTGACTCAAATGGTGCTGAAGCTGATTGGCCAAAATGCGGCCCGCGGCCACATCATCGCCATAGCTGAAGCCACCGGGCACGCAGAGAATCTGGTAGTCGTTGGGAATGCTTGGATTCTCCAGGAGTCGATTCACGTGGATCAGATCCGCCTCGGCGCCTGCCTGCTCGAAGGCAAAAGCGGTCTCTTGATCGCAGTTGGTCCCTGGGGCGCGAAGTACTAAGACGCGTGGTGTTGGCATTGTCGATACTCAAAGAAAACTAGGATGTCACACGATTACCAGCGAAGCGGCTCTTGCCAGGCTTCCTTCAACGTGGCGATGTCCGATCCGACAACGTTCGTTGCCGCCTCGTCGCCGCCGACTGCCGAGACGATTTCCAGCTTGCCGGAATCGGTCACGTCGCCGATCACGGCGTGTGGCACG
Source organism: Pirellulaceae bacterium (assembly GCA_016784735.1). GTDB lineage: Bacteria > Planctomycetota > Planctomycetia > Pirellulales > Pirellulaceae > JADHUC01. The sequence continues at coordinate 6,480 of JADHUC010000136.1, read as the reverse complement.
TCACAGAGCGTGCGTTCGAACTCCTCCTTGTTCTCGGCAGAGACTTCGCAAAGGAATCGCGAGTTGGATTCGGAAAACAGTAGGTTGGTGTCCAGACCGCCGTCGCAGCCGGCCGGGACGTCGTGCGGTACCTGCTCCAAGCGAAGCGTAGCACCCATGCCACCGGCAAACGCCATTTCGGCGGCGGCAACAGCCAAACCCCCTTCGCTCAGGTCGTGACACGAACGCACCAATCCCGATCGGATCGCATGATGCAGCGAGGTGAAGGTCTGTCGGGCTGTCTCGGTGTCGACCGTCGGTACCTGCCCGCCAGAGTTCCCTTCGACCTGGCAGAAATGCGATCCTCCCAGCTCCGCCTTGGTCGCGCCGAGTTGATAGAGCAGATTGCCCGCCTGCTTCAGATCCATCGTAACGCACGTCCGCACGTCGTCCACTTGGCCGAGAGCACTGATCAGCAACGTTGACGGAATCGCAATCGTGCGTTTTTGTCCATCTCCGTCTTTGTAGCTGAATTCGTTGTTCAAGCTGTCTTTGCCGCTGATGAACGGCGTTCCGTAGGCGAGCGCAACATCGTGGCACGCCAATGCCGCACGCACGAGCGAGCCGAGCGTCTCCGGTCGATCCGTGTAGCCCCAACAGAAATTGTCCAGGATGGCAATGCGGCTTGGATCGGCACCGACGGCTACGCAGTTGCGGATCGCCTCGTCGATCGCACTGGCCGCCATGTGATACGTGTCGAAGTCGCCGTAATTCGGGTTCATGCCGCAGGAAATCACGAGCCCTCGGCGAGAGGAAAGCACCGGTCGCAAAACGGAGGCGTCGCCGGGGCCGTCGTTTTCCACGCCGACCAGCGGCTTGATCACGCTGCCGCCTTGGACTTCATGGTCGTACTGGCGAATTACCCATTCCTTGCTGGCCACGTTCAAAGAGCCGAGGATTGCGAGCACCGTCTCCGTGTAGTCGACCGGTTGCATGGGCTGGGCGAATCGAACTCCTTCACGCGAGGTTACCGGTTCAAGCGGCTTTGGGTCGTAGACGGCATCGCGAACTACCGGCGGCTGACCGTCGTAGAGGAAATCCATGCTGAGGTCCGCGACGCGTGTACCGTCGTATTTCAACTCCAATCGACCAGTCGGCACGAAATTGCCGATGATCGTGGCTTCGACGCCCTCGGATGCGCAAAGCGAGGAAAACTCCGCCCAGTGCTCCGGCGGTACAGATAGAACCATGCGTTCCTGGGCCTCAGAGATCCAAATCTCAGTGTAGGACAGCCCTTCGTATTTCAGAGGTGCTTTTTCCAGCCAGACTTCGGCCCCGATCTTCTCGCCCATTTCGCCCACGGCGCTCGAGAACCCGCCGGCCCCGCAGTCGGTAACCGCGCTATAGAGGCCGCGATCTCGGGCAACCAGCATGACGTCCAGGAGCATCTTCTCGGTGATGGCATTGCCGATCTGCACGGCACCGCCCGACACGGTTTCGCTGTGGTGAGTCAGTTCCGCCGAACTGAACGTGGCCCCGTGTATCCCGTCGCGCCCAGTCCGCCCGCCGATGGTCACCACGTGGTCGCCTGCCTGCGGATGTTTGTGGGATTTATCTTTCGGCAAGATACCCGCGTTGCCGCAGTAGACCAGCGGGTTGCCCAGATAACGCGGGTCGAAGTAAAGGGCTCCGTTGACCGTGGGAATTCCCATACGGTTGCCGTAGTCCCTGACGCCCGACACAACGCCTTTCATCACGCGGCGAGGATGCAGAACGCCAGGTGGCAGAGACTCGGGTGGAGTATCCGGCGGTGCAAAGCAGAAGATGTCGGTGTTACAGATCGGTTTGGCGCCCATCCCCGTTCCCATGGGATCGCGGATCACGCCTCCGATGCCCGTGTTCGCACCGCCGTATGGCTCCAGAGCAGACGGATGATTGTGCGTTTCCACTTTGAAGACGACGTTGTGCTCGTCGTCGAATCGTACAACGCCCGCGTTGTCCTCAAAGACGCTAACGCACCAATCCCGCTCGCCCAGGTCCTGGCGAATCTGCTGCGTAACGGCGAAGATCGTCTCCTTCAGCATATTGTCGAAACGCCGTTCGCCATTCTCGTCGCGGTAGGAAATGCGTCCGGCCAGTGTCTTGTGGCTGCAGTGCTCGCTCCAGGTCTGCGCAAGAGTCTCCAATTCGACATCCGTCGGATCACGGCCCAGATCGCGGAACTGTTGCTGAATCGTCTGCATTTCCACCAGCGACAGGTACAACTGGCCTTCCTTGCTCAGCTTCATCAAGGCTTTGTCGTCCAGGTCGCGAATCGGCACCGTGACCAACTTGAACTGATAGGGCGCTCCGAAATCCAATTGCTTCAGCTTCAATGGTCCGATCACCACTTGCTCGATCGAGTCGTTGGCAAGGATCTTCGAGCACATGCCCGCAACCTGATCGTCGGCCAGTCCCCCGATCCAGTACTTGCGTAGCGTTCGCACGGCGTCGACTTGAATGTCGAAGTCGGCGATTGCCTGCTCGGCACTCTGCGCGACCGGGTCCGTTACGCCCGGCTTCAGCAAGACGTGAACCTGACGCAGCCCATCGGCAACGTCTTTCGGCGGCTCGTTCAGGCGATCGTCGCCAATCCGGGCAACCACGGTGCTTTCCACGATCCCGTCAGCAAAAAGCTCCCCGGCCAGCCGCTCGACTTGTTCTCGGGACAAGTCTCCCTGCACCAAATAGCCGCGAGCAGCACGAATGTCGAGATCGCCTTCCAGGCCAAGGTCGGTTGCGTCGCCGGTGGCGTCTCGTCCCGCCCGATCCGGCTGTCCTTCGGCGGCGTAGATGTCAACTTCCCAAAGAATCACGGTTGCGTTTCCCTACTTCCAAGAGCTTGATGAGTTCCGTCTGACCGTCAGCCGCGAGGGCCTCGCGATATTCTGTCAGCACTTTTGCAAAGTTATCGAGCGACTGCAAGACGTGGTCGCGATTATCGGCCAAGATCTGCCGCCACAGCTCCGCATCGCCCGCTGCAACGCGAGTCGTGTCGCGCCAGCCAGTTCCCGCCAGAGGCAGATGTTCCGGCGATGTCGACGCAGCGAGTGCGGAAGCAACAACGTGGGGAAGATGGCTGATCGCCGCCACCGCGCGATCGTGCTCTTCGGGGCTGGTGCGGACTACGTGCGAACCTAACGATTTCCAGAACAACGTGATCTGTTCGGTATCTTCTTCGCGAGTCCTCTCGGTTGGCGTGACTACGGTAAGACTGCCTTCGAATAGGTCGGCCCGAGCGTGCTCCGGCCCGCTTTTGTGGCTGCCGGCCATCGGATGGCTGCCGACGAAGACGCCGCTGGTGATCGGTTGCGATTCAATCCCTCGGCAAATCCTGCCTTTTGTGCTGCCCGCATCGGTGATCAGGGCGCTGGCCTGGCAGGATTGACTGACCTGCCTCACGTGATCGACGACATGGTCAACCGGCGTACACACGACGATCAATTCCGCATCTTGCACGCCTTCCGACCAATCAGTCGTTGTCGATGTGACCGCACCGCACTGTTCCGCAATGCCCAAGCGTTCTTTGTCTCGGCCCACCCCTACCACGTTCCGCGCAAGACCGCGTTCTCGGAGCGCCAGCCCGATCGAGCCGCCTATCAACCCCACTCCGACGACAGCCACCGTGTCCCAAGACTTCATCCGTGCCTGGTCATTCACCGCCTTGCTCCGCGTCATCCTGGATTCTCTTGGGATCAAACGCGCGACGAGCCGCTTCGTAAACGTCCTTCAGCGGAATCTGCTGCTCGGCCGCCACTTGGCGACAGGATTCGTATTCGGGCGAGAAACTGACGACTCCTTCACGCCAGTAGGCGAGTTTTCCGTCGACTGGCCCCCACTGCGTATCCACTTGATGAGCCGCTCGTTTCAGCTTGTGGCGACTGACTGGCCAACGCCGTATGCCTAGTGTCGTTGTCTCGCGGAAGACAATCTCCTCCATCGGTGCAATGTGGTCCGCTCCGCAGATCACGCTAAGCATCACGCCCGGCCGATTCTTCTTCATGTGGATGGGTGTGGTGTACGCATCCAATGCGCCTGCTTCGAGCAACAAACCTGTTGTATGTCCGATCAATTCACCGCTGATGTCATCCAGATTTGTTTCCAGGACCCACACCTGATCCGATTCACTGGATTCCGCGGTCACCCCGACGATCAATCTCAGAATGTTCGGCTGCTCGTCCAGATCTCGCGAGCCTGCGCCATATCCGATCGTTTCGATCTTCATGGCCGGAAGCGAGCCGAAGTCCTCAGCCACCGTGGCCGCAATCGCCGCGCCGGTTGGCGTCGTCAGTTCGGCTTCGACGGCCGAAGACGCCAAAGGGATGCCTGTCAACAGTTCGGCAGTTGCTGGAGCCGGGATGCTCACGCGCCCGTGCGAAATCTTCACAAACCCGTGGCCCGTCGGAATCGGCGAGCAGGCGACTCGCCCGACGCCCAATAGATCCAGTCCGATTGCGCTGCCGACGATATCGGCAATTGAATCGACGGCGCCAACTTCGTGAAAGTGAACTTTCTGCAAGGTCGTCCCATGGACCTTGGCTTCGGCCTCACCCAATCGAGTGAAGATACGCTTGGCAACGTCCTTTTGCCTCGCGGTAAGCGAACTGCCGTCGATCATGTCCGTAATATGGTGGAGATGCCGATGCGTGTGCTCCGGCTCGTACACTACGTCGACCTTGGTGGCGCGAAATCCCTTCTTCCGGACTTCCGCAGCCTCAAGCCGGCAACTGGGGAGGCCCAGCGAATCGATACCGACTTGTATCGCGCCCAAATTGACGCCTGCGTCGACCAACGCTCCTAGCATCATGTCGCCACTGATGCCGCTTTGGCAATCCAGGTAAGCTATTTTCATCGATAGTACCTTCCGCAGCCGCATATGGTGTTCGGTGTCTTGCGGGCGATGCTCTTCCTGACACCTTCTCGCAGCCAGTGTACCACAGCCCCCCGTGTGCCCGCGAGGTGCTGATAAAACGGGTTTTTGACTTCGCTGGTGGCTCTATTTCGTGTATATTCAGTGGTGTAGACACCCTTCGATCAAGCATAGGGCCCCAAAGAGAAAAAGACACTTTCAGATTCTCGATCGGGCGAGCACAATGTCAATCGCGTCAGTTATCGCTGCAAAACCACCCACTGGGAGTCAGACTCCACCGCTGCAAGCTGGCGACCGCTTGACGCGGGACGAATTCGAACGCCGGTACGAAGCGATGCCGCATCTCAAGAAAGCGGAACTCATTGAAGGAGTCGTCTACATGCCCTCGCCGGTAAGTGCTGACGGTCATGGTGTCCCCCACGCGTCCTTCACAACTTGGCTGGGTACGTACTGGTGGGCTACCACTGGGACGCAAGTGGGCGACAACACGACGCTACGGCTCGATTTGGACAATGAACCTCAGCCGGATGACTATTTGCGGGTCCTTCCCGACTACGGCGGGCAGTCGGGCGACAGCGGGGGTTACATCGAGGGTGCACCGGAGTTGATTGCGGAAGTTTCATCCAGCAGCGTCAGTTACGACCTCCACGACAAGATGAATGCCTACCGCCGCAATGGCGTACGCGAATATGTGGTGTGGCGAGTCTGGGATCGGGAGATTGACTGGTTCGTGTTACGCGAGGGCCGATACGAACGCTTGATGCCCGATGCTGGCGGGGTCTACAAAAGCGAAGTGTTCCCCGGCCTGTGGCTCGATGCACAGGCACTAATCGCGGAAGACTTGGCCCGCGTTCGCCAAGTGCTGCAAGACGGTTTGGCGACTGCGGAGCATACCGAATTCGTCTCGCGAATTGAGAACGCAAAAAAAGAACACAGCAGTTAGCGACGGTCAATCGTCGAGCGCACCAGGAATAGACGGGCGCGAGGATTCCAGGTAGGCGGCCAGCATGATCTGGGCGGCCAACATGTCCAGGCGTTTCTTTCGTTTCTTTCGCGTCATTTGAGCACCAAGCAGGTATCGCTCGGCTTCGACCGAAGTGAATCGCTCGTCGAAGTACCGCACTGGCAGCCCCGTGACCTCTGTCAGCCATGCACCGAACTGACGGGCTTCGAGCGACTTCTGGCTCTCGTCGCCGCTGGCATGGACGGGAAGGCCCACGACGAATCCTACGATACCTTCCTCGGTCGCGATCCGGCAGAAGTACTTGGTGTCCGCCTTTGGGCCGCCCCGCGTGTAATTCTCGTACGGGCTGGCTAGACGGCGGTCCGCGTCCGTGACCGCAATCCCGATTCGCACGGTCCCATAATCGACGCCAGCCAGGCGGCCTTTCCCAGGGAACTCCTCCGTCATGGCCCCGTGTCCGTCTCTGGGGCAATCGGCCGGCGGAGTGACTCGGAAACGAAGTGCCCGTGTTCCAAGAACCGCGACGTGTACTCGCGCGTCGTCGTGTCGTTCATGATGAAGCTGTGCAAGGTGGGAATCACAACGAAGTCGCGAGCGCCGGCAAGTTTCGTCTCCTCCACCGTGACCA
>JADHUC010000005.1 GCA_016784735.1 Pirellulaceae bacterium | reverse complement strand
GAGCTGGCTGACGACGAACAAGCCCAAGATCAACAGGACGCCTTCGGTGAAGCCATACGAATGCAGCCCGACGCCCAATTCGTTGACGCCAAACCACGACCAGCTTGTGACGATGTTGCCGCCCACCGCCAGTACGGCCGTGCCGCGGTCTCTGACCACGCCGGCCCAGCGGGCGTGCAGGATGATGGCGTTCCATAGGACGATGAGCAGCGCGCCATTCTCCTTGGGATCCCAACCCCAGAAACGTCCCCAGGAATCGTCGGCCCACAGACCACCCAGGACCGTGCCCCAGAAGCTGAAGAAGATGGCAAAGCACAGAATGCCGTAGGTCATGCGCGCCAGCGATTTGCCTGTGTAGCGATCCAAGATGGGCGTGAAGAAGCCCAGCACGATGTAGAGGATGCCCAACAGCCCGGCGACAAACGTGGCGGCATACCCCACGCCGATGGCGATCACATGCAGCGTCAGCCAGAACTGCGTATCCAGCACGGCTTGCAGGACGGTGAACGTGTCGCCTCGCAACCCCAGAAACTGCGCGATCAGCAAGGCAGCCATCCCGCCAACGGCTGCCACGAGGTTTCCAAAGCCAAGGCGGAAAACGGCTTCCAGGACTAGCCCAACCGCCGCACATATCCAACCGATGGCAACCGCGGAGGAATATAGGTTCGTAATGGGCGGACGCCCGGAGATGTATATCCGGCAGATGATGGCAAACGTGTGAAGGCACAGAATGAAGACCAACAGCCAGAATGCGCTTCGGCTCAGTGACTTCTTCCAACCGAAGTAGGCCCCGATGGCGGGAATCAATGCGAATCCGTACAGAAAAATGCAGTAGAAGAGTGGTGCAAAGCGATTGTAGAACGCCTCGAAAGCGACGCGGCGAGTACTAAGCTGGGCCGGCTGGTGTTGCGTTAGCCAATTCCGGTAATTGGCCACTTCCTTATTGAATGCGTTCGCGTCGCGCCGCTTGTAGGCATCGAAGATGGCCACCAGCGACACGACGGCGGGGTCCGCCTCTTTTTGGAGGATTTCCTTCGTGATGTACGCCTTGTTGCACGCCGTTGCGTACGGCAGCCACGGTTTCTGCTCGCCGTTCTCGTTTTTCGACCGTTGCGGTACGGCCAGTGGGACCTGCATTTGGTCCAGTCTTCTTTCGGTCTGCCTCACGGTCATGATCAAGCTTTGGACCCAGGCGCGCAGGGCAGCCTGGCGGTCACTTTCCAGTTTCTCGTTATCGGGAAACGCTGGGATGTCGCGCGGCTGGAACGCGGCTGTCAATCGCAGGTAGGTGTCAAATCGCTTGTTCAACTCCAAGGCTTTTCGCTGGTAGAAGCTGAGATCCTCGGCATCTACTTCGCGTGATTCCCGGACTTGCCGGTCGAATTCCTCCAATCCTTTTGCTTCCCGGTCGCCCGTCCCGCGAATCTCGGCCAGCGAATAGTGGTACCCCTTTCGTCGTTCGAGGCCCAGCGTGTCCCGGATCTCCGGCGTGTAGATGCGGAAGACCCTGTGTTCTTCGGCTTCCTCCGGTCTGGCGATCACGTCCAGCAGCCAACGCACGGCAGGTTGCCGCTTGTCCCTTCCGTCTTTGAAGCTGTCATAGTCGGAGATCTTGCGCAGCGCATTTCGGGCCAGCGTATCAAACGGTTTGACTCGGCCCTCGAAAACGACCGGCAATTTGCCAAATTCCGCCAAGTCGAACCCATCTGCCGTCGTACTTCGCGAGCGAGCCTTGCCGAGCACCCAGATCGCAGCCACCAGCACAACCACGATGGGAACCAGGATCGGTGCAAGCCCTTTACCCGAAGCTTCTCGCGGATGGGTCGCGTCTTCCTTTCTCTTATGGCGGCGTCGTTTCTTGCTGTGTTCCTTCGGCGGAGTCTCGATCAAACGTGCCGTGACGACTTCCTCGTTCCGGACGGCGCTTCCGGCACGCCGCCGAAGGAATCGCATCAGTACGCTCCAGAAGTGCGCCAGCATTCCTGTGACAACCAACATGCAGGACACGTACGGGATCATCCAGCCCGTGTTGGTCACGACCTGTAGAATCGTCATTTCCGCGCCGGTCTTTGGATCGATGCCGTAGCTGCTTTGGTAAAACGTCTCGCCTGCATAGCGCAGCGGGTTGTTCATCCAGATTCGGGTCTCGCGGTTTTCTTTGCGCGACGGATCGATCAGACGAACGTCCGACGAAAAATTCATCGCAGTCGAGGTGCCGATGTAGTCGTCCCTTCGAAAGTCGATCAAGTGAATCGAGTAGGGTTTGTAGGTGCGTTTGAATCGCAAGGCAACATCGTAAGTCTTGTCGCCGACGGTGACCTTTTCCGAAATATCCTGAAGCGACATGTACTGAGTCAGCAGGTAGGTGCCGAGTTCGTCACCGCCGTCTTTGCCGGTGAATCGTACATATGCCGACGCTGTGTCGACCCTGCCGCTACTATCGGCGCCGCTGCCGGACTTCTCGTCTTTGACGACATAGACCAACCCGTGACCGGCCGTTGCTGGGTTGTCTTCGTCCGGCTTCGCCTCCCGGATATCCGAGTTTTTGAAATACCGAACAACTCGCACGTCGAAGGGCAGATCGTCGTGCTTAATCAACGCACCGGTTGCGCCGCTGTCGACCAACTGGGATCGCGGGATTGCCAGCACGTCGTCGTGGGTGTCCGAGTAGGACGAATCGACCACCGCCAATTCCGTGTCGCGCACGTCCTCTGCATAGCTGACCGTTTGGCCTTCGACGATGGACATGCGTTCTTCCACGGCGTACCAGCTCACAAACCACTCGCCGAGCATCAGTAGCCCTACGCCGGCATGGATCAGCACGATGCCGCCGCGCCGCTTGAACACAAGAATGCATCCGATCAACAGAACCGCGGCGGCCCCCGTGCTTTGGATCAATTGCCACAGGATGCGCATTCCGGCGTCGCCCAGGTACGCAGCGTCGCTGCCCAGCCACAGCCAAAGCAGAAGACCGGCCAGGAGAAAGACCGACGTGCCCAGCACGGCGACCTCGATGGTTCGTGTTCGAGCCTTGGGAAGCAGCACGACTAACGCGGCCACCATGACCAGCCAGAACAGCGATAACGCGATCTTGCAGAACAACCACAAAGTGGACCAAGCAAAGAAGGGCAAAGCCTGCAGGCCTTCTTTGTTGTGTCCGGCCGCAATGACCAGCCACGTCACCAACGCACCAATCGCGACAGCTACCAAGCCGACCTTTAGACGCAGACCGCCTGCCTGGATTTTGAATCGCATAACGTGGGCCGCGAGCAGATTGAAGACCAGCCCCACGCCGACCGCCGCCCCACCCGGAAACAGGAATCCGCCCCACAACACGGATTGGATCGCGGTTATGCCCGCCAAGGCCGCAACCGCCAAACCACCAAACAACCACAACATGTGCTTGTGCCTTCTGGCAACACAAGGGACGGCTGCCGCGGCACCCACGGCAACGATCCCGAAGGCCGCCAGGAAACGCATCGTCCCCTTTTCCATCCCGGGAAACCAAGCGCTGGGAAAGAAGACCCGGACCTCGATCCAGGAGACCCAGGAACGAAAATATGCGGAGATGACCTCCCACATGCCCTGCTTGTCTTGAGCCAACGTGCCAATCATGATGATGAACATGGCCAAGGCGAACAGCGCCACGGTCAGCCGCAGCGAGGCAAGCGACTTGAGTGGCGACAGCAGGATCTCGATCACAGGATCGGGATCGTCGGCCCGCTGTGCGCTCGACGGTCGTTCGTGGTCGGAAGGAACTGAGTCTATGGCCATGAATGGCTCCGTTGCCTATTGAAAAGGTCCCGCTCGGCAAGCGGGACCTATTTGAACTTGATTGATTTCAAGAACTCTTGAAAGTTCTCCTTCTCTTGGTCTGCAAGTTCGGTGGCGCCTTTCAGTTTCAGGTACCACGTTTCGCGTCCGCGCACGGCAATTGCGCCGAAAATCGACTCCTCCGAGCCGACCATTTCCACGTACTTGGCAGCCGTACCATCAATCTCGATATCCTTGGCCGACTGTTCAAGTTGATCCGCCTCGAGGGGCTCTAGTCCAACCTGCCCGCGCCAACGATTCACGTTCATCAGAGAGCTGCCACCCGCTGGCATGCGATTTACGGTGATGTCCAGGCGTTGTTGGCCATCGGTGACTCTGAACACTGCGTCGTACACAATGGTAATGCCGCCACGCGACAATACGCGTTGGCCAGGTTCCCAGCTTTCGTGCGCTTTGAAGGTGAATCCAACATCATCGGCCTCGGGGCGCGGTGTTTCCACAGCCTGTGATTTGGGGACCTGATACCGTCGGATCTCGTCAACTCGCCCGCACCCGACTGCAAGAATCGCACAGACGGAAAAGGCAATCGAGGAATGGACACAACAAGCGATCGCCTTCCTTGCGAACGTCCATGTGGTCGCCGGAATAGACTTGAAATGCACAGTGACTTCCTATTGGCTGTCAGCAGAGAACGCCAGAAAGGAATCGGCCGGAGCCGTCCTCACTCGGGCAGGGACAGAGCATTAGATTATAGCGCGCCCAGCCCGAAAAGATACGGCACGAAAAGGGCGGCCAGGATCGGCGTGGAAATAAGTGGGGCACGCTTCCATCGTGCCTGGCACGTTGGAAGCGTGCCCCACAATCAATACAAGACAGCTTCTGATTCGCCGAACCTGAGGCGGGCCGTCTACGGCTCCATTCCAAATAAGCGGATCATCATGTCCATGATCGGCGTCGAAGCCGTATAGGTGCTTTCCCAGCTCCACATATTCCGGATCACGTCCGTCATCAACATACCGGTGAACGCGAGTAGCATGACGATGACCAGCAGGCTGAGCACGTTCCAGATCGAATAGGGTAGTTCGGGACTGTCTGCCATATACGCCGAATCGGGCAAAGCCGGTTTAGTCACGGAGCCTACTTCGGCCTCGTCCAGCGCCGTTTCCAGTTCGTCGGTTCCTTCTTCGCCCACGATCGGTTCGACCGCGTCCAGCGCGGCCGCCGGGGCTGCCTGCTCGAACGCCTCGGAGTCTTCCAAAGCGATGACCTGCGAGCCACTGTCGTCGTCGTCCTCTTCCGCTTCGGCAGATGGCGCGAGTTGGAAGTCTTCATCTATCTTCAACTGAGTGGCTTCGTCCGGACCGGCGTCCAGGTCGTCCAGATCGATAATGTCGTCGTCCTCGGGCAACTCCAGCGACGACACGGACGAGCCGGCCAGATCCAGCGGCTCCTCTTCCAGGTTCAACCCGCTGTCGCTGGGGCTGGTCAGGTTGATTCCCGTGTCACCGGCCCCGCGCGTGACGTCGCTGCCGCCGTCCAGAACCAGCTCGTCGTCCTCGTCCAGGGCCAACTCTTCTTCGTCACCAATGGTCAACTCGTCTTCTTCATCCTCGCCCAGCGCGAGGTCGTCGTCGAGCGACAGGTCCGACACGATGCCGATATCGCTGCCTTCGAAATCCAACTCGCCGCTGCCAAGGTTCGGGCCTGTACCGCCGGAGCCGGTCCCGCCTTCATCCAGCATGGCGTCGCTCCCGCCCAGGACATCTGCGGAGCTGTCGGCTATCAGGTTCAGACCACTGCCGTCATCGTCCGGGACTAGCGCAACATCGGATCCCGCCCCAGACCCGCTTCCTCCGCCCAGGACATCCTTGTCCGAATCCGAGCCGGCCCCCAGAACGTCTTTGTCCGAATCCGAAAGTAGCCCTGCATCGCTTCCCTCGCCCAAGCCACCCAGCACATCGGATTCGCTGGGGGCCAAGAGATCGTCATCGTCTCCGATGGTCAGATCTTCGTCCTGCTCTTCCCCGCTGGAAAGCGTTAGGCCGCTTTCGCCTGCCGGTGCCGCTTCCAGATCTTCCAAGGAACCGATCGCGGTAGGGGCGTCACCAGCGTCGCCAGCCTCCAAGTCCAACGCCAAATCGGAAGAACCGGCGGCATCGAGATCGCTCACATCCATCGCGCCTTCGTCGGCACCGCCCGCAGTTGAAATGCCCTTCTCCTCGGCGACACGCTCGATCTCGTCGTCCTTGAACTTCCAGGACGCCCCATCGCGAACGCCGTGGATCTCGCCACGCAAACGCATGTCGTTAAGTTCGTCTTCGCTGACGCCGAGTTTTTCGGCGGCCTGACTCGATTCGATAAGATTGCTGGCCATAGTTGTTTCTCAATTCGTGCGATGCCCCGGGCGATTTCCGGTATACTACCTCATCTTTTATTCTAAAAGCGGTTTCAGCGGTTTCAAGGTTTGCCGCCGTTGGCGAAAATCTAGGGGTTACATCAAAGTATCGCTCCGCTTTTAACGATCGACAAGGAAATTACGCCAATCGCACTCGGTTTTGCCGTTTTTCGTCTTCCGTAAGGGTCGCGAGAGTTATCGCGTTCGCCTATGACTTCGACACGTACGGACGAGATTATTGCCGTCTTGGCCAGCGGGGGCCTGGATAGCTCGATCTTGATCAGCGAGCTACTGCGCCAGGGCCGCCAAATCCAACCCCTTTATGTCCGCTCTGACCTCGTCTGGGAACGGGACGAAAGCCAGTCGCTTCGCCGATATCTGCAAGTCGTCGACTCGCCGAAAATCAACGATTTAGCTGTACTGTCGCTCCCCCTTGAAGACTTATACGGAGACCATTGGAGTACTAGCGGCGAGGACACACCAGGGGGTGACACGGCGGACGAAGCCGTTTTTCTGCCCGGACGCAACGCTCTTCTTGTCGTCAAAGCAGCGGTGTGGTGCCAACTGAATGGGGTAGGCGAACTGGCATTGGCACCGCTAGGCACCAGCCCGTTTGCCGATGCCACAGAACAGTTCTTCGATCATGCTCAGGCCATGTTCAACTGTTACCCTGGAAAACCGCTTCGTATCGTGCTTCCGTTTTCCGGATTCAACAAACGGCAGGTCATGCAGCGGGGCCGGGATTGCCCGCTGGAACTGACATTTTCGTGCATATCGCCTGTCGAAGGCATTCATTGCGGCCGCTGCAACAAATGCGCTGAGAGAAGACAGGCATTTCGTGAAGTCGGCCTCGATGATTCCACGCGGTACGCATCGTAGCCCGATTCAGATGTCAGGTTAAAAGAAAATAGCCCGGCGCGCGATCGCGGCGCCGGGCTATCTCTTCCCCCCCTGGGAATGCGTAGTTCGTAGAAGCGGGATCCACCACTCCGCAGCCTCTACGTGTCTTGGCTGGACGAGCAAAGCAATTCATCGGTTGTACGGTTAGCCCGACTTTATCGCTCGTAGCGATAATTTGCTTTCTTGCCGTTTTGGCAAAACAGATTCATTCAACTGTGACGGTTATACCGATTTTGGGGACAGCAAATCGTCTTTCGCGGGCGAAGCGTGCGCCGTTGCTAGCGGTCCGCGAGCATTTCGCATCTGGACATTGACGATCAAAGCAAAGGACTGCCAAACGTGGCTCGAAAGAACGAACGGAACTCGCTAGTTGTAATTCTCAGCAGTCTCGGGTGGCCGTTGTTGCTGGGAAGCGCCGGCAGCACCCTCTTCTATGTGTTGGTGTTCCGCGGACCGCTGAACGTCCCCGCGATGCACCGGTACTTTGCCAGTCACCCGGTCTCTTTCGTGGCCACCGTGATGTTTTTCGTGGGTCTGGCCGCTTTGTGCCTGAAGCTGTTGGACGTGTTGGGGCAGTATGTAGCGTCAAATACGATCCGTCTGGAGGAGGCGCCGCCGGCGGGGCAGAAAGTCGAGGACGCCCAGCGTCTGCTCGACGATCTGGGCGGTTTGTCCGGAGCGGCCCGCGGTTCCTACCTTGGGCGGCGTTTAAGAGATGCCTTGCGATTCGTGACACGCAAAGGGTCCGCCGACGGCTTGGATGACGAATTGAAGTACCTGGCCGACATGGATGCGGCTCGCCAGCACGACAGCTACTCGTTGATCCGCATCATCATCTGGGCCACACCGATGCTGGGATTCCTGGGCACGGTGATCGGCATCACTCGAGCGCTGGGCGATCTCGATCCGAAGCAACTTGCAACCGACATCCAAGGGGCGATGGACGGGCTGTTGGCCGGGCTGTACATCGCATTCGATACGACCGCGCTGGCTCTGTCGCTTTCCATCGTGTTGATGTTCATTCAGTTTCTAATTGACCGTATCGAAACCCAGTTGTTGGCGATGGTGGACATTCGGACGGGCGAGCAATTGGTCGGCCGTTTCCAGGAAATCGGCGCTGGCAACGACCCTCATTTGGCATCCGTCGAACGCATGTGCAATGAAATCTTGAAGGCGACACAGCGTCTCGTCGGGCGGCAGGCCAAACTGTGGCAGACGACCATCGACGCCGCTCACGAACACTGGAGCATATTGTCCGATGCGTCCGGCGAGCAACTACAAGTCGCGCTAACGGGAGCTCTGGAGCAGGCGCTGGTGAAACATGCTACTGAGGTGGCCAAAGTCGAACACGCCGGTTCGGAGCAAGCCCGACATCGCTGGGAGCAGTTGCAGACGGCGATATCGAACAACGCGCGGCTGATGCAGGCCCAACAACAGGAGATGATCAAACAGGGCGAAGTCATGGCGAAAGCCGTCGAAGCCACCGGCGACGTGATCCGTCTGGAAAAGTCTCTGAACGAGAACCTCAAAGCCCTGTCCGGCTCTAAGAATTTCGAGGATACGGTAATGAGTTTGTCGGCTGCCATCCATCTGCTCAGCGCACGTTTGGGCAGCCCAACCGGCGACGTTCAGCAAGTTGATCTGAAACAGTCTTCAGCCAAAGGCCGCGCGGCATGAGACGGCGACCCTTGCGCAAGCCTTCCGTCAGTGTTTCTTTGTTTCCGTTCCTGGCCGTGCTGATCTGCACGATGGGTGCGATGATCGTGCTACTGGTGTTGGTGGTGCAGCAGGCTCGAGTGAATGCCGACACGATCACGGAAGAAATGGCGCAACAGCAGAGGGAAAAAGAGCAAGCCGAGCAAGCAAGCCAACTCGAAGAGCAGGAAGATCTCGATTGGCGAAGGGAGATTCTCCAGCAGCAGCGTGCCGAACTGACATCGCAATTGGCCGAGCGGCGATTGGCACTGAGCCACCTGGAAGACCACATTCGGCGTCTGGAACGAAGATGGAAACAGCTTCAAGCCGAAGCCGCCGAATTGGCAAGGCTTCGCGATACGCGTGGACAGGATCAAGCGTCGATTCGCTCGAAGCTCGCTCTCATTGAGGCGGAAATCGAAACGGAGCGAAAACGGCTGGAAGAGGCCCGCCAGGAGGCCGAGAAGCGCCAGCGATCGTTTACCATCATCGCCTACCGCGGCCCAAACGGAACGCGACGCAGGCCGATCTACATCGAATGCAGACAATCCGGAATCGTCATTCATCCGGAGGGCGTCGTCCTTCAGCCGGCAGATTTCGCAGGCCCCTTGGGTCCTGGAAATCCTTTGGATGCGGCCTTGCGCACGATTCGCGAGCATTGGGCGCGCGTCGGAGGCGACGCCCATCAGGCCGAGCCGTATCCGCTGTTGATCGTGCGACCGGACGGCGCCATCGCTTACTCGATGGCACGGGCTGCGATGGCCTCTTGGGACGACGAGTTCGGCTACGAGTTGGTTGACGCCGACATGAGCTTGAACTATCCGACTAGCGACTCCACGCTGAAACGTCTTCTCGAAGCCACCATTAGAACGGCTCGACAACGCCAGGCGACGCTGGCGGCGGCCATGCCCAGCCGCTTT
Organism: Pirellulaceae bacterium; assembly: GCA_016784735.1. Taxonomy (GTDB): domain Bacteria; phylum Planctomycetota; class Planctomycetia; order Pirellulales; family Pirellulaceae; genus JADHUC01. The sequence continues at coordinate 86,636 of JADHUC010000005.1, read as the reverse complement.
GATCGAGCCGAACCGGGTGACTTTGCCTTGCGGGAACCGAGAAGCGGAGGCGGACATTTTTCCGACACGGCTGGAGGTCAAAGCGGGGATGGTTTCGGACCCGGAACCGGCGGAGGCATCGCCATGCCCCGACAAGGCCATGGCGACAACGGCGCCACGGCACGTCAAGCGTCGAGACCGCCAGGCGATCCGTCGGACGAAGGACCGCAACAAGGGACGGCAGCGCGTCAGGCGTCCGCAACCGGTGGGCACGGCAGTTCAGCCGGCGGACCCAATGGCAGTCCCAACGGCGCGGCGATGTCCAGCATGGCGGCTACAAAAGGCGCAAATTGGGCCTTGCCGAAAATCGAGGCCCGATCGACCGGAATCACGCGGCCCATCACTGTCCAGTGCCACTACGACCGGCTGGTGATTCTGCCCGATCGGAGCGACGCCAAGCGGGCGCATATCGTTCCTGTAGTTGGATCGGTACGAGGATCGATCGAACAGTTCGTCTCGGCCATCTGGAAGTACATGGACGGCTGGGGCATGGCTGTGGCCGGCGGGTACTGGAAGCCCGTGCTCAGAGTGTCAGTGGCACCCGACGCGGAGAATCGCTTTCGGGAGTTGGAGATTCTGCTGAAAGACAGCGGAGTCGAAGTGGAAAGGAAGTAGCAACGCTCACGAAGTGACTTCCTCGTTTAACCGCAAGCCGGAGGCGTGCGCGTAGGCCGGGACGCGCACGCCTCCGGCTTGCGGTTAAACGAATCAGAACTGATTGCGAAGTTGTTTTGCGGGCGACGTCAACAGACTCGAAGATAACTGCCTCATGATGCGAAACAACCGACGGCACGACGATGCGCCGGGCCAGGATTCCTTTCTGGACATCGTGGCAAACCTGGTCGGCATCTTGATCATCCTGATCATGGTGATCGGCGCGCGCGCCACGGATGCCATGGTCGAAGCAGGGCCGACGGTCGGGGATCCGGATGAGGAGCCGAGAATCGACGTCGTCGCTGCGCGGGCCGCGGCCGAGGCCGTGGAAAGCGACATCCACAATACTGACACCAAGATCAAACGCCAACAGTTTGAAGTCAATTACCGGCGCAAAGAACGCGACAAGTTCCTGCAATTGATCGGGGCGGTCGAGCAACATCTGAACCAGCAGCAGGAAATGTTGGACGAAAGCCAACGCCAACGGCTAGACATAAGCCGCAATCTGCTGGTCGCTCGGGGCGAGTTAGATGACCTGAAAGCCACTCGCCAATCGCTCGAAAACTCGTTGCCGGCGCAAAACGTGATCGAGCACTTGCCAACGCCGATGGCTAAGACCGTGTTTGGCAGGGAACTGCATGTCTGCCTCAAGGAGGGTCGCGTCACATTCGTTCCGTGGGACGAGCTGGTAGAAAAGCTGAAGGAAGAAGCTCCACAGATCATTTGGAAACTGAAAGACTCGCCGCGAGTCACCGAGACTCTCGGCCCGATACGCGGCTATCGAATGAAATACACGCTTCGGCATGCGCGGCAAGCAAGACCCGCAGGCCGTGGCACCGTGTCCATGCAAACTCGCATCGAGCTGGATCGCTTTGAACTGACCCCCGTGAGTGAGAAATTGGGCGAGCCGCTCGAATCGGCACTGCATGAGGATTCCGAATTCCATTCGATTCTCAGTCGCTACGATCCCGATCGCACTACCGTGACGGTTTGGGTCTACCCCAGCAGCTTCGGCCAGTTCCGCATGCTGAAAGAGGGACTGTTCCGCCTGGGCTTTCTGACAGCCGGCCGGCCAATGCCCGACGGCCATCCGATCGGCGGATCACCTCACGGAACGCGAAGCGCGTCCCAGTAGGGTCCGGCTGCCGGACATGTGCCGATTTAGACGAATTCAACCGCTGTACGGGCCGCTCGGATTTGGCTGCGACCTGTCTTGCCCGTTGGCCGATATATGCACGTGCAGCGGTCTGTAAACGGGAAATCGACACTGGAAAGGGTGTATCTCTATGGCAGGACACACGTACCGAGTTGTCACGCGAGCAAGCGACGGATCGTTGCGTATTCGCGACTTCGATTCCGAGGAGCAACTCTTGAGAATGCATGTGAAGGTCGGCATCGACGACTGTAGCACCGATCTTACACTTCGAGGCAAACCGGTATTCCGCGGACTAGTAGGCCCGATCCCGGACGGGAGACAAGTTGCTCGTTACGAGTCGCCCGATGTCTTCGAAACGCTGACCAAGGAATGGACGAGAGCCCCGGTTAAGCGTCGTCGTCGCCGTTCGACGGCTCAAATGAAATCCACCTCGACTGATGCATCTCAATAGAATCTGGAACACGCGTACCGTATTCGTCGCGGACATCTCATTTCGGTTCGCACACGCCAAACCCAGCCGCCGCATGCAAAGTGGTCGCTGGGTTTCGCGCTTTCTTGGACTGTCCAGCCAAGCACCCGTTGACTTGAGAGCAACCTACGCGGTTCAATACGACGGTTCATCCTGTTGGTCTTGGTAACAGAACTGACAATCATTTGGGCCTGATGGTCGCGCGAGGTTCACGAAGTGCTGAAAGAGTTGGTTCTGCTGGCTTTGGCGGGTGCCGCGGGTGCGGTTGCTCGATACGGGCTCTCGGGCGCCGTCCAGAACGCGTGCGGAGAGAGATTCCAATGGGGGACGCTCGCGGTCAATGCCATCGGGTGTTTTCTATTTGGGCTCGTGTGGACGCTCGCCGAGGATCGTTTGGTCATCAGTGGGCAGACGCGGATCATCGTGCTCGCGGGTTTCATGGGGTCGTTCACAACGTTCTCGACGTTTGCCTTCGAGACGAGTAGATACATCAATGATTCGCAGTGGTCGTTGGCGGCGGCTAATTTGGTGGGCCATAATCTGATCGGCCTATTGTGCGTGCTGCTTGGATTGGCTGTCGGTCGTTGGTTCTGATCGCCGTTCGCTGAGGGTCTGAGACATGAAGCTTCCCAGAGAGGCCAAACTGTTGCGGATTTTCGTTGGTGAAAGCGACAAATTCAAAGGCAGGCCGTTGTACGAAGCGATCGTCCAGGAAGCTCGCAGCCGCGGCTTGGCAGGAGCCACCGTGCTTCACGGCACAGTCGGGTTCGGCGCCAGCAGCCGTATTCATACGGCGAAGATCCTGCGCCTGTCCGAAGACCTGCCAATGGTCATCGAAATTGTTGACGAAGAAGAGAAGATCAACGCATTTCTACCGGATCTGGACGACATGATCGGCGAAGGACTCGTGACGATGGAAAAAGTCGAGGTCATCGTCTATCGCCACAACGGCAACAGTACGTCAGAGTGAAAGCGGTCAGCCGTCAGCTTTCAGCTTTCAGCCCATGATTGTCCGATCTGATTTGTTCAAATTGCTGACTGCTGATAGCTGAAAGCTGATGGCTCGGTCCTCCCTTTGACTAGCCGGAATCACTACCGCCAGTTAGAATACCCAATAGGCTTGGTCACAGCATGGATGGTTTCGATCGGCCAGCGAGTCGTTTGAATTGCCTCCGTCTCTTCCAGGGAGAGAGATCCATGTTGAAACTGATCAATCGTGTTGGTTTGGCGCTGCTCGCCAGCGGCGTGTTGTTTGTCCAGGTGGCCGACGACGCAAAGGCCCAAAGGCCGATGGCGGTCACGACGTACTACCCACCTCAACCTGTTGTGACCTACCTTCCGGAACGGCGTGGTCTGTTTGGCCAACGGTTCGTTTATCGGCCCGTGGTGTCGTACGCCGCTCCGGCCGTGTCGACCGTACCACTTCCGCGAGTGGTGCCCATCGCGCCGGCTCCAACGACGACGTACTACGCACCGTCCACTGCGGTAACGACATACTATGCGGCCCCGTTGCCGGTAACGGCGTATTACGCGCCGCCTGCACCCGTGATTGTAGCACCCGCGCCGGTCACGGTGCGTTATCGTCCGGCGCCGGTCGTCACCTACTTTCCTCCGGTAATCCTTCCGTAATGACGCTTCCGACGCTGCCGCTGGCGCAACTGCCGGCCAGAAGACCGGAGAGCCATAAGGGCGATTTTGGACGAGCGCTGCTGGTTGGCGGTTCGCGCGGCATGAGCGGTGCCATCGCCTTGGCGGGCATCGCCGCGCTGCGAGGTGGTGCGGGCCTGGTCAAGCTGGCCGTGCCCGACGTCTGCCTGGATGTCGTCGCCTCGTTCGAACCGTCCTACATGACGGCTCCATTGCCCAGTGACAATGCCGGCAGAATCGCTTTGTCGGCAAAAGAAGTGATCGCTCAGTTGTCCGACGAAGCCACCTGTCTGGCCTGCGGTCCCGGTCTCGGCCGTTCGGACGAGCTAACCGAACTGGTCGGCGGGCTCTACGAAACCGCAACCCAACCAATCGTCTTCGACGCCGATGCTCTGAACGCCCTTTCGTCCAGAGACCGTGGCTTGCTTTCCGCCGACGGCCCCCGAATCCTGACGCCGCATCCCGGCGAATTCCGCCGGCTGATCGGAGACGAAGACTCCGAGTTCTCCATCGAATCCCTGCGAGACCGATCGATCCGAATGGCCGCCGAACACGGTGTCGTCATGGTGCTCACGGATCACCGCACATTAATCACCGACGGCAACCGCGTAACGTACAACAAGACCGGCAATCCCGGCATGGCCACCGGCGGATCCGGTGATGTGCTGACAGGGCTCATCACGGCGCTCGTGTGTCAAGGGTTGCCGCCCTTCGAGGCGGCCCAGCTTGGCGTCCACCTTCACGGCCTGGCCGGCGACTTGGCTGCCGAAAGACTGGGCCAGACTTCAATGATCGCCAAAGACTTAGCCGACCACCTGCCGGAAGCATTTTACCGGCTGGACGCATGAGGCAACGGTGACGAAGTCTTATGATTTTATGATTTTGCCCACCAATGATTTTGCCCGGTGAAGATGAGGCAAAATCATAAGACAATGCCAAGCTCACCTCTATTCAAGTACCCAGAGCAGATTTCAAAGCGTCCACCCCTTGCGGTACTCCCGGTGGACGAATTGGTTCAGTTCGGGCTGGTTGGTACACTTCATGTTCGGGCCGTCCCATTCGACTCTCTTGCCGACGCCCGCACGGATTGCCAGATTGCCCAGGACTACGAACTCGGTCAGTGGTCCGGCGTGGTCGAAGTTCGAAAAGGCGGGCCGCCCGCCTTTCGAGGCCGTGATCCATTCCTGGAAATGATCGCTCTCGCAACGAGGAATCACCGGCGCGGGCATCTGGTAGTCCTTCATCTTGCTTTCCGGGATCAACCGCGGGCTGCCGTAGAAGGTCAGTTTGCCTTTGTCGCCAACGATCACCGTTCCGTTCGTCGGATACTTCTGGCCTTCGCCCAGGTCGCCAACCTCTGGCGGTGGGTAGAGGCCGCCGTCGTACCAGTACAGTTGACAGGCAGTCATGTCGCCGCGGGCCGGAATGTCCCAACGAATGATCGACGCGGCCGGGAACATCTCCGAGGTCGTATCGCCGCTGTCTTTGATCAGCTCCACCGCGGTCGCGTACTCGACCTTCAGCGCGCTGAACGTGCCGCTCAGTGCGTGACAGCCGATGTCGCCCAAGGCCCCGGTGCCGAAGTCCCACCAACCGCGCCAGACAAACGGCTGATAGACGCGCCGTCCTTTGAACCTACCTTCCTTGTACGTATCCAAATACGGCCGCTCCGGCGCTGGGCCAAGCCACACGTCCCAATTCAAACCGGAAGGCACCGGATCCGATCCAGCCGGCCGGTCTCCGCCTTGCGGCCACCAGAATCGCGTGGGGATGCCCGGCCGGTCGGTCCACACGTGTACCTCCTGGACCTGGCCGATGGCCCCGGACCAGATCACTTCGCACAACTGCCGCCAGCCTTCGCTCGCGCGGCCTTGATTTCCCATCTGTGTGGCCACTTTGTTCTCTCGCGCGGCCACGGCCAGTTGCCGAGCCTCGTAAACGCTGTGGGTCAACGGCTTCTCGCAGTAGACGTGCTTGCCCATCTTGATCGCCATCATCGACGCAGGCGCGTGCTGATGGTCGGGCGTGGCCACGAACACCGCGTCGATCTCTTTATGCATCTTGTCGAGCATCTCGCGGTAGTCGGAGAACTTTTTGGGCAACGGCCTCTCAAGGTTGTGGTCCTTGTTGTATTTTTCGGCGCGCCGAACGCAGCCGTTCACGGTCCCTTCGACGGCATCACTCACGGCGACCAGATTCTGTCCCAGCGACGATTGGACGTGAGCCCCGCCCCGCCCGCCTACGCCGATGCCGGCGATACTGAGCTTGGAATTGGGCGATGACTCGGCAAGGATGTGGGGAGCCGCAAACACTCGTGCGCCGGCCGTCGCTGCGGCCAACGCCGTGGTTGTTTGGACGAATTTGCGTCGATTGTAACGAGCGGCCATGAGTGGGTTCCTTCGTGAAAAAAGGTCTCAAGTCATCCAAACCGATCTCATACGGGTAACCATAGGCCCGTCAACGAGGATTTCGGTGACAGACCACTAGATTTCAAGGAGGGGCTTTTCGCCGTACTCGCCCTTTCGTCCATCAATCACGGTCTCCAACTTGCCTTCGTCAAAGGCATCGGATCCCAGCATTTTCCAGCGAATGCTGCCAGAGGCATTCGTGACTGTGAGTCCCTGGGTCTTCGGATCATATTGGATCGTCATGTAGATATCGTAAGTAACATGAGCCAAATAGGGAATCTCGATCTCGTCATGGAAGTGCAGGTCCAGTGGCTTACAGCTTCCCAGTTCGCTCAGCGAAAGTGGAGTCTTGCCGTCCATCTCGTTAGCGATGCCCACGACTCGCACGCAGAGCCTGTCTGGATCGGCTTCGTCGCGACGAAAGCGGATGGCCTCGAATCGAATCTCCACACCCATTTCATTGGGAGTTCCGCGCAGAGTATTGATCCCCAATGCCGCTGTCTTCTGATCTTCTCCATCAAAGACAAAGAAAGTAGGAATGCCGCCCTTGTCATCCGAGAGCACGAAGGTGACCTGTTGCTCGTCTTCCTCAAACAGTGGCTTGTCCGGCTCGACTTCGTCAAATACAGCCTCCGGAGGCGTGGTATCGACCGGGCGGGTTGCCCACCACACATAACCCCCTGCCCCTGCAAAAAAGATTAAGATCGCCAGTGCCAAGTACCGGCCCCAGCCCCATCGCGAGCCCGAACGAGAGGACTCGCCATCCGCGGAGGCCGACTCGCGGCAGAGCGTGCTGGCAAGAAGAAGGCTGACTACTAGTATTCTACCCATCAATTATTTCCGAAGGTCCAAGTTGTAGTGCCGCTGGTTTCGCGGGCCGTCGTTTAACCCGAAGCCGGAGGCGATGGCGGGAAATAGGATGGATGGTCCACACGCATCGCCCGCCATCGCCTCCGGCTTCGGGTTAAACGAGATGTGCGGACATTTCAAACAGGCCCGGGCATGGAAGAAGATATAGACCATGCCTCGGTATTTGTCTACCAGCCAGTTCGGACTCTCCTCGCCGAACAACCCAGACTGTGTCGCAATTCCGAAGGTCCGAGGGCCGCAATTCATCGATGCCTCGGATAACAGTCCAACGCCCGCGCCGATCTCAACGAATCTGCCGGATGCTGATTCCGTTGAGGATTGATAACGCGTCTTCGTTGGCGGGGCTGAAGTCGACGTCCAGCCTGCCGTCGGTGACGGCCACTCTGGGAATGAGGTGGATGTACGGACTTCCCATACCGGGCGCGAGGAAGATGTTTTGAGGTCGGCGGACCGGTTTCTGTTCTGCAAACACCGCGAACATTCTTCGCTTGGGATCGGTGGTCCAATGCTCGGCGAAGTACAATTGGACTTCGTAGACGCCGTTCGGCACGACAGCCCGGAATGCGGTCAATCCACGCTGGGCGGTTTTGGCAACCGGATTCTCCACATCGTCTTTCTTGATCGACTGGCCACCTTCATGGCCAAAGGTCGCCCCGTCAAAATCCTTTGATTTCAGCCAAGTGTTTCCGTCAGGGTCGTCCCATGCGTCGCCTGCGAGATTCACGAACAAGGTGAATCTATCGTCCCGATCACCGTCCTGTGTGCCACTGGAAGCCGGCGGTGTCTCCGGATCGGGCATGGATGTGGCCAGCAGCCGGAAACACCCCAGATTGTCGCCGTTTTGCATCGTGACCGTCAGCAAAGCGGTGCCTTCGCCGCCAATTGGCTCGGTCGGAATTAACGTGACTGCGACCCGCTGGCCGCGGCGTCGGACGCTCCAGCTTGTCTTCTCGTCGCCATCGATCAAACGTTCGACGCCTGTGTCGTCGTCCGCTAGCACTCGCGAGAACGATACTTCACGTGCAGGGCCCGATTCATCTTTCGGTCGTACGCTCACCTTGAACTCGGCCAACGAAAAACGACCGCCAAGCCCATGCCCCGGGCCTTTGCCTGGCAGGCTGTCGTGAGGCAATGCTTCCAAGCAAAGGGCGGTCATGCCACTTATCTCGGTCTGGGCCGTGATACGGTAAGCTTCATCCGATTTGCTCGAACCGTCTGCCAGGATCGTGCCATTGTCCAGTACCTCCAAATCCGATCCGGCGGACGCTTCGGCCTCGACCGGTATGAGAACGACGAACTCTTTCTTGTGCGGCGGAATGACTTCGTCGTTCTTCGGAAGCCCAGCATTTTCCACTTCGCTTGACGCAACCGTGGCCGCCGGGTCGGGCTCGCCAGCGTCTTCGCCGGCTTCCTTTGACGGCGGTGTCTCGGTTTTCGCCAGAGGCGGCGTGCCTTCAGACAGCCACTTGTCCTGCAAGTACGCTTCGATCGACTGTCGTTCGTCATCTGCCAACGGCCGGCTATAGACAAGCAATTCCGCCACTTCGCCTTCCAAGAATTCCTGCAACCCCTTTCCTCGCTTCTGAAGCGCACCAATCCTGACAACGCTGGCAGAGTGAATCGCACAGTCTGCAGTCGAAAAAGTTCCGCTCGGCTGACCGTCGACGTGCCAGCTTAGGGCGTTCTTATCCGCCATGATTGTTCTGACGCGGAAGTCGCTGCCATCATCGTTTTCGGCGTCGAGGTGTGTCCCTTTCGCGCAAAAGCTCGCCACGCCGTCGCGCATGGCGAAGCTACCTGCCGAATCGCCGCTACCTTTCGACAGCAGTGTCCCGCTATGGCCGCGAGCGACAAAGAGGAACGTGTATTCGGAGTCTGTCTTGAATAACTCCGATTTGCCTTTGATTTCAAAGCACTGGGAGCCCGAAAAACGCGCGATCGGACGCCCGCCAAGTACGTCTTGGACGAGTTCGGGTCCTCCGTCTGCACTATCTACCGTGGCATGGCAGTCTTTGCCGCTCTTGTCATTCCACACGCTAACGCGAGCGTCGTCGCCTGTTTTTGTGCTCGATTCGTCAGATGCATCGAGCCAAAGGAGCAGACTGTCGACTTGAGCCGGCAGTCCGTCCGACGTCATAAAGGCAGCAGATGGACCTTCTTTCGACTGCCGACCGATGGGCACATCCTCGGTCTCCTCGGCCTCCTCGACTCGAACATCGGGCAACGGAGAGGTATCCAAATCGGCTTTGGCCACAACGTCGTCCGGCGAGCTTTGTGTGCCAACCGATATTGGCGGCTTCGGTCTCTCGGCCGTTTGCACCACCGGCCTTGCTTGTTTCTGTTTGCCCTGTGTTTGTCGAGTCTTGGTCTCTCCGCCGTCACCTCCGGAATGCAGCATACCGACAGCAACCAGCAACACGACCAGCCCTGCCGCAGCTCCACCGGCGATCAGGTACATCGGCTTCTTGTTTCTTCGCTCGGTCGCCGGGCCAAGCCGTTCCTGTCTTTTGGAATCGCCTTTGGCAGCCACCCACGGTTTCCTCTGGCTGGCGGCACCGGCGGCAGGCGTTTCTTGCGACATCTTCGGCGGCGGAGGTGCGGGCGAGGGTTTCTCGATTCGCTGTCGACGTGCCGGAGACGCGGCCTTGGGCGGCTTGCTCTGGGCCGCCAGCTTCGTCTCGAGCTCAGCGTCGTAGGCGGCTTTCCGTTGTGGTTCGAGCAGGCATCGCCGTGCAGCGGACAGTTCGTTCAGCAGTTGCTGAGCCTCCTTCACGTGCGGGCCATCCGTGATATCCTGAAGGTAGCTCATGTGCCGAGAGGCTACCGAGTCGATCACGTGGCGATCCGATTCGAACAATTCGATTCCCAGCAGTCGGTAGTGATGTGGTGGCTGCTCCTTGAGTGGAATTCCCAGCCAACGGTAGTAGGGATCGAACGTTTCGGACATGGTTCGTCAGTCACTGAGTCTCTTGAAGAACCCGCCAAGTTCCGGATCGTCCGGACGGACCGACCGGTATTGCGAGTCTTTGTCAAGAAGATCGAAATCCAGTTCCTCAATATCGGGCTGTTCCACGCTCTGGCCGGCATCAGGCAACTCCACGGCATCTCGCTGCCGGCCCACCGATTCTGTCACGCCCGAGACTTCCTTCTCGAGCAACTCGCCCGACTCGATGCGCTGCTTCCATTGGTCGAGCATATCGTCAGTGAGGCCCGACGAGCGTTGGATGGTGGTATTTGCGTGGCGGCCCGTTCCCGACAGCGAAGCGCCAACCGTCAGCCGGCCGTTGGCCGAATAGTTGAATGCGACTTTCACAGGCGTCTTGGCAGGCTGGTCCGGCGGCAATTCGCTCACCACGCACTTGCCGATATCAGTTGCACCCTCGCCAGTCGCATCACCACCTTCGACCACCGTCACTTTCACACTGGCTTGACCCACTTTCTGAGTGACGAATGTGCCGGTGCCAACCGCCGGCAGAGGCGTATTGCGGGGAATCAGCACTTTGCGTCTTCGCATCCCCGTGCCGGGCTCGAGCCCCAGCACGCCTAGATCGTGCGAATTGACGTTGGTGACCGACATGCCCTTGCGCGGCATGTTCTCGTTGGCCATCAAAAGGCTGGCGTAAATCGCTGCGCCGTGAGCCACTGCTTCGTCGGCAGACAGCGAACGGTCGGCTGCCAAGCCGCTTTCACCTTCTAGCATCTGCCGGATCATCGGCATGCGGGTCGAACCGCCCACCAACAGTAGACGTGTCAAATCGTTCCAGTCACGGCCAGCTTCCTTCAACACCCTCTTTGCGGTCATCTCTGTACGACCAAGCAAGTCGCCGGTCATCGATTCGAAATCGTCTCGCGACAGCAGCACCCGTAAACGATTGCCGTCGTGAGCGAATAGGATGTTGACTTCCGGGCGCGCGCTCAGTGCGTGTTTGGCGTCTTCGGCTTCCGATATCAGCGTTTGGAGCGCCCGTTCGTCTTCACGCAGATCCACGCCGAATTCATCCTTGAACTTCTCCGCCACAAAGTCGGCGATCCGCATGTCCCATTCGATGCCACCCAGGTAGACATCTCCGGCGGTGGCCACAGCCGAGTACTGCTGGCCGTCGATCTCCATCAAGGTCACGTCGAACGTGCCGCCGCCCAGGTCGTAAACCAGGATGGTCTCTTTCTGTCGGCTTTCTCCCTTGGGCGTGAGGAACCCCTGCTGCACACCAAAGGCAATCGCGGCCGCGGTAGGCTCGTTGATGATGTCCAACACTTCCAATCCCGCCAGCCGCCCTGCGTCTTGCGTGGCCTTACGGCGCGGCTCGTTGAAATATGCAGGTACTGTGATGACGGCTTTGCTGAATGGTCCCAGCTTCAATTCAGCGTCGTCTTTCAGCTTCTTCAAGATCAATGCTTGGATGACCTCGGGCGGAAGCGTATTTCCGCAGATGGGCTTCTCGAATGCCTTATTGCCCATATTGCGTTTAGCGAACCGGGCCACGCGATCCGGTTCGAATTCGACGGCCTTGACGGCCTCCTTGCCCACGATGGGACCTGACGCATCGAAGAACACGGCACTAGGCGTGATCAGATCGCCTTCCGCGTTCTGCACGGTCCACGGTCGGCCTTCGTTGTCCAGGTGGGCGACCACGGAAAAAGTCGTACCCAAGTCGATTCCAACTGGAAGATCCGCCATTGCGATGCCCCATGTCACTTGGCCTGAATACCGCCGTTGCAGGGAACACTCATAGACGGATCATTATTACCAGAATTGGGGGCAAAATCAAAATGCCTACTGGGGAGCCGACGCAAAAAGTAGCTCGTCGCGATGCCTAGGGCTTTGTCAACGTTCGATTTTGGGGTAGCGAAACTCGCCAAGAGTTTCGGTTGAATCGTGAATTGCCGAAAGTCTTGGCGACTTTCGCTACAGCCTAAACCCTAATTCTCAGGCTTGACAAGGCACTAGGGGCGAGGTTGCGGATCGCCTGCATCATCTGCCCCTGCCGTATTACGGACACCCACAGGTAGTTGACGCCGTGCTCATGAAGAGCCTTATCGAGGGCGGCGGTGTGTACGCCGCAGCCTGAGGTCAAACCGATCCGGCTCTTCGCGCAGCTCTTCCCATGCTTCGACGCGTTCGTTTTCTCTATCGATCCAGGACCAGAACGCATCGGTCGCTATTGAGTCTCCGGCAGCTACTCGGGCACACTCTTGACCTGGTTTAGCCAGAGCGGTCGGGGGTCGGGATAGTGACCGGCCGGACGTTGGCCTGTTCCGGATTTGCCGATGTCGCCTAGTTCTCCGCGGGCTTGTTCCGCGTAGGCCGTCAATCGCTTGACGACTTCCGGATTGGCGGCGGCGAGATTGTGTTCCTCGCCGATATCCGCATCGAGATCCACCAGCCGCAACTCGCAAGGATCGCACTGGTCGTTGCGCCAGCGGCGGCGGTCCCACTTTTCTTCGAGCGGCAAATACAGCTTCCACTTGCCCGAACGCACGGCCTGCAACTGGCCAAGGAAGTAAAAATGGAACGCTTCGTACGGAGATTTCGCGATTGCTTTCCCGGACAACAGCGACCAGATGTCATGACCATCGATCACGCGATCTGCCGGCACATCGCCGCCGGCCAGCTTGACGACGGTCGGCAAGAGATCCATCGCCGTGGTCAATTCGTCCGATTCCGTTCCCGGCGGAATCTGTCCCGGCCAGCGGGCGACAAACGGCATCCGCATGCCGCCTTCATCGGTGGAATAACCCCAACCCTGCAAAGGTGCGACGCTGCCGTGTGCCACATTCTTGCGCAGTGACGGGCCGTTGTCGGACGTCCAGATCACAAGTGTCCGATCATCGATTCCATTGTGCTCTAGCGCTTTCAAAATCTCGCCCATCGACCAGTCCAGTTCCTCGACGGCATCGCCGTAGGTGCCGTTGGCGGACTTGCCCTTGAACCGTTCACTGGCGAAGGACTCTCGCGTGCTGCCCGGCATCGTGTGCGGGAGATAGAGAAAGAACGGTCGTCCTTTGTTCTTCGCGATGAAATCGACCGCCCGTTCGGTGAACCGGCGGGTCAACTGACTCGGATCCGTCGGCGCTTCGATCACGGTTTCACCTTCGATCAGCGGGAGCGGCGGAACGGCCACTCGGTACTCGGTTGCCTCACGCTCACCCATATCCTCGCTGTAGGGAAGCCCAAAGAACTCGTCGAATCCATGCCGGCGCGGCAGGAAGGGCGGCTGGTCGCCCAAATGCCACTTACCAAAGCAGGCCGTGGCGTACCCGCGATCCTTCAGCAGTTCGGCGATTGTGTGCTCGTCGGGATTCAACCCACGGGACGAGACGGCCATCAGAACTTGCGTCCCGTTGTAGTCGACGTGCATTCCCACTCGGCGCGGATAACAACCGGTCAGAAAACTTGCCCGCGACGGCGTGCAAACCGGCGCCACACTGTAGAAACTGGTCAGCCGCACACCTTCGTCTGCCAAGCGATCGATATTCGGTGTTCGATGTTTGGTCGAGCCAAAACAGCCGATATCGCTGTAACCGAGATTATCCACGAGCACAAAAACCACGTTCGGGCGTTCGGCGGCAACCGCGCACTGGTGAGTGAAAACGACAAGGGCCGCGCACGCAAGTGCGGCTGAAGCTGGGAGAATGTGAAGTTTTAACATGTCGGTCATTTCAACTCCTTTGTCTCGTCATCTTTCTCTATCGCTGTAGGAAAACGTACAAGATCCAGATCGAGGCTGCAATCATGCCCTATCAGAGACTTGGATGAGCGCTCAATCTCCCACCCGCACTCGATGCAAGCGACTCGGGCATACGGTTAAACTACCATATGTACCAGTCCTCACCAGTCGCGGTATATAATGTCCAGCATGATGACTCTGAATAAACGAACCGCTAGGATCTTGCTCCCTTCAATCCGTGTCTCCGTTGGTCTTGGACTGCTGGCGGTTTTGGCTGCAGCCGCTCCGGCGCAACGTCAGATGGAGAATCTCACACGAGGGATCGTCGCCGTCAAGCAGGACGACAACAGCGTCTACGTCGGCTGGCGATTGTTCGGGACCGAGCCCGAGTCAATCGCCTTCAATCTCTATCGCATCGTCGACGGAGGCTCGCCGGTCAAGGTCAACGCGGCGCCCATTGCCGATGCCACGAACTATGTGGATCGCGGTGTCAGCGTCGATCGGTCGATCCAGTATTTCGTTCGGCCGCTGATGAACGGCGACGAATCGGCCGCTTCGAAACCGGTGACGGCCTGGGACAGGGATTACCTCGAAATCCCGATCCAACCCATCGCCGAATACCGACCAGGCGATGCGTCGGTCGCCGATCTGGATGGCGATGGGGACTACGAGATTGTCCTTCATCAAGTGTCGCGCGCCCGGGACAATGCACATGCCGGGATCACCGGAACTCCGGTCCTCGACGCCTACGAGTTGGACGGCACGCACATGTGGCGCGTCGATCTGGGCATCAACATCCGCGAGGGCGAGCATTACACGCAGTTCATGGTCTACGACCTGGACGGCGACGGCAAAGCGGAGATGGTCTGCAAAACGGCCGATGGCACGACGGACGGCACAGGTGAGGTCATCGGTGATCGCAACAAGGACTGGCGGAGCAAGAATGAAGAGGAGCAGACTTTCGGGCGTATCCTCGACGGCCCGGAGTACTTCACCATCTTCGATGGCCAGACAGGCGCCGCGTTGAAATCGGTGGACTACATCCCCAGCCGCGACCCGATTGACGGCTGGGGCGGCATCGGTGGAAACGGCGGTAACGACCGCTACGGCAATCGTTGCGACCGCTTTCTGGCCTGCGTCGCCTACCTGGATGGCGAGCGTCCGAGCGTCGTGATGTGCCGAGGCGTCTACGGACGAATTGTCATGGCCGCGTGGGACTGGCGCGATGGCGAGTTGACCAGCCGTTGGGTTTTCGACTCGGGCATCAGCCATCCTCCCTTCCGCGACGCTTCGCCTTACTCAGGAATGGGCGGTCATTCGCTGTCGGTGGCCGACGTGGACGAGGACGGGAAGGACGAGATTGTCTACCACGCGATGGTTGTCGACGACGATGGCCAAGGACTCTACTCCACCGGATTGCGCCACGGCGATTCCATGCACATCAGCGACATGTATCCCGACCGTGCTGGACTGGAGGTCTTCACTATCCACGAAAACGAAGGGGCAACCGTCCGATTCAGAACGCCCGGCGCAGCGATGCGCGACGCGCGCACTGGCGAAATCCTTTGGAGCCACAGTCCCGGCGTCGACGTCGGCGCGGGGACGGCAGCCGACATCGACCCGCGCCACCTGGGCTATGAAGCGTGGGGTGGGCCGGGCGGCCTGCGCGATTCGCGTGGCCGAGAGATTGGTTCCAAGCCTCGCTCGACGGACTTCGTCATCTGGTGGGACGGCGATCTGCTCCGCGAATTGCTCACCTCCTCCGGCATCAACAAATGGAACTGGGAAACCGGCGTGGAAAAGAGGCTCTTCTCGACGGAAGGCGCCCGCAGTCGTCGGCCCAACCTGACGGGCGACCTGATCGGCGACTGGCGCGAAGAGTTGCTGACAACCGCGCCCGACGGCCAATCGTTACGGCTTTACACAACGACGATCCCAACCGAACACCGCGTCTACACCCTCATGCACGATCCGCAATACCGGCTGGGAATCGCCTGGCAAAATGTGGTTTACAACAAACCGCCCCACCCGAGCTTCTTCCTCGGCCATGGGATGAAACCGCCACCGCGACCCAACATCTGTCTGATCGGCAACGGCTACTTGCGTTAATCTCACGGGTTGGCTAGACACCCAATGCACATGCCGGACGGCTAAGAACACGGCCTCGATCCGCAGAAGGCCAACGCCAACGGAACGGACCTGAGCGAGCAGTGTTACACCAACATCGAGGTCTTCATCAACGGTTTGTTTGAGTGAACCAAATTCAGCGATCTCCTTCGCTTTACGTAATCGACTGTCAGCATGCTTCGATCTCGCAGGAAACTCATGTCCAGACTCACCAAGGCATTCGTCGTTTGCTCGCTCCTACAGAATTGGCTGCCGATTGTTGTCTTTGGCGCACCGCCCTACCCGCCGAGCACGGTTATCGAAAGCATCCACTGGCATCGGGAAACGCTCAGAACAGCCGCACCCGGCAGCGACCTCTGGCCCGTCACTTGGGGACCGGACGGACACATTTACACATCTTGGGGTGACGGTGGTGGCTTCGGCGGGACGAATTCGGATGGACGCGTGAGTATGGGGTTTGCCCGCATCGAAGGTCCACCAGAGAAGTTCGTCGCCATTAACGTTAACGGCGGAAAGAACGCGCAACACCCAGCCTCCTTTCCGAAGAAGGGAAAGACCGGTGGGATCGTGTCCGTCGATGGGACTCTCTACGGCTGGCTGAATCGGCAGGATGGGCCGTGGCCTGACGTGAATCAATCCCTGATCTGGTCAGACGATCGAGGCGCGTCATGGCAGCAATCGTCGTGGCACTGGCCGAAAGGAGACGGGAACTTCAAACCGAGCACGTTTCTTCAGTTCGGCCGAGACTACTCAGGGGCGCGTGACGATTACGTCTACTTCTATGGCCGCAACCAGACGGGATGGGCTGAAGGCTCGCTCGGATACATGGGACGCGTCTACCGTACGAAGCTGAAGACAAGAACGGACTACTGGTTCTTTGCGGGCCTCGATAACGGAGGAACTCCCATGTGGTCACGCGACATGAACAAGCGGAAACCATACTTCACGGACCCCGCCGGCGTGGAGGGAGTGCAGGTCATCTACAGCGCCGCGATCAGACGATACGTGTTGACCGTGCACAGGGGCGACCAAGGGACGCTTGGCATCTTCGACGCGCCCGAGCCGTGGGGCCCCTGGACAACGGTGGCGTATTACGACAATTGGCTCAAGCTGAGGGGAACCGGGATCGGCCGCGAGATGCTCTTCATCAACATTCCGACTAAATGGATCGTTGGCGATGGAAAGACGATGTGGGCGATCTTCACGGGCGGCCAAGATCGATTCATGCTGATCAAGGGCACACTCGCTCTGGGCGACGACGCACACTGAGTTCACCGCTTGGTCGGTTGCGGCGGGAGCGGATTGATCTGTTCCGCGGCGCAGACCCAATGGCACGTGAGCACGAGGCACAAGGCACTAAGAAAACACAGGGTATGCTTCTTCATTTCGGATCTCCCCTTTCTCTTTCACCGGATCATTGGCGCCGGTCCGCGGTCGTCATCCGCAAAGAGTGAGTGAGTTGCTGGAACGCATTATCGCTGCTCGGACCTGTCGGCCGGATAATCGCCGGGCTGGCGCTCGTGTGGCGGGATGAAGCGACGGTCCCACTCGGGTCGGCTGGGCTTCAACGAGTACCAACTTGTCTTGTCGGAGATTCGCAGGTCGCGCAGCATTTCTCGGAAGTCTAATCCCGGCAGACGATCGAAACAGTCGACGGTGATCCGATACCGTGTGTTGCCGTCCGCGGTGCGCAGGCGAGCGCGCTGCTTGCGGACCTCGGTGAAGAAGTCGCGCCAGAAGTCCGGACCATACTTTTCCTCGCATTCATACAGGATTTCGTGATGGATGCGGTCACTCACACCTCCCGGGATGTCCTCCGGGAACACATACCCGCCCTCGATGTATCGCCGCATCGTTTCCTTGAGCGCTTTCCTGCCCCGCTCCCGTCTGTCGCGGGTATAGGGATTCCCCGTTACCTCCATCGTCACCTTTCCCGAAAGGTACATCCCGATGGCTTCGCCGCCAAAACGCGTGCCCAGCCCAAGCGTGAAATCGTGCCCCATCTCCTCGAAGAGCCCGACAAGACGAGGAACACCGTGCCGTTTCCATTCCTCCTGCCTGTCCAGATCAAGCAGGAAGTAGCCGTACGGGATCAGCGTGGCTCCCGTGGCCGTCCCGCCCCAGCAATGAGGACTCCAGTCGGGCGACGAGTAGATCACGAGCTTGTAGTTCGTATGCATGCCGATCATGTGGTAGAGCGCGTCGTATCCCTTCGTGATGTACGGAAATGCAATCCGCGCCTGCCTTTCCATCTTCTTTGAAGCAAACAGACGCACATACTTGCTGTCCAAGACAACTGCAGGCTCGCGGATGGCCTCCTCGAACTCCGCCAGGTTCCGCAGCACCACCGTCGGACAGACCGGACGAGGCAACGGCTCGAGACTCTCATGGAGGCACAGCGCCACATCCTTGAGCCTTACCACGCCGTTGGGTGTGAGCAGCTTGAGTTGGATCCGGTTCTCCTCTTGGTTGGCCCGAACCCGGAACTTCTCCTCGTTCCACTCATAGGCAGCACTCGCCGTCCCATTTCGGCTCGCCCCGATCCGCTTCCCGTTCGAGAACAACTCGAACTGCGCTGCCTCTTGTGACGCGGCCTGCCACACGACATGCAGCCAATAGTCTGCGGCCTGGAAATCGTTCGAAATGACGAACTCCAGAGTGTCGGCGCCTTTGCCCCCTCCGGGCATGGTCGATACCCGTGTCCACTGCGTGATCCGCCGGCCGATTTCGATTGGACAGTAGATCTCTGCCGCACTCAGATCCACGACCACGCGCCGCTCGCCTTGCTCCTCTCCAACGATGTCGAAGGAAAGGGTCTTATCAAACAGGCCGTCGCCGCCGATGTGAAACAGCACTTCCTCCGTGCAAGTTCGCTCCTCTGCATCGTTTCTCCCGGGCGGCGGTGCAAACCGGCTTCGACCGGGATCGCCAAATTGCACTGTGTAGCGATCGGGCGTCCTCGACTGACTTACCTTCTCCAGCAATGCGGAAACATCCAGATCTGCCAACGGCCCAGCCGGGAAGAAGCGCTTCATCTCTGAACACATTGCGTCAAGTGTCTCCAGCCACGTTTCCCTCTCATCCACGTCCAGCAGTTCGTACCCGTACGGAATGACGCACGTGCCAGGATCCGCGCGGCCCGTACAATGCGGGCTTGAATCCGGAAGCGCATAGACCACAACCTTGTGGTCTGCGTGCCTGCCGGCGGTCTCGCGAAGCGTGTCGTAAGCCTTCGCAAGAATAGGAAAGAGGGTCTTCGCCTGCCTCTCTTTGCTGCGAGGTGTGAACAGACGCACGTTCTTCGCGTCGATCCTCAGCCCTGGCTCGCCGATCACCTGCTCGTATTCCGCGAGCGTGAATATCCTCGCCGTCGGGCACGCTGGGAGCGGCAACGGATCCATGCTGTCATAGCGGCACAGGGCGATATCCTTGAGACGCAAGGCATGAGTGAACGGCGAGACCAGTTTAAGCAGGATGCGGTTCTCGCCTTCTTGGATCTTCAATCGGAACCGGTCGCGAGTGTTGCCGCGGCTTGAGGCTTGCTCGGCCTTGCTGCTTTCGCCGATACGCTCATCGTTCGAGAACACCTCGAACTGATCGCCCCTGCCGGTCCTTCCCTGCCACACGACGTGCAGCCAATATTCACCTTCTTCAAGGTCGTTCCGGAAGCGGAACTCCAGCCCACAGGCACCTCTACCTCCCGCGATCCACCGGCCCATCTCGATTGGACAAAACGTCTCTCCGTCGTCAAGATTTACGATCACGCGCCGCGCTCCGTCCTTCTCCCCTTCCCGTTTGAAAGAGAGCGTCTTGTCGAACAGGTCCTGGCCCCCAACATGAAACAGCACTTGCCGCGTCGGCTGCGAAGTCTCCGGCGGTTCGGCCAACACTCCCGCAACACAAAGCGCAAACAATCCCACAGGCATCGGCGTCACGTTGACCTCCTTCGGCAAAGCCGTTATCCAAGATCAAATCGTTAGGTCCCCGCTGACGTTTGACTCCACAACTATACGGACTCGTGAGCCTTCTGAGAAACCGGCAATCATCAAACAAGGGGTAGTGTCCCAAGAGTGTGTTGCCGGGTTAAAGCCGCTTTGAACTGAATCGGGCACGCAGCGTGAGTAGCCCAAACGTAAGGAGAAACCAGTTGGCTGCTGGCACAAGCAGGAGGAACGCAATATTCAAGGCAACAGAATCGAGGTTCCCAAGGAACTGCTCCACGGCTGGGAACACCACGCATAGACACATGAAGTGATAGATGCTCAGGAGACCTCCCAGGTGAGCGACAGGTCCGCTTGGGCCGCACGGACCCCAACCGCCTATCTCCACCAAAGCCAAGCCAAAGCCAGCGATGGCTAACCCTGCCACGCCCGAAATGATCACTCTCTTTCGGAGAGACGCATGAGAAGGATGCCTGACGCCGTCAAGCAAAGCGTCTCCTGCTTTCGGTGAGTCGTACGGGTTTTCAACCATCACGATCTGGCCAAGAATCTCCGACTGACGAAGCTTCGGCAATCCGCGCCCCCCCACCCTACCACCCGCGAGACGCGGGTGGTAGGGTAATGAAATGCGCATCCAGTTCAGCATAGGAACGATGCTGTGGATGTTGTCCGCGATAGCTGGCGGCTGCATCTTGATTCACGGCGTGATGACCCAAACCCCACTTGAGGCGGTTGCAGGACTGACATGCATGTCCGGTTGCATTGGGGTTCTCGCCGCTAAGTTCTCGTGTCGCAAATGATCGCCCGTCATCCTCGCCAGCAACACATTCATTGACCATCATCAAACAATGCCTTCATCGCTGCCGTCAGGGCCGGTGGGTTTTCGATGCGTTCCAAAACCTTTCCCCCGACTCGCGGGACAGCTCCAGGGCTGGCGTGATCAGAATGTCCGGCGGACCGGCGCAGCGCGGCTAAGGTTCGACGACTTCGAAGGGTATGGCCGGCAACGGGCCTAGGAATGTGCGGTACTCTCGCGTCTTTCCTTCTTTGTTTGTTTCCGTCCTCTTCTGAAACCCATTGGCGATCAAGTTGCCTTTCAGCCCCGGCTTGACCTTTTCGGCGTCGGCGTGCAGCACGAACGTTGCAGTCCGCTCGGCGCAAGAGACCTTGCCGACGAGGATTCCCTCCGGCGGCTCGCTCAACTCGATTTGGATCTCGCCGTTGTCCGGGTTCCAGGGCGCACGGGCTTGCACCTCGGCGTCCCCGCCGGCGGGGATCTTTATCGGTTGCTCGACGAGCAGCGTCCACATGCTTTGGAAAGAACGGGGGTCCTTGGGGCGTTTCGATGGATTCCTGGATCCCGGCAGCACGAGTGTCAGGCCATTGGCTGGCACCAGATGCCTATAGGCAAACGCCTGCATCATGTCGTCGGCGGGCACGGCCGTGCGCACGACTTCTTCGCCGGCGATCGTGGCTCGGCCCGCGAGGCATAGGCTAAGCGGGTCCACCGGCAACCATGATGCGAGCGTCAGCGTCACGCGGACACGGTCCTGGCCGGCCGGCACCAAGCCACCATCCATCAAGATTCCCTCCGGGTCGCCCCGGAAAGAGAGGGCAATCTCGCCGTCGAACCCGTCCTTGCGCAGGGCAAAGATCGTGATGGGCTTCAGCCGCCAGGTGACGGCGTTGATGGCGGACGGCACGACGCGGAGCGCGAAATCGGCCCGCGGCGGGCTAATCCGCAGGCGGTAGGCGTATTCCGGACCGCCCTCGTGCTGGGCGTCCCCCAGGCGAACGAAGTAGGTTCCGTCAGCGGGCAACGTGATATGGATCAGCGAATCGGCGTGGTGTGTGTTTAGCGCGTCGGCCTTGTCTTCATGGTCGTCGTTGAAGGCCAATCGCTTGCCGGCGGCATCTGTCAGTTCGAGCACGGAATCCAACGGCGAAGCAAGCCTGCGCGCAGTGACTTCCGCGATGACTTGCTCGCCCGCACGGCCTTCGATGCGGAACACATCCCAATCGCCGGGCCGATCCATCCGGCCGTTGACGATCACGGGAAGCGTCACCGGCTGCGCGGCCTGCGACGAGTCGTTTGACTCCTTTTCGAGGCATTCCGGCAGCGTGTCGACCGCAAAGGGCACCGTATTAGAGGTAGTGCCTCCCTTGCGTACAGAAAGGGGACGTATTCCCGAGACCTTGTCCCTCGTGTCCATGGTCAGCTTGTCCACCGGCAGGTTCCAACCCGTCAGTTCGACGGTGGTTTGTCGCCCGGCGGGGCCGCCCAGCGGGAAGATACTGGTGACGAAAGGAATCTCGCCGATGGTGATGCGATACACGAAATCCGGACGGCCGCGGTAGATGGCGTCCTTGATTTCGACGGCGTATTGCCCGTCCTCCGGGACCTCGAAGAAGAGGACCGGATCGGGATGGAAGTGGTAGTCGTCGTGGTAGGCCAACTCGTTCCCGTCGGCATCGTACAGCGTCAACGTGGCCTGGAACCAGCCGGGGACGGCGTCGGCCAGGTAGGGGACCAATTCCCGCGCGCTGGCGGCCACGACCAACCGCTGTCCCTTTCGGGCTTCGAAGCGGAAGCGGTCTGAATCGCCGGGCGTGAATCGCCTGGCTTGCCAATGCACGTAGTCCGGCTCGTGGGGAATGAGTTGCCCGTTGGCCACGGCCGGCAGTGCAATATCCGTCGTCACCTTGGGCGGGAAGCGGAGCGGGCTTGGGTAGTCCCGCGCTTCCGGGTCGAGCCCCGGCTCCTGCTCGCAGAACTCGGGCAGCCGACCCACGCAGAACCGGATTGGGTTCGACAAGCCCCTCGCCGACTCCACTCTCATTTCTCGCTGGCCCTGCTTTGCGTCCGCGGCGATGGTGACTTCGAGCGCCATGGCCTCGCTGATGGCAGGCTGGGCCCGCCTTCTCGTTGTCTCGCCGTTGTAGCGGGCGATTTTTCTTTCGATCCTGGCGATCTCCGAGCGGGCTTTTGCGTCCAGCTTGTCTTTCGGGAGTCTCGTGAGTTTCGTTAGCTCTTGCCGCAAAGCGTTGACCTCGTCCGATTTCAGGGGCTCGATCTTGCCCTGCACTCTGGCTTCCACGCCGGAACCGGAGAAGATCACGTGTTTGATATCGTCCAGGTACCGCCCGCCCAGCGTGATCTCGAACGTGGTACCCTGGCGCCCGCCAGCCGGGTATGCGTATCCAAGGCGTGGCGTAATTTCCTGCGCCCATGCGGCGGAAAGGGAGGTCAGCAAGATCGCCAGGCCACACGCCATCATACGTCGAGGCACTCGTTCCCAGGCTCCCGCCTGGGAACGCACTGTCTTGCCGGCTCTGCCGGCCGGATTCGAGGCGGAGCCTCGCCAGCAGCGGGTTACGGGGCAGAGCCCCGTAACCAGGACCCACAGCTCCCGCGCCATCAAACGTCGAGATCGGCTCATTCCATCCTCCACGTGGGGCACGTTTCTAACGTGCCAATGTCTCGTCTTGGAAGTTGGCAAGGTATGGCACGTTGGAAACGTGCCCCACGCCGCCTTTCACATGACCTCCTTCAGGCGACCGGCCATGGGAATTCCATCCGTAGCGTTTGGCGTCACGGTCAATGCCAGGCCCAACGGATTGGGCAGCGCCGCGTCGGGGTCCATCCCCAGCAACTGATAGATGCTGCCGATCAGGTCACAGGGGTAGACGGGGCGATCCTGGACCTCTTCCCCCTTCGCATCCGACGCGCCCACCACGCTTCCCCCTTTGAATCCGCCGCCAGCGACCAGGGCCGAAAAGCACTGGCCGTAGTGGCCGCGTCCGCCGTTCCAAGGCGGTTTCCAGTCGACTTTGGGCGTGCGCCCGAATTCGCCGCTCCACCAGACGATCGTGCTGTCCAACAGGCCGCGGTCCGACAGATCCTCGATCAGCGTCGCCATTCCCTGGTCCAACTCCGGCAACAGTTGCTGCATTTTCCGGAAATGCTCTGTGTGAGTGTCCCATCCTCCGAAGTTGATGGTGATGTAGGGAACGCCGCGCTCGACAAGACGCCGCGCGACAAGGCAGGCTTGGCCGAACCGGGTGAGTGCCGTCTCGCTCCACGGCATGTGGCCGTACCGGCTTCTCAGCGCCGCATCCTCCAGTGACAGATCAAACGCCTTGGCACCGTCGCCCACAATCATGTCGTAGGCCTTGTCCTCCGATTCGTAGAAGGTCGCCAGCTCCGTGTTGCCTTTGGCGCTGCGGCCGAATGTGTCGAGCTTGCGCAAGAGGTCGCGACGATCTTTCTGCTGTTCCTGGGAGATGCCTTGGGAGACGACGCCTTCCACAGCAAACACGGACTGCGTCGGATCGCCGCCGGTGGCAAAGGGCAGATACCGCGGACCCAGGAAGCCGGCCTCGGAGAACCGCCCCTGGGATTGGGTCAGTATGACGTAGGGCGGGAGCATGCCCTTGTAACCGGCATCATAGCCTTTGAACAACGAGACCACGGCGCCGGCGCAGGGATAGACCAGCCGATCGCCGGGGCGCCGGCCGGTTTGCGTCAGGTAGGCTGCCGTCTCATGTCCGTTGTTGCCGTGGGTCATGCTGCGGATGATGGAATACTTGTCCGCCTGCTTCGCCAGCATCGGCAGCAATTCTCCGATCCGGATGCCGTCCACGTTGGTCTGGATCGGTTTAATCAACGGACCGCAGTAGTCGTTGCCCGCCTCCGGCTTCGGATCGAAGGTGTCCAGGTGCGGGGGGCCGCCGGCCGCCCAGATCTGGATGACCGACTTGGCCTTGGCCTTCGGCGGCTGCGCGCCCGACGCACGGCCTCCCATCAGCAACCCTGCCGCGCCGGCCAGTCCGCAGCGCATCGCCTCGCGCCGCGAAATCGGCGCGACTCGATCGACTTCGCCAACGTTTAAGGGTGTCGCAACCGACGGATGTCTTGTGTTCATTTTCTCCCCTTGCTGCTAGTTCCATTCGTTTAACCCGAAGCCGAAGGCGATGGTGGGCGCTACGTCTCGACAATCGATTCCGCTGTCCGCCATCGCCTTCGGCTTCGGGTTAAACGAGTTACCTAGAACAACTAATGTCGGAAGGAAAACTCCGGGCTGTTGATTAATGCCCAAGCGAGATCGCGCAACACCCTCCCGGTTCCAGAGCCAGCGTCGCGATACGCTTTCACGCTCTCTAGCTCCTCCTCCGTCGGGAATCGCGAGAGGATCATCAGATAAAGCTCGGTGATGGACTCGGCGTTCTTTTCACGGGTCCAATGTATTAGGGGTTGTATCTTGGGACCGCCTTCGATCTTCCGTCGGATATGGCTGGAATTCAACATGTGCAGCCGCTGGGCCGCCGTGGTACGATTGCTGCGATCCGACACCAAACCGGTGTCGCGCGAAGCCCGGCCAAACTTCTCCAAGAATGGGCTGGTGATGCTGGCATCGGCCATGGCCACCGAGCGCTGATCTTCGGGCATGAACGTGTAGGGCTCTGGAATGATGCTGGAATACTGCTCTCTCGTGTCAGTGATCTGACACAGGACGTCGATCATCACCTCGGCCTCCAATCGGCGCACAGGATAGCAGGCGAAATTCGTCTCGCCCTTTGAATCTTCGGTTGGCGAGACATGGGAACGCTGATAGGTCGTCGAATTCAGAATCAGCCGGCACAGATGCTTCAGGTCGTATTGGGACGCTACTAGTTCCTGCTCCAGGAAGGCAAGCAACTCCGGATTCACCGGCGGGTTGTCCGGCCGAATGTCGTCTGGCGGGTGAACGATCCCGCGCCCCAGCAGCCAGAACCAGACACGATTGGCAATGTTGCGAGCGAACGAGGGGTTCTTCGGAGCCAATAGCCAGTTGGCGAAGGCCTCGCGAGGGTCCTTACCCGGCGACAATTCGGCCGGCTTTCCGTCGGGAAACTTGCCCGTCTGCAATGTCTTGGCGGCCGCCTCTGTGGCGGCCTGTTCGAGATCGAACAGGACGATCTCTTCCTTCCATTCGCCGGTGGGCTTGAAGGCGATCTGCGAGAAGAATGCCGCCGTGCCCGTCCACTTCTCCTTGGACCAGCTTTCCGGCCGCACGCCCATGAAACTGAGCGCCACGGCCTGCGCGATGGCCTGCGGCTCCCGGCTTTGAACCGCGCGATAGAAGTTCACCTGGGGCTTGCGGAAATTACTGCCACTGGCGGTGAGCATCTCCCGGACGAACCTGTCGTACGGGACGTTCTCTTTGACGCACGTCCGAATCCAGCGGTGGTAGGCTTGCACTGCATTGGGCCACAGGTTTATTGGGAATTCCGACTTGACGCGCAGCAAATCGCACCACTTCATCGTCCAGTAGTCGACACACTCTTCTCGCCCCAACAAGCGATCAATGAGCTTTCGGCGTTTGGCCGGGTCGCTATCGTTCAAGAACTGTTGCGCTTCGTCGGCCGTGGGTAGCGTGCCGGTAACATCCAGGTAGACGCGGCGCACGAAGACGCCATCGGAGCACACTTTGGCCGGCTCAATGCCCAGTTGCTTTAGCCTGCCAACAACCAGTTCATCAATTCGGCTTTGGGCAGTCGGATCGGCATCGCTTTCAAAAGGGGGTACCGGCGATCCGGCTTCGGCCGTCCCGGCCAGAGCCGCTGCCACGATAACAACGACAACCAAGCATCTATTCATGTTGTTCGTTCCAGCGTAATTGGACAGCGCAACGCGCATAGGTGAATCCACTCATTTTACGATCGCTGTTATCCGCACACAATCGCATGGCGCCGGGGCCAACGTAGAGTGTACACCCTGGCGTCGAGAGGAACGAGAGCCATACGGAACCGACGCGTGCAAGCTGGTCCGCCGTCTGTCCGAGACATGATCAACTAGGGCAATCCAGATTCCTGGCGATATCGAGAGAACCCAACCATTCTTACGGCTGCACGCCCAGCGCTTGCAGGTTGCTTTTGGCCGTCTCGTCGCCCTGCGCAGCGGCTCGTCGATACCAGATGATGGCTGCCTGCCGATCGCGATCTACACCAAGGCCGTTTTCGCACATGTAGCCAAGGTAAACCTGTGACGGCGCGTAGTTCTTATCGGCTGCTTCTCCGAACCACTTCCTTGCCGCGCCATAGTCGCGCGGAACACCACGTCCCTCCGCCAGCATGACCGCCAGATTGTGTTGCCCCACGATGTATCCTTGAATGGCCGCTTTCTTGAAGCATTCCGCGGCGATCTCGTCGTTCTTGGCTACGCCGCGGCCGGCCTGATACATGGCGCCCAGGTTAGTCTGGGCCATCGCGTGGCCTGCTTCGGCCGCCTTTCGATACCAGCTCTGTGCCTGACCGAAATCCTGGGCGACACCGCGTCCCAACTCGTACATGGTCGCCAAATCGTTCTGGGCAAGTGCATAGCCGCCGTCCGCCGCCTTGCGAATCCACTGGGCGGCGACCGTGTCGTCGCGCGTCACGCCTTTGGCGTTGGCGTACATCAGCCCCACCGAGTAGACGCCCGCAGGATAGTCTTGGTCCGCGGCGCGACGGTACCATGTGAGGGCTTCCGTAACGTCCTGCGATACTCCCACACCGTTCTCGTACAACTGGCCCAGCCGGTATTGCGCATCGGCCAGTTCGGCCTCGGCCGCCTTGCGATACCAGCGGACGGTTTCATGCAAACTCTTTTCCACGCCCCATCCGTTCAGGTAGAGAACGCCAAGTTGCACTTGTGCCTCCCAGCAGTCGTTTTCGGCGGCACGGCGTAGCCATTGGAACGCCTGTTGATAGTCCTGGGTAACGCCAGTGCCGAATGCATACATGGTGCCGAGGTTGTGTTCGCCCAGCGAGTACCCGGCGTCCGCCAGTTGCCGCAACAACTCGACTGCTTTCGCGCTGTCCTTTTCGACGCCGTTTCCGTTGTGGTACGCACTGGCCAACTGGAAGATCCCGTCACGATCGCCCTGCTTCGCCGACGCCTGGAACCACTTGACCGCCATCTCCGGACTCTTCTGTACGCCCAAACCTTGTTGGATACACTGCCCTATCACAGCCTGAGCCCACGCATTGCCGGCATTCGCCTTAGGCAAGCATATTCGGTAGAACTCTCGTTCGTCCGGTTTCGCGGCAAGCTCGATATCCGCCTGCCGCCTATCCTGACCGCGCAGGTACTCCACCAGCGCTTTGCTGCCCGGAGGTATTCGAACGATAATCGCGACAAACTGCGACGGCCGGTAAACCGATCGACCGTCGAGATTCAACACGATGTCGCCCGCCGCGAATCCGCTGCGCTCGGCAGGTCCCCCGGGCAACAGGTCGACGATGTAGACGCCATAGGTGCGAGGCAATCCGGCGGCCTCGGCACGACGCCGGTCTATGCTGCGAACCGAAGCGCCGAAGTAGGATTTCTCGCCCGTCGGCGCGCTTGGGGGCGCCGCCTTGGGCGGTTCCACAGGTGGCGACGCTGGCTCGGGCTCCTCTGGAGGTCGGGTGGGAATGGGGTCAGTGGTGGTTTCGCCGCCGCGCGAACGGACCTTCTGGCCGGCCTTCACTTTTCCCGTGGCCTTTTCCACGCGGGCCAACACGAAATCGCCCTCGATGCCGGTCACCACAGCAGTCGCGACCACAGCGACGCCCACGTCCGGCACTTCGACGTAGATCTCCAGGCGTTCGCCTTCACCAGGCAGGAACTCGAAATCGGCCTCGATCTTCACCTTTTGGCCGTCTACCTCAGCCACGACGCCGCCGACGTCTTCCGCCCGAGCCAGCGTCAAAGAGACCATCAGAACGACAAACCAAGTCACTCCCACACAGCGCGCCATCAATAAGTCCCCTCTTCGAGAGTATTGAACAAGAGATTGTTCTTGTTTTCGTCGTTTCGTGTGGACCCGACCCTGTCACTCGGGCGATTCCGGTTGTTCGCCGATTTGGACCTGCGACGGTGCCGTCGGCACAACCTTGACCGTATCGGCCGTCCAATCGATGCCTTTACGGATACCTGCGCGAACGTATTGC
The DNA here is from genome assembly GCA_016784735.1 of Pirellulaceae bacterium. GTDB lineage: Bacteria > Planctomycetota > Planctomycetia > Pirellulales > Pirellulaceae > JADHUC01. The sequence goes on along the minus strand of JADHUC010000005.1, from coordinate 57,702 downwards.
GAGCGCGGCCGGCCCTGCTCGTCATAAGCTGATTGCGTCAGTTCGAAGCGCCCCTTGGTGCCTTTCGCCGGCCGCAGTCCTGGCGTCTGTCGCCAGGTCGCTCTGTCGGTCACGTTGACGGCCTCGAATACCTTGTCGGAATAGACGGCGTTCGCGGTGAGCTGGACCGTGTTGCCCGTGCAGCGCACAGGCGATCGAGGCCAGATGGCAAGCAGCAGCAGTTCTCGATCTGAGGAATCGTCATCATCGGCTGGTCCGAGGATCTCGAGAAACCAGGCGCCCACGGGAGTCTTTGTCGGGCCCGTGCTCTTCAAGTCGTCGATCGCTCCGGCTTCGCTCTCGTTTTGCCAGTAATTGACGTTCTTCGTGACGTGGTACGTCCCGGGCTCAAACTGAGGATCGATGCCCATGTGGTTGAAGAAACCTTTCTGCACGAATGCTGGTTTTCCATCTTGGCCGGCTCCGATGTTCGGAAAGTCCTTCTGTTTCTGTGCTTGCCCTGTGCGTCCCATGCCATCAATATACGCGTTCGCAAGCAGATCCTCGTCACGTGGGCTGGGAGCGCGCCAGCCTTGAAGAGTCGTATTGAATTCCATGATTTGCTCGATCCGTCGATTGTTGCCCTTCTGCACGTGATGCAGTTCCCGGCGGCCCTCCGTGAGCTTGATGGTTGTCTTTCCCGATGTCGGATCGGTGAATCCATCAAGCGTAAAGCGGAGGTTTTGGCTGTACGCCGTTCGGCGTTGCGCCCAGCCTGGGTTGAAATGGTCGAGTGGCAAATCGTAGTTGGCCTTGCCGCTGATGGCACCGTTGGGATCGATCGATACAATCAGCGGCGTGTAAGAATAATCGCTACTTCGCAACCAACCGGGGCCAGAAGAAGCGTCCCACAGCCGTGCGTGAAAGCGGCCGGTCAGCATGGTGGACGTGATTGGTTTCGGGCTGACTGTGGGTGGCGGAGGATTTGTCGGCAGCTTCGAAGGCGTCTGCTTCGCGGGCGGTTTGGCTTGGGCGGGCGGGTCTTTCCCGCTCGGCGGCGGTTCGGGCGGCTCAGGCGGCTTGGCGTCTTCCGAGAGGTCGAAGGTCAGTGTCACGGTGGCCGTCTCGGCGTAACGGTCGACCACCTGCAAATGGCGCACGTACCGCCCTGGCTCACGGAAGGAGAAGGGAAGCATGATCGGGCCGGCTCGTTCGGCGTGAGTGAGGAGAAAGGCGTCCTTCTTTTCGGGCCGCTGCACGTTGATCCGGTACTGCGGGGCGCCCTTCTCGATCCAGAACCAAATCTCCTTGACCTCGCCCACCTTCATGCGGATGAGACTGTCGGCGTTGGTGCGGAACTTGAGCCCCTTGATCCGCTCCTCGATCTGTTGTTGGCGTTGGCGGCCGGCCTCGCGACGCTCGATCTCCTCCTGGACGGTGCGCACGGCCTCGACAATAAAGCGGTATTCGCCAAGGACCTCGTGGCGGAGGCGGTCGATCTGGCGCTCGGCCTCGGACCAGCCGCTGTTGGCCTCCTTCAGAACCTTCTCGTATTCGCCGGCGAGCCACATCTCCACGGCTTGCTCTTCCTGGCGGAACCGCCGGTACGCTGCGGTCTTCTGCCATTCAGCGAAGTCGCGAGGATTCGGCGAGCCGAGGTTGCTGTGGGGCGGGTCGTCGCCGGGGAATTGGGCAAGGTAGGCCTCGTTCTCGCGTTGGTGGATCTCCGCGACCCGCGCGTCACGCTCGTTCTTCAGTTCAAAGCAGCGCAACGTATGAGTTGCCAGCCGCAGCTTGTACGTCACCGTGACCAGCTTCTGACGCTGGATCAGCCGTTCGATGTACTTCCATTTCTTGAACGCCCGCTCGCGGATCCGGCCGAGGGCCGCCTTGAGCTCCGGCAGCTTCTCGGTGGACACCCGCTCGATGTTCTGCACGGCATTCTTGAACTTCGCGAGGTTGGGGATCGGCTCGATACCTTCCTCGGCCTCAATCCGCTGGCGGTAGACCGGGTCGGTTGCGAGGCGGAAGAGATGCCGCGACTCGGGGTCCATATCGGCCTGCACAGGCGGCTCGGCCGTGGGGGCTGGCGGAATTGGCGCGGCGACGCTTCCCAACACGACGAACAGGAGCATGCGACGCGTCACGGCACGGTCTCCTTCTGGAAAGACGGCCAATTGATAACTGATGGAAAATATGATTTGTGCGAACGGGGTGAGTCTAGCCGGGGAAGATTGGTGTATCAAGGAGTCCGGCCAAGGAAGGACGCATGGTGCGAGTATGAGAGTATTGGCAGCTTTGATGGCATCGTAACCCGAAGCGTCAGCGAGGAATGAGGCTGAAAACCGCTTCGTCCTCGCTTACCTTCGGGTTACGCGTGAGCGGCTTCGCCGCTTGATCTCGTACCATTCGAGCAAGGACGGCCGCGGCCGCCACCCCGGCCATCTTGATTTAGCCGTGTCCCCCGATCAAACTTTGGCCTGTCGGCGAAGTCGCTTTTGCTTTGGGATTTGGGTGGACCTGCAATGGTCAGAAGCAGCAGTACTTTCAATTGGGAGATACTTCACATGCGAACCGCGTCTCGCTTGGTTGCCTACTCGGTGTTTGTTTTGACATTGGTTGCTTTCGCTTCGGCGGCAGAGAACGCCACGGATCTACTCGATCAGGCCGGCGTCAAACAGGGGCTGTGTCTACACCTCGGCTGCGGCCAGTCGGACGGCGAAGGCCGGACGGCGGACTTGGCCGCTTCCAGCGAAATGCTGGTCCACGGCTTGGCGCTCGATGACGCTGCCTGCGATCGCGCGCGAATTTCGATCCGAAAGCAGGGCGTCAAAGGCCAGGCACAGGTCGAGAAGCTCACTACCAAGTCGCTGCCGTACGTTGATGACCTGGCCGACTTGATGATCGTCGAAAACGCCACCGCGTTGCAGTCGGCCGGGATCGACGCGGCCGAGTTGGCCCGCGTTTTAGCGCCCGGCGGCGTGCTGCTGGAGAAGGCGGACGGCCAATGGAAGAAAACGGTCAAGCCGTTCCATCCGGGGCGGCCCTGGACGCACCCGTTGGGCGGACCGGATGGAAACCGCGTGACCGCCGCCGCCGTGACCTTTCCCGTCGGCGTACGCTGGCAGGATGGTCTGCCACTGAACATCGTTCACTGGGCTTCGGCGCGTTCGTACGTCGCCGCCAACGGCCGCGTGTTCAGCATCAGCATGACCGAGTCGGAAAACCTGCTGACCGACCCCCGCAACCATCAGGCGAAGCAACAATGGTTGACGGCGCGCAGTTCGGCCAGCGGGCTGCCGCTGTGGAAACTCCCGCTCGGTACGGAAGATCCCAGGTCGGACCTGAACACTCTCAACTCGCTGCCACTGGCCACCGACGGCAAGGTCGTGCTGGTGGCGAGAGACAAGGGCTTGGTCGCCGTGAATGCAGCGGACGGCGAGATCTTGCGACCCTTCCCCGTGGAGTTTCCGACGAACCGGCTCGTCTTCTCGGGCGGCATCACGGTCGCGGCCGGCTGGGAGTCCGTCGGGAGGAAGGCGATGTGGGATCCGGTGAACGAACCGAAAAGTTCGCTATGGGATGTCCGTTTCGGCGGCACCGGCCAGGGCGCGGTGGAGGCCTTCGAGGCAGCCACAGCCAAGCTACTCTGGAAGGACCCAGTCGCCGCACAGCAGGTTTTGGCGACCGACGACACGGTCGTCTACCTGACGCAAGGCGCGTATCCGGTCAAGGAACAGGCAGTAGTGGCGCGTGCGTTAGAAACGGGCGAACTCCGCTGGCGGACGACGCATGAAGACCTGACGGGCGGCGCGGACCTGTTCCTGATGTGCCTGGGTAAAGACTCGGTGGTGCTCGGCCGTCATAAGACAGGTTCGGCAGGGGCGGGTGTGGGCTGCAAACAGATCGTGGTCCTCTCGCTGAGCGACGGCAAGAAGCGGTGGGAAGCGCCGAGCGACGGCGGCCCCATGGCGCTGTTGGTTGATGACGAGATCTGGTTCGGCTCGAAGCGATTCGAGCCGGGTTCGGGCAAGATTCTGGGCAACAGTCCCCTGCGGATCACCTCCGGGATGTGCGTACCGCCGATACTGCTGGGCGATGTGGGCGGCACGCCGCGCGGCGGCCAGTGGACGGACGTGAAAACCGGACAGCGTTTCCGTTCCGGCGGAGTGCGCGGTTCGTGCGTGCAGGGTGCTGCCGCGACAGACGGGAAGATGTACATCGCCCAGAACTGGTGCCGCTGCGCGCCGGGACAAGTGCCCGGGTTCATGGCGCTGGGCCACGCCACGTTGCCGACGGACGAGGCGTTTCAGGCTCGGCGTCTGGTCGAGTCGGGGGCCGTCCCAGTTCCGCCGGCGAATGCTGCTGGCGCGGCAGCCGAATGGTCTACGTTCCGCGGCAACGCGGAACGTTCCGGCGCCTGCCCGTCGGCCGCGCCGACGGCGTTACCGATCACGTGGCGGGTCTCCATACTTCCCGACACGTCGACGCCGCTGGCAGCGGTCTGGCATGACGCACTGGCACCCAGGCTCAGCGCGCCGGTGGTAGCTCACGACACGGTCTACGTGGCGGCCTGTTGCGAAGGCGAAGTGGTCGCGTTGGACCTGACGACGGGTCGCGAGAAATGGCGCGCGGCGACGGGCGCGCGGATCGACAGTCCGCCAACCGTGCATGGCGGGCTGTGCCTGACAGGCAGTCACGACGGATATCTGTACGCCTTCGCCTCGGACACCGGCAAACTGGTCTGGCGCACGCGCGTCGCGCCAGAAGAGCGGCGTGTGGTCGCGTTCGGCCAGGTCGAGTCGGCGTGGCCGGTCGTCGGTTCACCCCTGGTCGTCGGCAATGTCGGTTATGCCATCGCCGGGCGTTCTACGGAAATGGACGGCGGCTGCGCAGTGCTGGCCTTCGATCCCGCCACCGGCGCGACGCACTGGGCGAGGAGGGCCTCGGCAACACCCGGACGCCGCTGTGATGTGCTGGCCTGGCGCGCGGGCGCGATTGCCATGCAGCGTTGGATTTTCGATCCGGCCAGTGGAGCGATGCAGGCGACCGACCGCAAGGAAAATCGGGGCGAGAATCTGGACGGCCTGCTCGATGGCACGTGGACGTGGTTGGGCACGCGTCGCGGCGGCAAGTTCCCCGTGGGCAAGCTGACGGCCGATGTCGTGGTCTGGGATGACGCACGGTACTTCGGCTCCGGCCCGGGACGCAAGGTATTCGCCATTGACCGCGCCGCAGCCGATCAGGCCGACCCGAAGCAACCCGCCTATGCCTGGACCTGGGCCTGCCCCAACCAGCGCCAAGTCGAAGTGATGGCGTTGGCCGCGAACTCGCTGGTGGCCGCCGGGCGCGTGTGGGACAGCGATCCGCAGAAGATGCACGGCTTCCTCACGCTGCTGAGCAAAAAGGATGGCCGTCCAGTCGCCGAAACCCTATTGCCCGCAGCGCCTGTCCATCACGGCGTCTGCGTGGTGCCCGACCGAGCGATCGTCTGTCTGGAGGACGGCTCCGTGGCGTGCCTGGGGCAGTAAGGGACGGCGAATCAATGAGTGTCCGGTCTACTCTCGCCCGGAGAGGGCAGGGCGAGGGGCCAGGAGAAACTCCAGTCATTGATTCGGCGATGTTGACGAACATTTCTCACCAGGCCGGGAAACCGCGACAGTGTGTTGACACAAGCCCGACGCGCCAGCGAGGGCAAACCGCCCGCCATCCCTCGCTTGCGCGTCGGACTTTTGTGACTGGTGCGAAATACCGGCTAGTCCGCTGCCGCGTTTGGTTTCCAACCCACCACGTAGCGCCCTGCGTCTGGCGTTCTGACGGTCAACACCAGGCGGCTGTTCTCCCAGGTGATCGGCTACGCAAGCTTGTTGGGCTGTGTGGGATCAGCTAACATGGCTATATGGCCGTGGCATCAATAGCCCATGTCGCAGACCCATGCCACTTTCCGAAACACTCGTCTGAGACAAAGTGAAGGGGAGAACGCCATGGACGACCAGCCGCAAAGTGACGATCCCAAAAGACGGGAGGAGGACACCGAGGCTATCCTGCACCGGCGGCGGTTTCTCATCCAATCGACTCTTGCCAGCGCCGGCCTTGGGGCCGTCGTCTCCGGCTGCCAGCCCCAGGCATGCCTTTCAGCCGCTCCCGATCCGTGCCTTTCTGTCGCTCCTGAGCCGGAACCCCAGCCGTGCCTGGACGTCGGGCCTCCGGAGCCGCAACCGTGCTTGGAGGTCGAGCCTCCCCGGCCGCAACCGTGCCTTTCTGAACCTCCCGCGCCGGAACCCCGACCGGAACCGTGCCTGAAAGTCGTGGAGCCGCCGCAACCGCCTCCAAAACCAGAGCCGACGGTTTGCCTTTCGATCCGAGAGGGCGATTGATGGGAGGGGTTGTGTCGGTTCTCCTCCTCTCTCCGGGCAGCAGTTGCCGACTCACCGGGAATTTTGGCAATTCCCACTTGGTCTCGATCGGATCGTATCTTCAGGCAAGGACGGGTGCCCGGGTTGAAGTTATCGATCTGGCCTACGAACGCTTCCTCCCCTCGCGCGATCCGCTGCGGATATTCAGCCGAGACTTTGCCGTCGTCGGACTGTCCTGCTACAGCTCGTACGACTACCTGACGGCGTACTATCTCGGCCGCGAGATCCGCGAGCGGAACCCGGGCGCGATCCTTGTGGCCGGCGGCTATCACCCGAGTTCGCGTCCCGGCGATTTTCTCAATGTGCCGGGCTCCGAATTGAACGAATTGTCGCCCTTCGATCACGTGGTGGTCGGCGAGGGGGAGTTGCCGATGGCGCGGATCGTTGCCGCCGCGGCTCGGGGGGAGAGGTTGCCGGAAAAAATCTTGGGTCCCGAGCCGATCGACGACCTGGACGACTTGCCGCCGCAGCAATGGCACCTTCTGGATCGTTACCGCGACGTCGCGAGATCAATCGGCGGGCAGTTCAACCTTCCGTTCAGTCGCGGCTGCCCGTTTCAATGCAGCTTCTGCACGGAGCGTGTCAAGGGCGAGTCTCGTTGGCGGGCGTGGTCGCCCGGGCGTGCCGAAGAGGAACTCCTGCGAGTCCACCGGTGGCTCGGCCTGGAGGGTTGGAAGCTGTTCATTGCCGACGCCGTTTTCGGTCTGAAACCAGCGTGGCGGCGCGAGATGCTCCAGCGGCTTGCCCGGCTGGATACTGGCCTCGACAAGATCTGGACGCTGACCCGCATCGACCTGATAGACACGGGCGACGTCGAGCGATACCAACGGGCGGGATTCGGCATCGGTGTCGGACTCGAATCGGGCGATCCCGGCATCCTGGCGCTCATGGGCAAGACTCGCAATCCCGATGCATTTCACGGTCGATTTCGAGAGCTGGCAGAGGAAGCAGCCGTGGTCGGTCTGCCCTGGGGAGCCAACATGATCGTCGGCCATCCGGGCGAGACCGAAGAAAGCCTCGAGCGTTCCGCCCGCTTGGTATCCAGCCTCTTCCTCGGACCCGAAAACCCGACCGGTTTGCTCTCCGTCGATCCGTTTCGGTTCTATCCCGGGTCTCTGATCGACCGGCGCCGTCAATACTACGAGCAGACCTTTGGCGCTCGGATTCACCGTCCGCGATGGTGGAACTACTCCGAGCAGTCGTTTACCAGCGAGTGGGTCGACCCGTCGGCCGAGCTGGACTATCGTCAGCGAGAGAGCGCGACAGCGCGACTGTTCGAGCCAGTTGTCCAGGGCATCGCGAAACGCTTCGCCTACCGCGGACCGGCGGTCGATTACTTTCGCCGAAGCGTCGACCGGGCGTGCGAAGACTTTGGGCCGGAGCGGCGATCGCGCACACTGGCCGATTACCATCTCTGGCGTCGTCTGACCGGCCAGGAACAAACTTAGGCGCCACGTCAGAATAAGTTGATGAGGTTGTGTGGCGCGCCCTGAGGGACGAAGGGCGTGGCGAGGCAGCAATCCACGCCCTTCGCTGTGCTCAGAGCGTGCCACCCTCCAACGAAAAATCGTCAACTTATTTTGACGCGACGCCTTGGCTAGTCGAAGACGCCGAGGCTCGCCGCCTGCTCGGCGAGTCGCGCCGGGACTCCTGAATTCTCGCGCATTCAGTTACGGTTGGTTCATCACGTCGGCAATGGCGGCAGCCACGGCCTTGGGAACTGCTTCGCCACTGGCCAGACGGGCAGCCGTTTCGCTGGGCGATTGGGCCGGGAAGATGCAGCGGAGCCACTCTTGATGAGCTTCTTCCCACGGGCTGTTGGCGAAGAAACGGGCGCCCAGAGTCAATGCGGCGTTTTCCAAAATCTGAAACGCCTCGTGACCTGACTGTCCGGCCGCGGGTGAACCGCTCTCGATTGCTGGCAGCGCGGCCTGTGCCTTCAAAACAAAATACTCGTGGCAGCCCTGCATCACCGGCGCCGACTCGGAAACGAAAAGCTCATCGTCGGCGACGCCTACGGCGATGACCGGGGTGGCCGGTGACGGCCAGAGCAGGCGACCGTGACGCCGCAGCGGATGCGACAGGGCCCAGACGGGCTGTGATAGTGCCGGCAAATCCACTGCTAGTTCAGTCAACTGCCGTGTGAACCTCTCACGATACGCCTCCGCCACGGGCGCGATTCGCTCCTTGTGAAACGCATCGTACCCGTTGACCAGTTCGCTCCAAAGAGCTGTCCGAAACAGATCCGGCAGCGCGGGTTCCGTGCCGCGGCCAATCTCGTCGGCCAGAACCATGCGCTGCGACGAAGACCAAGCCAAGGTCGCGAAGTCGTCTTGGATGTATCGACGAAAATCGTCGACACCGTCGTGCAACAAGGGCCAGGCGTGAAGCAGGGAACCTCGTTCAGAGTCGGTATACAGCCGGGCCAGGATCACTGCATCTTCGGCCACAGTCCGAGGCGTCGATTGGTCCTCCGCGGCGTGTTCGTCAAACCAACGATCACACCAACGGACGTACGCTTCGTCAAACAACGTCGATGCATCCAACCGCGGCAGCGGCAGGTAGGAGAGGACGTGGTAGACCAGGTCGTACCAGAGACTGATCCGCACACGCAATGCGGGTCTGGAAATCCCGCCTCCGAGATTCGGCGACACGTCCAAAGGTGGCGACACGTTGTGACGATCAACAAGACGCTCAGCGAAATCGGGCATCACGTGCTGGGCGAGAAAGGGGTCCAGTTGGGCGGGATCTCCGAACGTCCATTCCGCCGCCGCACCACATCCGCCGAGGCAACCGGCACGATGTGGACAGGGTTCGCAGAACACAGGGATCGACACCCGAAACCGAGCGATCGACTCGTCGGCGATCAGGTCCGCGAGACGGTTCTCCAGCACGCTGCCAATCGTATGCCGTTGCAGCGTGCACAGCTTGAGCCGTCCTCTTGGATCGATGGCGTACTCGGCGCGATCCGTCCCAGCCGAGCATTGGCCAAAGCGGACCTGCGGATAGTCCTGCTCGTTGATCATGCACTGAGGAATGGGCATCGTGCAGTGGATTCTCACCTCGTGTGCGGCGGCAAATCGTTCCGCCTGCTCCAGCGCCGATAGGACGTTCGAACGCGTCGGCATCAGTTGGCGGAGATGCCCCGCACCATACCCGGACGGATTGAACCGGTTGAAGGCAAAATGGCTGCGCACGCCGTTCCGGTACATCCACTCCAGCGTCGTCTGGGCCACAAGAGAATTCTTCCGCGTGCAAAGGAACGAGCCGCCCACCGGCACGCCCGCCGCGACGAGATTCGTCAGCCCGCTCGACGCTCCCCGAAAGCTGCCCATCCCGCATAGGGCGTCGTGTATGTGAGCCTCCGGACCGGCAAAGGTCACCTGCACGTACCGCACATCGCGGTCTGCAAGCATCTGGGCCGCTTTTTCATCGATCAGCCCTCCGTTAGAGATCAGAACGACCGACAGGCCGCGACCGTTGACGTAGTCCACAATCTCGAACAGATCCCGACGCATCAGGGGTTCGCCGCCGGTGAGCGTCAGGTGCTCCAATTCGGCCTGTTCGAGGACCCGGTCGACGAGCCCGCATATCTCGTCCGTCGAGAACTCCTCGGTGGCGCGGGCCGGTTCACTTCGCCAGGGGTTGTAGCAATACAGGCACTGCTGATTGCAGCGAGGAGTCAGCTCCAATGCAAGCGACCGCAGTTTCAGCATTGCCACTCCCAAGAGACGTCGATTCCAGTCACCTTCAAGAAAACTGAAGGCGTGAAATCGGCTTCCAACTTTGAAAACCGGATACGGATACCAGGCAACGCCAATTCAGCCGCTCGGCCGCCACTGTCCGTCGTGAAGACTCGTCGCGGTTCAATCATATCGCTCGCTATTCTTTGACGTTTCACCCTGAGTGGTTCCTTCGAGAAGGACAACGACACTTGCTGCGAGTTGGGCATTTGGCGAAACACGAGGCATCTTCCCGCTGGCAGTCGTAAGCCTCCCGACCGTGACCTTTTGGCACCATGTGTACGGGAAAGGAGATTTCGTCGGATCGCTTCCCCCGGGGTCACCGAAGAGGTACATGCCCTGGTAATCTTCCGGATGATTCGAGTCGTCAACGTACAGTCCGTCGATCGTTATTTGCTGCGGCATAAAGCAGTCGTATCCAAAATCGTGCGTGCCGTCGTTGCGCACGCCGAACATTTGCGGACGGCACGTTCTCCCGCAGTCCGGAACCCAACGGCAATTGCGAATGACAACATTGCCGTCCCACGTGCTTCCATAATCACTACGGAAGTTGATCAGTGCACGGCCGCACAATGTCGAGTCTTCCACCGAGAGGAGGCCGCGACCGATGGCGTTCAGCCCCATATAGCCGAGCTTGCAGCGGCGGATCACGTAGCTGCCGGAAACGCCCATATGTGTATCCATTCGGTTGAGCGTGCAGTCTTCGAGCAGGATGTTCTTGCAGAAATTCGTCCCGATGACGCCCCAGCGGGTACGATCGGTGATATTGTCCATTCGGCAGTTGATCATCGTGAAGTTGACCACGCTGTTGGCGGTGTAATCATAAGACCCCATGCTGACCGGCTTGCCCACCGCACTGATCGTTCGATAGGTCTTGTGGGCAGTGGCAAAGCAGTTGCGCAGCGTAACGCTGGCGCAACTGCCTACGCTGATAAAGCCCGAGTAAGGATGCCCGACCGAGGTTTCTCCGACGACGTGGTGTGTCAGCCCGTCAACTTCCGTGTTCGACCGAGTGATCTGAACGTTCCTGGCCCAGTAGTTGTAGCCAACCTCCTGCTTCATTCGATTCGCGGTCGTTGTGAAGACACCACCACGCAGGAAGAGCCGCTTCTCATCGATCGGGCGAGCCTCAACACGGCTGACGTCGTCGTAGTCCCAGTCGATGTCGCCCTCGATCGATCCGTCGCGATGAAGGATGAAGCAATCGCGTTGGGAGGTCCCGGAGTTCTGGTTGAGGCCGCGCCGGATGAAACGCTTTATCTTGTGATCCGTCACAGCGACATAGCAGTCGCGCCCGAGCCGCATGTCCAACTGCTTCTGATCTCGATGTAGTCGATCGATCTTCAATTTCTCAGGGCCGAGCAGGCTGCGCACTTCGAATAGCGGCTTTCTGTGGTTTTCGACCTCCGTATCGTCGATCACGAAACGCGACGTGCTCCAGTCGGTGTCGGTGGCGATGATCGCAGTCAAGGCATTGCTGCCGAGATGGTACGTTGCGCTGGGGTTGCTCTTGACGGGTAACCCATGGGCATTGGCATGCTGGTGCGCTCTGCATATTGCGGGCAGATCATCATGTACGCCATCACCCACTGCACCGTAATCCTCGTATGCAACGACGTCTTCTGCCTCAACGGGGAAGGCCGCCGAAAAGGCAACGAATAATGAAACAAACGGGAGTGCACGTCGTCCGAAACTCATAGATCTGTCTGCTTTCTTCGCGAGGCTACGCGTCTATTTGAATTGAACGCGCTCAACTGCGTCCCCTCTCCCACTGGCGGGAGAGGGTCAAGGTACGGGTGGTAGAAGCATTCTCGTCGACCGTAACGCCTCATGCAATCACTCGGATCGCCGCACAGAAACAAAAGTCCGTACCCGTTGGTCGTGACGTCGGAGATGGTCACGGGGGAGAAAGCGATACGACCGGTGACAGGGTCCTCCAATTCTGCGACCAGTGATGCGGTGAGGGATTTGGCTGCACGCGGCGCCATGATGATGAATTGCTCCGTGGTGTTACTGATCTCCAGAAGGCCAAAACGCGCGACGGCCTGAAACGAACGAAATCTTGCATCACGCGACCGCCCATCGAGTGTCCCCAGAGATCACCACGGTGAAGGAACTGTCCGCGCCGGTCCAGCCTTCGTTGTATGGCTTCGCCATGTCGGTCAGTGCGAGCCCAACGCCCAGCGTCAGGTAGTGGTGCTAGTCGGCGGTCACGTTCGGTTTCCAGGTCACTACGTAGCGGCCGGCGCCGGCCGTTCCGACGGTCAACACCAGGCGGTCGTTCTCCCAGGTGAATTCAGCCGCGCCCAGTGGCTGCTGGGTGCCGGCCGCCAACGCCAGGACTTGGATGTGCTTGGGATCGGCCGAAGGTGCCAGAGCCTGCAAGTCGAAGCTCACACAGAATCGCTTGTCGCGAGGATAGGGAAAGACGATCAGCCGTTTCGGCTCTCGCTGGATCTTGGCGGAACCGTCCGTGGCTACTTTGCCGAAATCAATCCAAGTTCCAGACGCATTCAGGTGGGCGGTGAAATCGACTTCCGCTTCGCCCTTCGGCTGATTGTCCGCGGTGATTTTGGTGATCTTGCCGTCCTGCCTTTCCAGCTTCAACCGCGCGACCAGGATGCGGTCGCCGCCGCTTTGGATTCCCTTCAGCCTCACGCGCTGGCCGCGATGCAATCCCATGACCAAGTCGTAGACATCATGTTTGTCGGACACCGATAGGTCGTACGGCCCGTCCACGATCACGTCGCCCTTACGCCACTTGTCGGTCGGCTTGGGCAAGGCGTGATCCTGTTGGAAGTGGATGTCTTCCGGGCTGAGACTGTCTGTGTGAATCCCGTGAACGAAGCAGTGATAGTCTCGATCCAAGGTGTCGTTCACTAGCCACTCGTACGTCACCTGGACTCGGTTCCCGCCCAGGTACTTGAATTCGCGCAGCCGTGGTTCGATGTCTTTCCGTGAGTGCCGATAAGGCATCGGGAAGTCGGTGCGGGCGTCGGCGAAGACGTACTCCGGGCACTCGGCGTAGTCGGCCCACTTGCCCTCGCGCAGGGTGGTGCTGACCTCGGTATCCATCCCCAGGGCCAGGAAGCCCCATTGCGGCAGCACGCGGCCTTCGATTTGCCACGGCTCGGCGCGCCAGTTGACCCACAGTCTCAGCCCGCTGTCGTAACGGATACGCTGCCGTGAAGTGTCACCCGCGACCAGCGCCGCGCTGGCCGTCACGAATTGGCCATCCACCTCGTAGCGGATTTCTACAGGCCGGGTTGTGCCGTACATTCGCTGGACTGGGTGCATCAGGTGATGCTCGCGTATGACCCACGGGAAATTGTCCACCTGAGCCGCCCCGATAAAGCCGGCGTGGCCGTAGGCTAATTCCTGAGCGCGGTACTTGTCGATCTGTTCCATGCTGCCCGTGTCGTCGCCCCAGCGATGATCGTACCCACGGCGGAACCAGCGTTCGTAGTAGCCCATGCCGTGGTTCACCATCTGCGGATGGATCTTCAGCAGGTCGAAGTCGACCAGCGGCGCGTGGTCCTCGCCGCCACGGACTTGGGCTTCCACGCCATCACACTGGCCGGCCCAGTAGAAGTGATTGGATCCTTCACCGAACAGCGGCCCGTCGTGCGTGTCCCGCATGAATTGAAACAACTCGGTGTCGTGCTTCACCTTGGCCAGCGCCATGGCGGCCAGCGACTGGCCGGCCTCGTGATCCAACTGGTGCCACGGCGGCACACAGGTATGCACGTCCAAGTAAGCCGCCGTGGTGTTGAATCGCCGGTGGATCTCGGGCGCGTTTTGTTTGGCATAACCAAGCGCCCGGTTGCACTTCAGGCCGAAGCTTTGCACCTTGGTGCCCGCGTTGTACCAGGCCGGCGAAGGCGTTCCGTCTGCCCGCAGCACGCGCGCCGCGGGATCGTACGACGGCGCATCCGGGTACAGGTCGATGTAGTTTTCGTGCAGGGACCAGATGTATCCGCACTGATTGGCTGCTTTGCCGAAGGCGATCATGCCCTCGTCGCCGCCAAACGCCGGGTTGGCCGGCAGATGGTCGGGCAGCTTCACGTCGTAGCCGTACCGCTGCCAGACGTGCGAGATGATCGCCAAGTGGTTGACGCCATGGTCTTTCAGCGCTAACAGGTTTTCCGCGTCGCCCCGATACGTGCCCCGATGATGGCCCCAGACGTCCAGCATGATACGCGGGCCCAAGAGGTCCAGATAGGACGAAGGCGGATGCGGGATGTTCGGCAACACCTCGCCCACGTCCGGCGACACGGCGACATAGCCGGTCTCGACCAGGGGATTGCGCGTGCCGTCGGTCTTCGTGTCGTAATCGGCTACGCCCTGCGGGCAGCGCGAGGCGTGAGATGCCGTCCAATCCAGATAGCGGCCGACGAACACATTCTGCGCCGGCAGATACACGACATGGCCAGCCAGGTAGGGCACGGGGAACGTCCTGCGCAACGGCGCCAGGCCGACATCGCCCAGTGAGAATCGGCTCACCAGCGGTTCGTCACAACGTGCGGAGATCGCCAGGGCTTTGCCGAGAATCCGGTAGGTCCAAGCCACTCGCACCGCTTGGCCCGGCACATCGTATTCCCAAAGCACGTGCAGTTGCTCTCGCTCACGTTTGACCTCGACTGCCCGGCCGCCACCGAGCGCGACTTCTTTCGTCTTGTCGGCGCGCCTAACCGCGGCTATCGCGCCGCCGCCCATTGCCGGCGCTACCAGCCGACCGTCATCGACCCGGGCGCGGAAGTCGTCCAGTGTGCCGGTTGCCGGCGTCCATTCGTAGACCACACGGCAATCGTCGCCGTCGTAGGTGAATCGCCACCCCGTGTCCGACTGCTCCAGACTGTTCTTGTACGGCAGGAGATTGCCGGGCAGGACGCCTTGATCGGCGCGGTTGGCCAGTTTGGTCAAGTTCGCCTGGGCGGTGGCCTGGTAAGCTCGCGTCGTGGTCAGTCGCCGCAGGACCTCTGATCGCTGCGGTGTCCCATCGCCGACCGCGATTCGAGCGTCGCCAAAGAACGAGTAATCGTACGAGGCGTTGTTCTTCGGCCCCGGTTCGACCTGCAATCGGAGCGCAACCGTCTTGCCCGCGTATGGCGTCAAGTCGAAATCGAAGTCCGCCCAGCGGGCCTCGGCTTGATGCCGGCGCAACAACTCCTGCTCGCGCCCGTCGACCGTCAAGTAACACGAGAAGGTCACGCCATCACTGCGGTCGGGCTGCGCCACGTCCGGTCCCATCGCGATGCCAAATTTCAGCCGGATCGGCGCCACACGCGGCAACGCGAGTTCATAGTCCGCCCAAGTCTTGCCTGGCGGCATGTGCCACGGCGAGTGCAACAGCAGCGCCCGCCGATCCAGAACGCGGCCCCAGTCCTGATAAGAAATCCCTGCTCGCGGTTCAAAGTGCCCTGACCACGAGACGGGCATGGCGACAGGCTTCTGGCCGTACGACTGCCAAAACACGCGATACGTGCCGATATCGGCCAGCAGCGTCTCGCCCGGCGGCAACGGCACCGACAGGTCGGGCGTCTCCGCGGCAGACACCGCCGGCGCGACAAACAGCAGCGGCAGCGACTGACCCCAAACGGCTGCAGCGAAAACGAGCGTGCTGAACAACAGGATGCGTACGCACTTCATGGGAAGCTCCCTGATGGAAAACGGTAGTATGCGGGCCAAGTCAAAGGATTAGACACGGTCCTTGGGGACTGTCAATGCTTGGCCAGGATTCATCTGCTGATCGAATCGTTTCGATCGGTCACTTGACGTCGGACGAGTTCGAAGGCCAGGCCGAGGCAAGGGCCTATTACGCTAAAATAACGCGTATTCTGGCGCGATAGCCATCGATGCAGAAATGGCGAGGTTCTATCGTGCGGTCTTGGCGTGCCCAGGCGTGGAAGCTATGACGCCTTCCGGGGCTTTCGGCCCGTAGCAGTCCGCTGCTTACGTTGTTTCGGTTTCGAGCGACCAGTCGAGGGTTGCTCTTGGGCCTGGCATCTCTTGAAGTATCCGTCAATGCCACCGTACTGTTTGATCAGCTCTTCGCGGACCCGTCTGACTTCTTTCACAATGACGTCGTTCATCAGCTACGCGACCGTGTGACTATGCACAATACTCACGACAAACCTGATTGTGCCAGTTCAAGCCGTTCCCGTCAAACGGCTTGTAGGCATTCCCGGCGGCCGTTGGAGAAACGCCAAAGTCGTGCAAACCTCGATGGTTGCCGGACTTTCGTCATCGTGATCTTTCACAGCGACTTCCCGGCCAGTACGGAAATCGAGTACAATCGAATTGCTGGGTGTTTTCCCTTGAGGATCGCGAGCAGGTGGCGGTGGTCGGAATTGAGGGGCTCCTTAATCGTGCGCGAGGCGGTTCACCGTGTGGATTATCTGGAACGACGAGCCGGGGGAGAACGTTGAGCACATTGCCGAACACGGTTTGCTGCCGGAGGAAATCGAATATGTACTGGCAAACTACGAATCAGAAGGCGACAGCCGCTCCTCGGATCGTCCCTGCGTTTTCGGTTACACCGAAGACGGGCGCTACGTTATCGTCATCTACGACCAAATCGACGAAGACACGATTTACCCTGTGACTGCCTACGAAGTCCCCGAACCTTGACAGGAAAATCCGCCGATGACTGAGAAGTTTACCCGTGCTAGTCGCAGACTGACCGTCGAGCAAAAGCAAGAATACGACGAAATCCGCCGCAAAGCGAAAGAAGATTTCCCGCCCCTGGAACCGGCCAGCGGACCGTCGGAGAAGGGACGCATTGCGTTGGCTATCCGCGACGCACGCAAGGCACAAGGCCTGACGTTTGAGCAACTCGCCGAGCGGTCCGGCGTCTGCGATGCAGAAACGGTCCGCGACATCGAATATGGCTCGGACGCAAAACTATCGGACGTCGCCGCGCTGGCCCACGCCCTTGGCTTGCGGCTCGAACTGGTCGCGGAGATCTCCTAGCCGCAACGCACCAAATTGACGCCACTCCGTATCTCACCACTGGCGTGTGTGGAACCGCCGGGCTTGTGCCGCGACGTCATCGCCTTCGTACCAGTAGGCCGAGATGATGTTCGTGTCTAGATAGACGGTTGGCTTGTCCATTCAATTATCCGTTGCACGTCCATCGAATGCGGAGACCTCTGCCGTTGCTCAATGCCCTGGCTGCGAATCAACAGGATTCGCCCGCAATTACGGTCTCTTCCTTTCAAGGTTTTTCAACTGCCCGGTAGCGTATTCTGCCACCTTCTTGTCGGCGTTGGAAGCGAGTTCGCGGAGTTCGTCCATGTGCTTGTTAGGCCCCATCGCCAAAATGGCAAAATATCGCACCAGCGGTGATTCGTCCTGGAGAAGGTCGGCAAGGACGGCATGCACGTCCGGGCGTTCGATCTCATCACGCAGAGCCAAGGGAACGCGCCAACGCACATCCGCGGATGGGTCGTCGGCAAGCTTGAACATCCGATTGCGGATTGCGTCGGAATACTGCTTGCGCAGATGATATTGCTTGCGCAGCTCGGTTAGGGCAGACACTGCGGAACCGCGCTCCACGGCGCTCGGGGATCGCGAGAGTTCAAGGACTCTGGCAAGCACCTGACCACTGAAGTTGAACTGCCACATCGGGGCGCTATCTGAATTGCTCCCCACAAACACCAACGCACTGCGGCGAACTGCTTGTTCATCGTGACAAAGAAGGTGGAGAATATGCGAACTCATTCGCTGACGGTACGTCGAACGATCCAAGTGGTACAGCAATCTCATCACGTTGGCCGCCGACGTGTCTCTCTCCAGGCACTCGCCGAGGAATGCTCGCTGATCGTCGTAACAGGCAAGGCGGTCCTGCGCTGATCCCCGGATTTGCGAACTGCCAGTCGTTGCCAGATCACGAAGTCGCGGAAGGAGGTTCTCCCAAGGATCATCGCTGTCAAATGGAGGAACGGGAAACCGGAATAACGCCCAGTACTGGAGCGTCTCGCTCGATGAATTGACGGCCATGCTGAGGGTCTCGAAGTCGCGGTACTGCGCGATGACCTCGGCGGCATTGCCGATGAGCGCATCTTTCTCGGCATCTCCACTATGACCAAACACCGAACCGACCTGAAATACCCGCATCGAGGCGTATGGAATAAGGCGTTCAAGCGCAGCCGACCGCGTTTCCTTGCTGCCGAGTTGGGCAATGGCCGCATCAAGGTCGGCACGAGTGCGAATGCCAGACTGTTCGTCCTCCGCGTCTGAAGCACTTGCAGCGACGATTGAGGCAACGCACAAGCCGAACCGTGACAAGGAGCACATGAGGGCAACTCCTGACCAAAACCCGTGGCATATTCCTTGCGAGCGATGCGTGCGCCGGTACCACGAAGGTCGCTTTGTCACTAAGAGACGGTCCATGTGACATGACTCCACGTGAGACGATAACCGAACTTGACGTCGAAACAACGAAACGCATCAGCGACCGCGGTTAATGGTCCGGCAGCGCGATGCGGATGTCAAACGGCTCGTATTTGACGAACTTCAATGCCCGCACTTCGGTCACGCACACCGCCTGACGCGGTTTGCTCTTGTACTTAGCGTAGCGAGCGGGCACGGGCGTATCCAGTATGTGTCCATAGTTGACGACGATTACCTTTCCGGATCTCTCGCGGCGTAATTGGTTTAGCGGCATTGGATGCAGTATAACTATATGGTGTGATCGGGGAATTTGAACAATGGAGGCTGGTCCATGCCCACGCTCTCGGTCGAAGATCTATCCGCGCAGCTTTACGAGACGCTCGTCCGGCGGGCGTCGGAGGCTCGGCGGAGTGTGTCGGAAGAGGCGAAACAGATTCTCGCGGACAGCCTGGGCATTCCGGCCAAGGCTGCGGAGGACTACCGCCTGCCGGAACTCATATACAGCGAGGAAGTCTCGCCACCGTGCGATCTGCCGCTTTCCGGTCCGTCACTGCGCGTGACGTCTCGGCACGCCGACCCGCCTCTGCCCGATCCACTCGTTATCGACGAGCAAGCGAGATGATTTATGAGTCGCTCACGATCGACGTGCCCGAGTGCATCATCGATCTGCACGACGTGCACACGGTATCGCGACGAGTTCTTGAACACCTTGTCGCTCAAGGCAATCGTGTCGCACGGTTCGTCACACCGTACCGCGAACATCTCGCCCAGCATTTCAGCGTCACCTACTCGCACATCGGCCTGCCGGAACCATTCGAGTCCGAGCCGTGAGTCGGTATCGAATGCCACTCCGCTTCACATCGCAACGCGCAGCGGAGTTCACACCAGCTTCAGCCCGAAACCGGGAGTATCGGGAATATGCCCAACCAGCCACTGGAGACCGGTTGGACATGCGACGATCGGAACGATGTCGATCATGTGGAACGCTTGGTTCAGGCGATTCGAATCACGGCCGCGGCGCGTGCAGGGGCCGATAGGGACGGCCTGGGACTAATTGACTGCCGTCTGAAAAACCTTCGGGCCGGTGGGCAAGTCGTTCCGCGAGAGTGGCTCGCCAGGTGTTCAGTGTTTGGCGATGGGCAGCCTCCTTCGAAAGATCGTGCTCCTCGCGTGGATCCTTGTTCAGGTCGAACAGTTGCTGGGTGCCGTCGGTGGGACGCCAAATGTACTTGAAGTGACCGTCGGTCAGTGCATGGAATGCCTGCGCCTTGCTGTAACACGGAGCGTGTTCTAAGTGCAGCCACGGGCGAATCACGCGATTCTCGCCCCGCAGAACCGGCACCAGGTTGCAGCCGTCCAGAACCACGGGTGGTGCGGCGCCTGCCAGTTCCAATAGTGTCGGCATGACGTCCTCAAGGCAAACCGGCTGATGCGATCGCAGACCGGAGCGGAAGCCCAATTCCTGTGAGCCCGCGACAAGGAAAGGAATGTTAGCCGACCCCTCGTACGGCTCGCACTTGCGGAAGTAGCCGTGGTCGCCGAGCATCTCGCCGTGGTCTGCGATGACCCAGACGAGCCACGGCCGGCCGGCTTGGTTGCTCCGCGATTTGAATTCTTCGATCAGCGGTGCAATCTCGTCGTCCAGTTGCTCGATCAGTCCGAAGTATCCGGCCTGCGCGGCGCGTAGGGGCTCTCCTTCCAGCAGGACCCGGTGCCCGACACGGTCGCCCTTGGGGGATAACGCCTCCCAATCCACCCAGTCGCCGTGCGCCGGTCGCGGAAGATCGGCCGCGGAATAATGATCGAAGTATTTCTTCGAAGGGAACAGCGGTGGATGCGGTGCGACGAACGACGCCGTCAGAAACAGCGGCTTCTCGGCCGTGCTTTCGGCAAGGACCCTGCGGGCCTGCCGGACAATCCAGGCCACGCGATGGTGTTCGTCGGCGAACGGCCACGGTTTGGCCTCCCACCCGTTGTACGACAGGCCCAGATGGTCGACCAGCTTGCGCACGGTGTCCGTTTGTGGCGCGATCTTCTTCAGATAGGTATCATAGTCGTCGCCGTCATCGTAAGCGGAGCAAAGAATCCGCGTTTGGTAGCCGTATGATTCGGCGCGCGGAATCTGATGCATGTTCCGGCCCACCAACACGGTCGAATAACCCGCGTCGCGCAGTAATTGGGGCATGGTCGGAGCGGAAAGCGGCCTTCCCGCGTATCCTACTACACCGCTGGTCTGAGGAAACAAACCAGTCAACAACGCGTGACGTGCGGGGATGCAAGACGGCACGGTGGTATAGGCTCGACGAAACAGCGCTCCCTGCCGGGCCAGTTCGTCCAGGTGCGGAGTGCGAACCGCCGCGTGCCCGAGAATCGAGAGGCAGTCGCCTCGCATCTGATCGGGCATGATCAGGAGGACGTCCGGCCTGGACGGCTTCTCGGCCGCAAACGAATCGCTGCAAACCGCGCAGAAGAGTACCGGCACAAAGTATCGAATGAAGTAGGTGTTGAACGATGCCACGGCGAGTCCCCCAAAGAAGCGATTTCGTCAGACTGATAGAAACCCTGATCCCTCATGACGCTTGTCGCGGGGCTACCTGATCGGCGGTGTCCAACGCGTCAGGCAGATGTGGGTGATGTTGTCGATTCCATTGAAGTAGTAGATCGTCGCCAAGGTCCCATCGCTCAGCCGTTGCGTAATCGGGTAGCCAAGATCGCTGCCACTGCCGAAACCATCGGCACGCAGGATGATCTCGTTTTCGATGTCCCAACTCCGACCGCCGTCGTGGCTGAAGCAAGCTCGAATCCCCATGGGTGCTCGGCGATAGCCATAAGTCGCCACCAGCCGGCCATCGGGCAGCAACAGCAAGTGAGCCGGATAGCCCCAGATACCGGTATCGACCGGCTCGGACCAAGTTTTGCCGCGATCCGTTGACGCCACCTGATAGAGAAAACCGGCCTGTTTCTTGTTCGTCGATTCCGCAGTCCGCATCAGCGCGATCACGTGCCCTTCGGCATTGGCTCCCAGTGCCGTCTCGTTGAAACTCATCTGTTCGTCGCCCAACGCCAATGGCAGACAGGTCCAACTGTCGCCATCATCCTCTGTGCGTAGCACGTGGGCGCTGCGGTGCCCGTCTGGCCCCGTATCGTAAATGCCGACCAGCCGTACACGGTTGCCCAGATTCAGGTAAGCCGCCTGGTGAAAATTCATCATTCCACCGCCAGGCGGTACGTCGATTTCCGCCCAGGGGCGAATCGTCTCGCCAGTGATGCTACGAACCGTGAAACGGGCGCCGCTCAGATAGGCCACCGTACCCGGTCGCACAGCGCGCACGGTCCGGCCTTCGGCTTTCAATCGCTCCATCTCGCCTTCGTCCACGTAACGCCAACCGATCGCGTTAGCGTTGGCCAAATGACCGTCGGCGCGAACTGTATTCGGATTGTGATGGGGCGCCGTCCCATCGGCTTTCTCCCACGTCACGCCTCCGTCACGACTGACCATCCGTGCTGCCCCGCCGGTGTTGTCGATGTGGCTTCGCCGCACTCGCGTGCCAAAACCACTGACAAGCGAGCCGTCTTCGTACTGATGCAGGCTAGGGAAGCAGGCGTAGACATCCTCGCGTTTGTAGACGATATGATGTTCGGCGTGCGAGTAGATCTCCACTTCTGGTTGTTCCGCGGACCAGGTCACGTAATCCCACCAAGCCTCGCCCGTCGCCGCGGAGCTCAGACTGCCGAAGCCGACCACGTTCCGTCCCGCATGCGCCTCCCACGTCGACTTGCCCGTCAGATCAAGCACGACGTGGCCGTCCACTTTAACGACAGCGTCGTCGCCAACCATCTCCAGCCGTACGACGTGGAAGTCATCGGCCAGATCGACTTCGGCGCGGGCTTCGAGCCGGTGACTTTCAATGCGATCGGGGAACAGTGTCAATCCAACTTCGCGGACACCATCCGCGGCCAGAATGATCACTCCGGACGGACCGGAGCAACTTGCCACTTTGACCCGAGCCTCGACACTGTGAGGCCGATCGGCGGTTGCGGCCCACGAGAAACTGATGAACTGCAGTTCGCCCTGCGCGGTGCCGTCGTCCCGCACGTGCAGCACGCCGTCCTCGACCGCAGCCGAACAGTTCGTGGTCTCGCGAAACGACCACGGCGGCCTGGCCTGATTCGGCAACACTTCCGCATCGTAGGTAAACGTGGGTGTCGCGGCCAATGCGACGAACAACGCCAATAATTCCATCATCCCATTCCCTTCAATTCTGTCGATAGATCGCTACGGGTCCAAGCAGCCCACCGGTGCCGATTTCGTTAGGTGGGACGGCTCGCGTGCAGCGTAGGGCGATGACGTTCTGCTGCCCGGGTTCGACCACGCTGGTGATATTGAACGAGAACGGCTTGCAGTAGCCGGTAGCCTCATCGAGCGACTCGCCATCGTCATTGATAAACGGAACGTGTTTGCCGTTAACAAACACGCGAACCGGACCGTCGGTAGCGGCGATCCAGAGATACACCTTCTTGTCCTTGGGGGCGGCGGGCGTTTGGACGGCGGTGCGATACCACATCGTTCCGAAGTAATCGTGGTAACCGATCGCCGACCACGTATCGACAGCGACGTCGGTCGTTCCCCATGACTTGTCGTCGAAATCAACCTTCTGCCAGCCCGCATCGAGCCCCTTGTCGTCTCGGTCAGACTGGATTTTCCAGTCGCGCAGGGGCTTGCGCGTCAGCATGGCGAAGCTGCGACGGTCGGCGATGCGAGTCGCGTCTTCGTATGTCTTGAGATTGAACCACTTGAAATACCGCACGTTGACGCTGCAATCGTCACGGGTCCAGGGTGCACCGGAAAAGGCGTAGTTGTCGGCATAGCGTTTGGCCAGGCCCTTGATCGTGCCCATGTAAAGATCCGCGTCGGCGGCGAGGTTCGCAAACCGTCCCTCGGCAAGGTCCCGCTTCATTTTCATAAACAGTTCATGCATCCGCAGCGACCAGTCGACCATTTCAACGCGACGATACTCGGTCACGGTCTTACACGCCGCGACGGCGTCGTCGATGGCCTGCCGGGCGGCTTTCATCACTTCGGGTGTGAAGCGTCGCAGGTGGCCGAACGTGCAGCCGGAGTGATCGTCAGGCATGATCCACGCGTCGTCAATGATCTTCCAGTAACGGCTCATCGGCTCGGCAGCAGCACCGTAGAAGTTTGCGTTGATTTCGTCGTAGATCTCCTGTGGCTTTTCGCTGGGATCCCAGGCGAGACGATTGGCCATATACAAAGCGTGCATGGCCGTTTCGAAATTCGGCGTGGTTTCGGGCTGCCAAAGGCGGCAGTTGTTGGCGAAGACGATCGGCGTGTCCGTGCCCCACTTGGTCAGGAACGGACAGGGCGTACCGGTATCGGCGAGGTTGTACGCATAGGCGTAATACGACGTGAACCGCGCCTTCCGGCCCCAGCCTTCGACCAGTTCAAGCAAATTCTTGCCGTCGGGGCTTTGCGTGTCGCTCATCGGGCGATGCCGCGAATAGGTGATCGGCGCGATCTGCGGAATAATCGCCGGATGAACCTTTTCACGCAGTGGCGGACGTGTGTACTGCACATACGCGAGCATGCCGAAAAGCGTCTCGGGATGCTTGGCCGTGACCTTCTCCGCGATGCGGTTCGTCAGCGAAAGAAAACGATCGGTCAGGGATACCACGTTCATCGTCGGGTCGATGTCGCCGGCGTCCAGCGCCCGGTCTTCGGCCGATTCGTCGAACGCAGCCCCGTCGCCGGGTGAAAGCGACAGGCTGTCAACACGGTCCTTATCCTGTCGCGCGATCAGCTCATCGGCGATGGCGTTGGCCACGCCGGGATGACTCCACTTGAGACGGCTGTGATGAGGCTTGCCGTTAATGGTGGCCTGCCAGTCGGGATGCTCCTCGCGTTGCTGGGCCGTGATATACCGCTCCAGCGCGTGGCCGGCGTTCAGACGCAGACCGCCCATTCGATTGCGACGTTTATAGGCGTCGTCGGCATACCAGATCCCGCGATAATATGTAAACGGTGCGTTGGCGGTATCCTGATTGGGCAAGACAATACTTGCTTCTCGTGGGATGACTTCGCCGATCTCGCCGGGCACGTACCACCGACAGCCCAAATCGTGGAGAAGAGTGTAAATCGCATAGCTTGTCGCCAGGTCCGATTCGCCGATCAGGCCGACCGCATCGCTTTTGACAACGATACGAAAGCCCTGGTCGTATACACACTTCTTCTGCGGCTGGCCAAAGCGTTCTTGGGCCAGTTCGCCGATGAAAATGGGAACCAGGGTCTTCTCGGACTCGGTCGGTTCGCCCGTATGGACCTTCACCGAGCCACCGGACATCTTTTCCATGTACCGCGCCAAGTCGCGCACCGATTCCCGCAAGCGACGACGCTGTTGCTCCAGCTTGACGGCCTGACGCTTCTGCCCCTGCGTCTGTTTATCCTCGGCCATAATGCGCTCGGTAACGTAAATCGCTGTGTGGGATCGACCGTCTTTGACCAGCGTCACGCCCTGCGGTGCAGCCATTGCCGAACGACCCACCGCCGCCAGCATACTCACCATCATGATTCCACAACCTAAGACCGCACAAATGTTCCTCATCGTCCACCTCCCTTAATGACTGTGGGGCACGTTCCTAACGTGCCGTATCAGACGACCTTATGGACATCGGCACGTTAGAAACGTGCCCCACGCGTTGGTCCCCGATTGAAAGGCTAATCCATCAAGCGAACGTCTCGGATAGCGGGTCTCGGCGGCCACTGCCGAACAAGTTCTACGATTTCATCGGTTGTAAGCTGATCCCATCTTTCTTTCAGCTCTTTCCATTCTCTATTACCCGGCCCCCCTTCGAGATGCGCGAATGACCCGCGGTATTTCTTTATTACAGCGATAGCAGCAGCCCTGACTTTCTCCGCGCGACGTGCTATCGCAGCCGGAGCAAGATCATTCTTGAGCGCGTGATCGAGTTCCTTTTTGCGACGAACGAGGACCCTGTGTTTGTTTGAATCTTTAGCCATCGCAGCCGCATGTGATCTTGGTTAGAACGTTGCAAGAGACGGATGGATGGTCCGTCGGCATTCTCGGCGCCGGATTTGGTCGGTATTGCCGGAGTTCACCAGCCGGGCGTACAATGAACCATGATATCGGACGGTGAGAGACAAGCAATGACAGAATCGGATGTTGACGAATTCGTGCGAAAAGCAGAAGAGATTTATGCCAACCGATTGCGGGCGATTCTGGAGCCCGAACACGTTGATGAGTTTGTGGTGATAGAGCCCGAATCCGGCGATTACCTCTTGGGCAAGACGCTAAACGAGGCTACGCGATCCGCCCGCCGCAACCATCCGGACCGTCTGACTCATGCCGCCGCACTCCATCTTGGAGTGATGATTCGATGAATGGAACCGTCGATGACGATCTTCGGGCACTACTCGAAGTGCAAATCGGCAGTACGCCGAACGGTCCAGAATCGACCGTTCTCGTTTGGGTTGACACCGCGTTCAATGGTGGGGTGGTGTTGCCGCGTCGCGAAATTCAGCGGCTGGGGTTGAAGGAGTATTCATCGACGCCAGCCACCCTTATAGTAGCCACCAAGCCCCACGGGTTTGCCGCTGGTGAGCGGCTCAGCGAGGAACAGGGCGGAAAACGCGCAACATCAATACCTGCGTCTTCGGCTGCGGGTTGAACGCTGCGGCCTTCGGCCGAGCCAAGATGCACGTCGAAAAACTGGGGCTCGTCTGCGATTGAGCGCGATCCGAATAACGCGCACTTCATCTGCCTGTTCGACGCCGTACGGCCAGCTTGCGGAGGGCCATCTGGTAGTCGGGCGTGTTGCGGACGAGTCGGGGGTTGTCCGGCTTGTCCTGGTTCCACTGGGCCTGCGTCGCGTAAATGCTGTCAGGCGATGGATAACGCATTTCGTTGATGAGCGTTTCCTTTTTCGCTACCTCTTCGGCAGTCCCGAGCCAGGTGCGGAAGGCGTAAGATGTCATCCGCATCCGTCCCACTTCCTGGAGCGTGATACCCGCCGGGGCGAAACGACGGCCGAAACGCTCGTTTGTATCGTAAGTGCTGTCCCAGTTGGGTTTTTGGGTGGCTACGAGGTCCAGATCCGTCTTCGCCTCTAGCGTCACCGTGCCGGCTGGCACGAGTTCAGTGTCCTCGCCGGCGTCGTGGGCTTCGTTCGCGTCTGCGTCTACGTAAATGCGGAACGAGTCGTTTGCCGACTCGAAGGCCAAGTTGCCACCGGCCATCATCGTGATCCGGTAAGTCCGCGCTTCTGGGGCATCGTTGAAGATCGTAAAGGGATGAATCGCGGGCTCGTCCCGAGTCACCATGTCTACACCCAGGACGGAGCCCCGTCCGCTGAGCGCTTGGATGTCATTCGGCTCGTACATGACCCACACCTTGTTGTACTTGGCGGTCGCCGGGTGTTTCGTTTCGGTCGACAGGATGTCGAAGTAGACGCGGGTCAGGTAAGAGATGTACTGGTAGGCGTCGGTGAGGCCCTCGGAGTTGTCGCCCATGACGGTCAGCAACGGGTTGATGCAAAAGGGCGGGCGCATACCACTGCGAACGCCACTCGGTGCCGGCCCAAAGCAGAAGACGATCGTGTCTTTGCTCAGCGCGTAAGCTCTGTCCAGCGGGTAGCGCTGGTACGACGCGGGCTTGTGATAGAAATGGCACCCACCGCGGTTGAAGGTGCCGCCCGTCTCCGGGTTGTTGGTCCAGTTCAGCAGGTCCGATCCATACACCGAAGTGTAAGTACCCATCTCGGCTCGAACCCAGTCGAGATTGTCGTGGGCCACTTCGGGGTTCACCAGTTGAGCTCTGCCCGGATCGCCGCCGTCGCGCGTACGGCCTTGAGACGAGAAGCGCATACGGTCCGTCGGTAATTCGACTTCGAAGCAGATTCGGTTGGCCGGACCGTACTCGAGACCTTTGAAGAGCGGCAGAAGAAATGTCTGCCTGAAACCGGCACCGATCCACAGCCGCGTGCCGGAGCCGGTCGCCCATGTATCCCGCTTGTAGATGCGGTCCGGATGCTTGATCGCCGTGAGGTGATCATTGTCCACACTCGACCCGCCAACGGGCCCATTGTTGTGGGGACTGCCGCCGGTCATGTAGCGTGCGAGCGACTTTGTCCCGTGGAGCGAATTGTCGGCCCAATACGTGCCGCCGAAGGTGTGCCATCCCATGAACCCGCCTTCGTTGATCCTCAGCTCAAGTCTGTTCGCGCCGTCGGCGCTAGCGTAATTCTGCGATGCATCGGAAAAGTGATCGGAGAAAACCACCTCCGAGAAATACGCCGGATCCAAGTTCAGAAACTCCGCCTTGAGACCATCGTACTTCGGGTCGTCAAGCGATGAGGACGGCGCGTCCGCTGCGGTAGCGGTGAGGGTTCCGAAGCACACGTACACAGCAGTGGCCAACATGCGGGAAGACCATTGAATAGTCGCCAGCCTTGTGTCCATCAGTTCCTTCCTCCGCATTGTGGGCTCCCTGGTTGTGGTCCGGTCTCCCGACCGGACCACTCGCCGACCGCAGGTCTCCCCGGATTCTTGGAGACCTGCGGTCGCACGCGTGTCGCGGTCGGGAGACCGCGACACAACAGGGGAGACCGCGACACAACACGGCCCATCCCAAAACTCTCCGGGGCTGCTTTGCCTTCAATTCGTCTCCGCCATCCTTGGCCACAGAAGTTACTCGGCTTTCGGCTTGCGCTGGAAGAACCAGACGAAACCGTGTCTGACCTTCTGTGGGCCGAACTCACGGAGCTTCTGGCTGCAAGCGGCGTATTCGGTGTTCAGCTTCTGCAACCCTTTCACCAACTCTTGCAGTTCGCTGGCTCTTTCCTTCGCCCGCTGACGATCTTCGTCAGTCGCCGGCTTCTCCGCGTTCCGACTCTCCCGTTGCAGTTTGATCAACTTGGCCGAGGCCTCGGCACGCTGTTTCATAAGCTCGGCCATTTGTTGCTTCGCTTTATCGTAGGCCTGCCGCTGCTCGTCCGTCATCTCGGGTTCAACGACGTCACCAGAGCGATCACCCAAGAGCAAGTCGAGTCGTCCATCGCCGTTGAAATCCGTTGCGCACAGTTTGACCCGAGCCCCCCACTGTCCCGGCTTGCGATCCTCGAATCGGAAGCCAAAGCCACTCTTTTCCACCAGCGTCTCGCTCGAAGCGAATTTGGGCTTTTCGGCGGTGCCGACGTTGCGGAGCCAATGGGCACTGCCGTCGCTCAGGCCGACCAACAAATCAGCCAAGCCGTCGCCGTCCCAATCGGCCACGATCGGTCCCGAATTGCTACCCGCCAAATCCAAGTCCAACTTGACCGGCTTGCCGAATTCCGGCGCTTTGGCGGCGCCTTCGTTGATGACCAAGTACACATCGCCTCGAATGCTGCCCAGTACCATGTCCAGATCGCCGTCGGCGTCCCAGTCGGCCAAGAAGACGGTCGATGCCTTGTCTGCCTTGATGGCATTGCCGTCGCGGTCCTTCAGCGTCTCGCCATCTGCGAACGAGCCGTCTGCGTTTCGTCGAAATAGATACAGTTCCCCTGGATACGATCCCGAAAGCACGTCCAAATCACCGTCGGCGTCGAAATCTCCCAACATGGGAGTGAAACCGATGCATCATCCAGCCGGGACGCGACCGGTTTCGGCCCCGCCCTTGAACTGCTCGTAGCCGCCAAACTTCGGCTTCGCGTTTGTGCCAAGATTGCGATAGATCCGCAATCGGCCTTCAGAAAACACACCCACCAAAAGATCGCGCACGCCGTCGCCGTCGTAGTCGCCCATGAACGGGGCGGCATATCCGATGCCGCCGACGTCAAGCGGCTGGCCGTCGGACATCACGTGGACCGGTGCAGCCAACTCCCCCGCCTCGGCGACCAACGCCCAGGCGGCCAGGATTGCCGCACCCGAGAAAACCATAACAGAACGCATGCTCAACTCCTCACATTATCCGGGGGAACGGTGAAACCATCGCGGGCGGGAACGCCCCGTCCTGCCAACTCGATTTGGACTAACGCGTCAGACTAGCATTACGGCCAGAAAAGGAGGATTGGCTCCAAGCCATCCTCGCCATGCCATTCACCCTACCATGTCAGCCTGGACTCGTCCACAATTGACCGGCGATCGCCAGGGCATTTGATTTGTTCAAGCTACACAGTCTGTGACAGCATCGAAACCCGAAGCGTAAGCGAGGGAATCCTCGGAGAAGTCCCTCGCTTACGCTTCGGGTTACGACACATCCGTATCCGCAAAGTGAAGAAGTAAATGGCCCTGCGGCGATCGCAGGCGGGGCCCTTCGAGAGCCGATCATCAACGGAACCCGTCGCGAATGTACTCGATGACAGCCTTAGCTGTGTACTCTTTGCGCCAGTTGTGCTTGGACTGTTTGCGGGCTTCCAGCAAGAACGCTTCGAGTGTTGCTTCTTTGCCAAGTGTTTCGTGATACGTGCCCACGGTGCGGTTCGGAGCGGCAAACTCGGCCTTCTGCATTCTGTTGCCGGAATCCTCGATCTCGTCCAACCATTCAGCGAATGTTAACTGCCTCTCCTTCAACTCGACGCACTTGGCGTCTGGAGGTTCGTGATAGAGGAGATTGTCTCGAAAGGTCATGCCTTCGCTCGTCTCCGTGTCTCGACACCGTATGGACGGGGACTCCGCATCGCTGTGCTGTTGAAGCTGAAAACTGTTGCTGGCAAACACAATGTCCGAAAGCTGCTGCTTTGCCAGCTCGTTTCCTGGTACGCCCACCCAGTTCAACATGCGCGGCCAATTGTAAACGACGTTTCGCCGAAACATAGCGTTGTGCACGCCGACGCCAAGGGGACTGATCTTCAGAGCATAGCCCTCGGCTCCATTGGTGCCGATAACGATGTTATCCTCGACGACAACACCCCCGCGATTGATATTGCCCACCTCGATCCCATTGCTGGCGATGCGGATACCCTTGTGTCCCTCACGAGTCGGCGCACCGATCACGACATTGCCCGAAATGCGCCCCGTCACACCACCGGGCCTGAACTTGGTGATGCGTCCCAGATTCAGCGCTGGACTGTTGTCCACACACAGATTGCCTTCGAGGATGCCGTTCGTGCGGCAATACAAACCAGTGGTCGATCCGCGCGAAACGATGTTTCCGCGTGCCACGACGTTGTCGCACTGCGTCGTGATGTAGACGTTGTGATTGAACACGGTGGGCAGATCGCCGGTTTCGAGATTCCAGCCGTTGTGATCCAGGACATTTTCCTCCAACAGCAGCCCGTGGACTTCGTTGAAGAAGCATCCCTGGCAATGCCCGCTGGTCGACCACGCGCCGTCTACCACGCACCGCCGTACCTGCATGTTCCGCATTCCCCATTCCGGCGTGGGTTGCCCTTCGGGCACCCAGATTCTGCCGAGCCCAGTCACGCCACGGAGCATCTGAAACCGGCAGTCCTCGATCAGGATGTTCTCGCCCAAGCTGTAGTACCAGACGCCGTGGTTCACTTTTGCGCGATCGCGGACAAAGTGCTCGGTCGATGGGTCGCCCTTGTGATCGTAGAAGTGGATCCCAACGATGGCAATGTTCGATGTCTGCCGCCCGGTGATGTCCAAACCGGACTTGTGGTCGCCCAACATCAGTTTCGGCCGATCGCCGGTATCGCCGTATGCGCCAAGGAGAATCGGCTCCTGCGGACTGCGGCCCGATACGTTCACTCTGCCCAACGGTTCGAACCACACGTCGCCTCGCCGCAACAAAACCCAATCGGGAAAGCCGTCTCGCAGAAGGGCCAGGGCATTGGCCGGCGTCTTCATTGGCTTGTCGGGCGTTTGCCCGTCGTTTTCGTCGTTTCCCTGAGAACTGCTGACGTGGATCACCCGCGTATCGTCGCTCGTCTTGAATGCGGTCCAACCGTTTTCGTCAACGTCCGCACCGATACGTGTTAGCGCCTTCAAATTCACTCCATGCGCACCATTCTCTTCCGCTGCCGTCGTTCCGCTGGGAAGCAGGGCTTGCCAAACACAAACGGCGCAAGACACCATCGCTACAGTGATAAGTACTCGGTCACATCGAATCACGCTCATGGTACTTAACCTCCTTCTGTCTCTACGTCGGCAGTGGTTTAGAATTGGCCGAGAAGAAGCTGCCACGTTTGTCGCCGTCCTCTCCGAGGTCGGTGAGGGAAGACACCGAGTTCGGAGAACACGGCGACTATCCGCTTCCAGGATTTCGCAACCTTCACGCGAAAGTTGACACATATATATCGACGATTCCTTCGATAGACAATCGCCGGACTTTGGATGCCTTGATCTTGACACGCTCCCCTACGTCCGCCAAGAATACCGCCACCGCTGACGACTGTAAATGAGATTCGAAAACGGCCTGGCACATGAACCCTACTATAGGCGGCTAGAACCATGCGGCAGCTCAGGCACCTTTTTGACAACAACCGAGCGTGGGTTGAACAAATGCTCGCGAAAGACGCCACGTTTTTCGAGCGTCTCGCGGAAGGACAGTTCCCGGAGATCCTTTGGATCGGCTGCTCGGATAGTCGCGTTCCGGCCAATCAAATAGTGGGCCTGTTGCCGGGCGAGCTTTTCGTGCATCGCAACGTGGCCAACCTTTTTGTGCATACGGACCTGAACTGTCTTTCGGTCCTCCAATATGCGGTGGACGTCCTGCAGGTTAAACATGTGATTGTCTGCGGCCATTATCGTTGCGGCGGACTACTCGCGGTCCTGCGGAATGACCGCATGGGATTGATCGATCATTGGCTCCAACACGCCGTCGATGTCCGGGAGAAGCACCGCGACTTGTTGGAGTCGGTCGCTGACGCCGATCTGAAGGCGAACATTTTTTGCGAGTTGAACGTAATCGAGCAGGTCGACAATCTGTGCACTACAAACATCGTGAAAGATGCGTGGTCTCGCGGTCAGCAAACGGCGCTGCACGGTTGGATCTACGACATCAAAGACGGGTTGCTCAGAGACCTGGATGTTTGCCTGACGGGCGAGGACGACATTGCAGCTCGTTGTGAGGCGGCTGTTGCCCGGATTGCCGAGTCGGCCGCCGCGGTCACGCCCGCCGAATGAACTGGGCTGCGTAGCTGCGGACCTGCTTGCCGTTCAGCACGTGGACGATCCGCAATTGCTGAACCGTCGAGTCGCTGAACTGGCCGAGCGGCAGATGGACCCAGTTCTTCTTGAAGCGTCGTGCCAGCCGTCGCCACCCGGCGCCGGGCGGCAGGGGACTGAGCAATGCGATGTGCTTCGAACGGCTGTGCAGGCAAGCCGCAGCCAGCAACCGTTCCTCCATCGTTTCGGTGAAGTCCAGTCGGCGGTCGGTCCACACGTCGTCGATGTGGACCGGCGGATACAGGAACAGCGCCCCGCCGTAGGTGGCCAGGCAAATGCCCGGTCCAACCGGCTCTTGGCGAAAGTCGGTGGCAAAGAAGGCCAGCGTCGACTCCATGTCGTGCTCGGCGTACCACGTGGTCCGCCAAGGATAATCGCGAGGGTCGGCTGGCGAATCGAACAGCATGACTGCGCAATCAAGGTCGCCACGGGCAGGGGGTAGCACTTTGACGTAGATGTCGCCATCGTACCAGTGTCGCAACGTCTCTCGGATGTCGATGCCGTCCATGACGCTGGTGGTGAATTTCTCGGATCGGGCCAAATCGGCGCCCATCACCGTCTTTGCGCGATCGAAGACATGTGTGCGGAAGTCCTCGATCAGATCATCCTCCGGCGGCCAACTGCATTGCGAGAACGGGTTCCATTGCATGCTCCAGCGTTCGACTTCCTCGCGCTCCGGACGGCGCCGCAAATCGCAGCTACGCCAGACGACGGGCGGACCGGGCAAACGGCTGACCAGTTCGACAATGTCGCCGTCGGGCAATTCGGCTTGCTCGATGCCCAGTTTGACCGTTTCGAATTCCGTGTCTTCTTCGTACGGATAGTCGCGGGCCCTTTCCGCCACGTGAATTGCATACTGGTCACCGAAGACCTGTTTGGAGGCGATCACCAGGTTGTACAAGTCGGGCGTCATGCGTCGTTCGATCAACGACAGGTTGCGGATGTACTTCAGGCACTGCGACAACAGATGTGGTGTGATTTTACGTGCGCGACCCTTGAACTCGGCCAGATAGGAGGAGCGTGCGGTGAGCAGTAACTCCTTCACGCCGTCTATCGACAGGTTTTCGTCGTCCTCCAATTCGGCTCGCGCCCGTTCGTACAGTCCCGTGATGAACGGCAACTCGCCCAGCAGGAAAACCAGTGTTCGCAGGCTGGCTTGATACGTCACCGTGGATTCCACCACGTCGTCTTCGGCGACCGACGGCGTACGCTCCATGTACGCTTCTCGGACCCACGGCCAATCCAACACGGAACACACGAACAGGATCGATTTGTAACGCTTCTCCAAGTCCCGCAGTCGCTCGGCCATGTGAACAACACGATCCTGCGGCTGTCCGGACGGCAATCGGCCGATGTGCGGTAGCAGGGCTGCCGCGAATCGTTCGATGGCGACCTTCTTCAAGGCGTACGGATCTGGAAGCACGGCGCTGTGCGGCTCGAACTGCGATGTCTCCAGGTCGACGAACCGGCGCGGCAAGTGTTCCCCCATCGCGATGCGCAGGGCCATGATTACGCCCTGACAAGGATCGATCGGCACATAGCTGAGCGTTCGATCGCCCTCGTCGTCGTCATCTGGGTCCAGGTCGGACTCCGGTGTCCACTCGGTTCGAAAAAGCGGGTTCTCGGCTTGCGTGACCAAAGTGGGCGTGGGCAGAAGCTCGATCGCTCGTTCCACGTCGTACTGGAACGAAGGCGGTAGTGGCACGGCCAGACAATCGAAACGGTGGTCGAGCATCACGCGGCGCACTTCGAGCGCAAAATCGCCGCTGCCGTAGATGATCGGCAACGCCGTGATGCGGGGCCCGATTTTCAGTGCGTCGTGCAACATGGGTTGCTCGTCACTTGCTCGCAGTAACGTGTGCCAAAGTAACTCGCCAGTTCTGCGCGGTGTGCCACTGCTCGAAACGACGAGGGCCCACCATGTGCGGTCGCTTTCCATCGTTTCGAGCAGTGTTGCGCTGGCGGGCGGCGCAGCACTGCTGGGAATCGTGGTGAGTCTCGTACCATGGATAGCACGTTCGATTCCCAGCAGTGGCACACTCCTCCATTAGAACTCAATGTCGTCGTCTTCGTCTTCCTCTTGCCGGTCGGGATGCAACGGATCGGTCGGATCAAAAAAGAAATCTCCCAGTCCCAACGGCACCGCATCCCCGCCCAGCGTCCGTGAACGGCGTTCGGCCAATGACTCCAAATCCATAGCGTCCTCGCCCAAACACGCTTCGAGCGACTCGCGCCACGCGGCGTCTTTTGCTGCTGGGTGATCGGAGTTCTGCCGCAATCGTTTCATGGCGTACCGCAACATATTGATGCCGTCGCGAGGCGAGAAGTCCAGGTTCAACGCGTGAGACTGCTGCAGGAACATCACCGTCATGGCCAACATGTCAGTCTCGGCAAAGGGCAAGTGGTATTGGAGGATCGCCAATTCATCTTGCTTGCAGGGGAATCCAAGGCTCAGGGTCGGCTGCAATCGGCTGAGAATGTAGTCGGGAATCTCGTAGGTCGAGTCGTCTTGGTTCATCGTCACGGCGCAGCGAAAATCCGGATGGGCTCGCACGGTAACGCCCGCCACCACCGATTCCACGTATCGGCGATGGTCCAAGAGCGGCGCCAGGCTGGCCCAGGATTTCTCGTTCATCCGGTTGCCCTCGTCCAAGATGCACACGCCGCCGCGAATCATGGCCGTGACCAAAGACGAAGCGTGATAAGCGATCTTGCCGCTCTCGGCCAACACGGGCGTGATCAACAAGTCCTCCGGACGCGTATCGGCGGTGCATTGATAGACGTACAGCTCCCGCCCGTTCGCCTCTGCCCCGGCCATCGCCAATGCCGTTTTTCCGATTCCGGGTACACCGATGATCCTCGGCGTGAGCGGCAGATCGTCGTCGCTGACCACCAGCCAGCAAGCCAGTAGTTGCTGGAGGGTCTCCTGCTGCCCGATCCACTCGCCCTTTGCATCTTGCGTTTGGCTCAACTGCAAGTTGACGCCGTCGATGTTGACTTGCTTTTTCATAGAGTCTCTCTTGACAGGTTCTTCGCTGCGTTGCCAATTCTCTACTTCTCTTTTACCGCGTCTTTGGCTGCGCGCCTATGTGCCATTGAGGCCGCGCAGTCAGGTCGTTTAACCCGAAGCCGCAGGCGATGGCGGGCAGTGGGATGGATCGTCAACGCGTAGCGCCCGCCATCGCCTGCGGCATCGGGTTAAACGGGGAAGTCGCGGCGCCGCGCTAGTCCAGCTCGAACTGCTCCAGGTATTCGTCGATCTCGTGCTGTTTGGCGTTCGGTTGCTCGTCCTTCGACAGAACGAACCGTTCCAACACCAAAACGTCCATGTTCGTAGCCATGAAACAGCGGTAGGCGTGTTCCGGCGTGCAGACGATCGGTTCGCCGCGAACGTTGAAGCTGGTATTGATGACAACCGCCGAACCCGTCTTCTGTTCGAATCGCTTCAGCAGCCGGTAGTATCGTCCGTGGCGGTCGGCGTCGACCGTCTGTACGCGAGCCGAATAGTCCACGTGAGTAATCGCGGGAATCACCGATCGGCACGTTTTCAGTTTGTCGATGCCGTGAAGTTGCAGGTCGTCGTCGCTCAGCTTCGCTCGCTTGTCCGGATTCACTGGTGCCACCAGCAGCATGTACGGGCTTGGCTCGTGCGGGCGCGCCTCGAAATACTCGTCCACATGTTCCTCCAACACGGACGGAGCGAACGGACGAAACGACTCGCGGAACTTGATCTTCAAATTCATGACCGACTGCATCTTGCGGCTCCGCGCGTCGCCCAGAATGCTGCGCGCCCCCAGTGCCCGTGGTCCGAATTCCATGCGGTCCTGCAACCAGCCAATGACCTTGTCCTGGGATATCAGATCCGCGACGTGGTCACACAACTGGTCCTCGTCGTCGAAATATCGGTACCGAGCGCCGATGTCGTCCAGGAAGGACTTGATCTCCTTTTCAGAGAACCTTGGACCCAAATACGATCCCTTCTGGTGATCCAACGGATTTGGATGGCGAGGCTTGTCGAGCAGTTGATGCCAAATGAACAAGGCGACTCCCAACGCACCGCCTGCGTCGCCGGCTGCCGGCTGGATCCAGATGTCGCCGAACGGGCCTTCGCGAAGGATGCGGCCGTTGGCCACACAGTTCAGTGCCACGCCGCCGGCAAGACACAAACGGTCCAGTCCCGTTTCGTCATGCACATGGCGAGCCATGCGCATGATGATTTCTTCCGTCACAACCTGGATCGACGCCGCCATGTCCATCTCGCGCTCGGTGAGCGGCGATTCCGGCCTCCGTGGCCGACCACCGAACAGCCGATCGAAGCGGCGCGATGTCATTGTCAGGCCCTGGCAGTAGTTGAAGTACGACATGTTCATGCGGAACGAGCCGTCCGCTTTCAGGTCGATCAACTTGTCCAGAATCAAATCGATGTATTTCGGCTCGCCGTAGGGTGCCAGCCCCATCAGCTTGTACTCGCCGGAATTGACGCGGAAACCGCAGAAGTAGGTGAAGGCCGAATACAACAGGCCCGGCGAGTGCGGAAAGTGCAGTTCGTTCGTCAGCGTGATGCGATTCTCTTTGCCGAAGCCGTAACTGGCGGTCGCCCATTCGCCGACGCCATCCACGGTCAGGATCGCGGCCTCGGAAAATGGCGAAGGGAAGAAAGCACTGGCCGCGTGCGACTCGTGGTGCTCGGTGAAGACGTATCGTTTCTTGTACGCATGTTTCAGGCCGCGGTTCAGCTCGCGTCGCAGATACAACTTCTGCTTCAACCAAACCGGAATGGCACTCAAGAAAGATTGAAAACCGGCTGGTGCAAATGCCAGATAGGTCTCCAGCAATCGCTCGAATTTCAGAAAGGGCTTGTCGTAGAAGCCGACGTAGTCCAAGTCGCCGGGCTCGATACCTGCTTCCTGCAGGCAGTACTCGATGGCGTGGGTAGGGAACCGCTCGTCGTGCTTCTTGCGAGTGAATCGTTCCTCTTGAGCGGCGGCTGCGATCTCGCCATCGACGACCAAGGCCGCTGCCGCGTCGTGGTAGAAGGCCGAGATTCCTAAAACCGTGGTCATTTTGATGAGCCGTTCAAACGAGACTCGGTGGACGAGCAGTGATTCCTTCGCAGTATAACAGAGGGACACAATTCGGATAATGGCCCGAAGCCATATGCTGGGATCTTGCGTGCACTCGACATCTAACCCAAAATGACCCGATCGTACGCACGCGTCTGGCCAATGGAGAGAACGATGATCTACGTGATTGCATCGGTAAAACTGAAGCAAGGCAGAAGAGACGATTTTCTCGACGAGTTCCGCAAGATCGTGCCTCTGGTGCGAGAGGAGAAAGGCTGTCTGGAATACGGTCCGACAGTCGACGTTGAAACCAATATCTCGGCTCAAGCGGACGTGCGCGAGAACGTCGTGACCGTTGTCGAAAAATGGGAAAGCATCGAAGCTCTCGAAGACCACCTGATAGCACCGCACATGATGGAGTACCGCGGGAAGGTGAAGGATATGGTTGCTGGGACGCAGTTGCAGATACTGGAGCCTGTTTAGTGGCGAATGACCAATGCCCAAGTATCAATGTCCAATGACTTTTTGGATAGAAAGCAAAGGAATACCATGCCAACACCATTGTCTACCAATCGAAAACGCTTTGTTGTCATCTTGGTCGTTGTTCTCGCCAGCACACTGGGCAAGGCATCCTTTGCGGCCGATTCGAACGTGACGCCAAAGGTCGAAGGAGATATCGCATGGCGCGACGTGTGTGATTGGGGTGTCGAAGGGAAAGGTTTTTCGGATACGGCTCGCTACTTCGATCGCTTGCCGGCCAAGGCGGAGAAGACCGTGCGATCGGCCGTGTGGAGTCTGAGCCGTCATTCGGCCGGCATGCTCGTCAGGTTTGAAACCAACGCAACCTCGATTCACGCACGTTATTCGCTGCTGTCCGGCGGCCTGGCCATGCCGCACATGCCCGCAACGGGCGTCAGTGGCTTGGATCTTTACGCTCGCGACGATCAGGGCCGAGACCGCTGGCTGGCCGTCGCTCGGCCGTCAGCACAGCAAATGAAGCTGCAGTTAGTGTCAGGCGTCGACCCGTTGCCCGATGCGAAGCCGCGTTTGTATACGCTGTACCTGCCCCTGTACAACGGCGTCGAATCACTGGAGATCGGCGTCGACACAAAGGTAGAATTTCGGCCCATACCGCCGCGCACCGACAAACCAATCGTGTTCTATGGCACGTCGATTATGCACGGTGCCTGCGCTTCGCGCCCCGGAATATCCATGACAGGCATCCTGGGCCGTCGCCTTGATCGACCGGTGATCAACTTGGGATTCTCCGGCAACGGCAGGATGGAGGCCGAGGTGGGCGAATTGCTGGCCGAATTGGATGCGTCCGTCTACGTTATCGACTGCCTACCGAACATGGCGGCTGATGCGGTCGCCGAACGAGCCGAGCCGCTGGTACGGCAACTACGGAAAGCACGACCAGATACGCCCATCCTCCTGGTCGAGGATCGGACGTACACTTACGCCCCATTCCGCAAATCGGCCCGCGACCGTCACGCGACCAGCCGCGCCGCGTTGCGAAAGGCTTACGATAACCTGATTGCTGCCGATGTTCAGCACTTATACTATCTGGAAGGCGATGTGTTGCTGGGCGACGATGGCGAGGCGGCCACCGACGGTTCGCATCCCAACGACTTGGGGATGGTGCGATACGCGGACGCGTACGAGCCAGTTCTGCGGAAGATCCTGGATTGAATGAAACGACCGTCCTTGGCTGACGTAACATGACCGTGACGGCAGAACGTATTGCTGATAACGTGGCTCGCATTCGCGAGTCGATCGCCGATGCCGCAATGCGGAGTGGGCGACGTGCGGGGGAGGTATCGCTGATAGCTGTGACCAAGTACGTGGGCATCGAGGAAATCGACGCCTTGATTGCGGCCGGCTGTACGAAGATGGGCGAAAACCGCCCGCAGCAGTTGTGGGACCGGGCGGACCAGTTACAGGGTCGGCCCATTCACTGGCACATGATCGGCCACCTGCAGCGGAACAAGGCGCGTCGCACATTGCCCTATGTCACCTTGTTGCACGCCGGCGACAGTCTGCGTCTGCTGGAGGCCGTCGATCGGCTGTCGCAAGAAGCGGGGCGAGTCACGGATGTATTAGTCGAGGTGAACGTCTCCGGAGATGCGACCAAACACGGATTTGCACACGACGAAGTGGAACCGCTTCTGCCGAAGCTCGCTGAACTAAGCGGCCTGCGAATCCGCGGCCTGATGGCCATGGCCAGTTGGGGCGGCAGTTTGGATGAAGCGCGACAAGACTTCATCCGTCTGCGCGAGCTGCGAGATAAACTTGCGACGGCGTGTCCGCCGGAGATCTCGCTGGACGAACTGTCGATGGGGATGAGCGGTGATTTCGAGGTAGCCATCGAAGAAGGTGCGACATTGGTACGGATTGGTTCGGCCTTCTACGCATAGCCATTGTGAGATTTGATATTTCTTGGGGACTCAAGATGGAGAGCATCCTGAACAAGGGAGCAGCCATGTACCGCGTTTTTTGGACTATTGTGTTGTCTCTGGCCGCTGTCGTGCCGGCGGCGGCCGAGACGGTGTTGTTAGAGACCGAGCGGTTTGACGACCTCGGCGGCTGGGTTGTCGATGCGCAATTCATGGACCAGATGGGGTCGCCCTACTTGTTGGCTCACGGTCTGGGTGTGGCCGTGAGTGATGCCACAACCACGGTGAATCTTCCGGAGGCCGGCACCTACCGTGTTTGGGTGCGGACTCGTGACTGGGTGGCGACTTGGAATGCCCCGGGGGCTCCGGGCAAGTTCCAAGTGCTTATCGACGGAAAGACGCTGGAGACTCAGTTCGGCGCGGAAGGTGCCGAATGGCATTGGCAGGATGGGGGCACGGTCGAAATCGCGAAGCAAGCGGTGGCTGTCGCTTTACACGATCTGACCGGCTTCGAAGGCCGCTGTGACGCGATCGTCCTGACCACCGAAGCGGATTTCACGCCTCCCAACCAAGAACCTGCGATGGGCCAATTCCGTCGCAAGCTGCTCGGACTGCCCGACGAACCGCCGGAGGCTGGCGAATATGACCTTGTTGTCGTTGGAGGTGGAATTGCCGGTACGTGCGCATCGCTATCGGCTGCTCGGTTGGGTCTAACCGTGGCGTTGATTCAGGATCGCCCGGTCCTGGCTGGGAACAACAGTTCGGAAGTCCGCGTCTGGCTCCAAGGCGCTCGCAATAAAGAACCGTATCCGCGCGTCGGCGATGTCGTTCGAGAACTGGAGCAAGCACGCCATGCTCATTACGGCCCGTCAAATACTGCCGATTTGTACGAGGACGAAAACAAGCTTGCCATCGTCCGGGCCGAACCTGGGATTTCGCTATTCCTCTGTCACCGCGCGAACGCCGTCGAGACGGACGACGGTCGATTGTGCGCCGTGATTGCCCAACATACGACGACCGGCGAGCGTCGCCGGTTTGTGGGGCGTTGGTTCGTTGATTCCACGGGCGACGGCTGCATTGGCCATTTGGCCGGGGCCGATCACGAACTGACTGACAAAGGCCACATGGGCCGCTGTAATCTGTGGAACGTGATCGACACTGGCAAGCCCGCTCCGTTTCAGCGATGTGTCTGGGCGCTGGATCTGACCGATAAACCGTTTCCCGGGCGAGCGAAACCGGGGACTGCCGGCACGGACAATTCGCGCAGCATCGAATCTCTTGGCGGCTGGTACTGGGAAAGCGGTTTCGACCACGATCCGTTCGACAAGAGCGAGTACATTCGCGATTGGAACCTTCGAGCCATGTACGGCGCCTGGGATGCGCTGAAGAATGTCGACGGGCGATATGCCAACTACAAACTGAATTGGTCCGCCTATGTTTCCGGCAAACGCGAATCGCGCAGGCTTTTGGGCGACGTCATTTTGGCAAAAGAGGACCTGCTGGACGGCAAGGAATACCCGGACGGCTGCGTTCCAACCGGCTGGTCGATCGACCTGCACTTGCCGGACCCGCGTTACGAGGCCGGATTCGAAGGCGACGCGTTCATTGCGAAGGCTCACTTCACTCGCTACAAGACGCCCTACTGGGTCCCTTATCGTTGCCTCTACTCGCGCAATGTGACGAATCTGTTCATGGCCGGCCGCGACATCAGCGTTACGCACGACGCGCTGGGATCGGTACGCGTGATGCGTACCGGAGGTTGCATGGGCGAGATCGTCGGCATGGCCGCCTCGCTGTGCAAGGAGCACGACGTCGCCCCGCGTGACGTGTACAAAGACCATCTGGACGAATTGAAGGAGTTGATGCAGCAGGGCGTGGGGAAGTTGCCTCCATTGATCACGTCGATCGAGCCACCGGAATGGCTGGCCGCGGCCGGGGAGAACCTGGCGCGGAAGGCCAAAGTCCAGGTGTCCGGTTGTTTGAAGACAGACACGAATGCCCCGGACTTATTGAACGATGGAAAGGCGGCCGTGACCGACAATGACGGACGGTGGCTCAGCGATCCACAAACGCCGAATTGGGTCGAACTCGTCTGGTCCGAGCCTCAGACTATTTCAGCCGTCCGTGTCATCTCCGGGTTTCGCGACGGCGACGGCCAGTTAGTCGCTCCGATTCAGAAGTTTGTGTTACAGTCCGGCGACGGCGACAATTGGCGGGATGTCGACGATACGCAAGCCGAAGGCAACCGGGCGGTCGATTGGCACGTTCGTTTTCCGCCCATCAAGACTAGTCGCATTCGCCTGTGGGTGACCGAGACGCAGGTTGAAATATCGCGCATTTGGGAAATCGAGGTTTACGGCGGCCCCAAACCGCCACCGGCGAAAAAGTGAAGAAAGGAGAGTGGACCATGATTAGGCAACGAGGACACTGCAGGAGCTTCCTGCTCGTTTCGATAGCGTCGGCGATCGTGTTCCCCATGGCACTTGCATTTGCGGGCGAGGCTAATGACCCGAACGTTGTGACCGAGGAAGAGAAGAAGGCCGGATTCGAGTTGCTCTTCGACGGCAAGGGGCTGGACGGCTGGCAGCAAAGTGGCAATTGGATCGTCGAGGACGGAGCCATCTCGCGGGCCAAGAAAGGCGGCGGATTGACTTATCCGGCCAAGATGATCCCGGACGATTTCGAATTACGTTTCGAGTGGAAAGTGGGCGAGGGCAGCAACAGCGGCGTGTATTACCGGCCAGGGCAATACGAATACCAGATCCTCGACAACCAGCGGCACCGCGACGGCCGAAATCCGCGTACGAGCGCTGCTTCGTTGTATTTCTGCATAGCCCCGTCGAAAGACGCGACCAAACCGGTCGGCCAGTGGAATTGCGGTCGAGTCGTCTGCAAAGGCACGGTGGTTCAGCATTGGCTGAACGGCGAAAAGGTCATCGACATGGACTACAGCGATCCGAAATACGCGGCTGATGTGGAGCGGCTTAGCATCCGCGGAGCCGACCTGACAGCCCGTGGACGAAACTTGTTGTTTCAGGATCACGGCGATCCAGTTTCGTATCGAGGCATTAAGCTTCGGACGCTGGGCGAGGACGACGAACTGGACCGTACGCCTGTCGAGCCAATGGCGATTCCCGAAGAAGCGTTGAAGTACGAGCAACAGATCCTCGAGCGGATCCGGCAGCGCCGGACGAAGAAGAAGTAAGCGGACAGTACGGTGAGATAGGCACCGTTCGCACTTTGGGACCGGAGGGTCCTGCAGGAATCGAGCAAAGTCGTGCCATGCGCGAGCGTGATGTTAAGCACGACGGGAAAGGTGTAGTTTCGGCTACCGGTCCGTACGGTATACTGATAAGGGAGATTACGTTTCCAGATAAGTGCCAGGGAGCCGTCGCATGCCGACTATCAATATCCAGGCTGATGTGAGTGTTGACGTCATGGTCAAGGCTGCGGAGCAGTTGAGCGAAGAGGACCTCGGGCAGCTCACGGCAGCGGTTTTGGCGTTGCGTGCTAGGCGTAGTGCACCGAGTGTGTCGATGGAGGAGGCCGAGTTGCTACGAAGGATCAACGCTCGTTTCCCGAATGACGTGCAGAGTCAGTATGACGCGTTGATTCAGAAACGCGACGCAGAAACGCTGAGCGAACAGGAATATGACGACCTGCGACGGCTCACCAAAGAAACGGAAGCCTTCGATACTTCACGAGTCGAGGCACTGACGCAACTCGCGTCGGTTCGGGGTGTAGCCGTGTCGGAATTGACGCGCCAACTGCAAATCGGGGAGC
Source organism: Pirellulaceae bacterium (assembly GCA_016784735.1). Classification (GTDB taxonomy): domain Bacteria; phylum Planctomycetota; class Planctomycetia; order Pirellulales; family Pirellulaceae; genus JADHUC01. The sequence continues at coordinate 13,785 of JADHUC010000005.1, read as the reverse complement.
CCACCGATGCCCCCTGACGAAGGCAGCTCCTTGCGCCGGAAGGTCGAGCTGCGCGCTGCCGGATGCTGCGAATATTGCCAGAGTCAATCGTGGTATTCCACCCAGCCTTTCTCGCTCGAACACATAAAGCCACGCAGCCGCGACGGCGAAACCGTGCTGGATAACCTTGCCTTTGCGTACCAGGGCTGCAACAACCACAAGTACAACAAAGTCGAAGCACCCGATCCAATTACTGGACAGTTCGTCCCCCTCTTCAATCCGAGGAAGGAACGGTGGAAGAAGCATTTCACTTGGGATGACTCCTACGAACTGATCATCGGTTTGACTCCTGTTGGCCGCGCTACGATCGAAGCACTGAAGTTGAACCGTGATGAATTGGTGAACCTGCGACGACTGCTTTTCGCTGCCGGCGAGCACCCCTTTCGGCCGCCACGCTTGGAATGAGGTCGCGCCAGTCGACGGAAACGCTTGATACTCTCGTTTGCCGAAGGATGCGATATGCGGTTCTCTGCAGTTCTCTTTGACTTGGACGGAACTCTGTTGGACACGCTGGCCGACATTGCTCATTCGGCGAACCGCGTGCTGGCGGAACTTGGCTATCCGACGCACGACATTGACGCTTATCGCCAGTTCGTCGGCGAAGGGCTGATCGTGCTCTTCCGCAAAGCCCTTCCGGCAGAGGTGGACCCGGATGAAGTCATGGCGAGTTGCGCCGAAGGCTTCCGCGTGGCGTATGGCCGCGAGTGGAATGTCCGCACGCGCCCGTATGACGGCATTCGAGAGTTGTTGGACGCGCTGACGGCGCGGCAGGTCGAGATGGCCGTCCTGTCCAACAAGCCGGATGCGTTTACCAAACAATGCGTCCGGGAGTACCTACCGGAGTACCAGTTCCGATTGGTCCTTGGCCAGCGCGACGGTATCCCACGCAAGCCGGATCCCGCCGGGGCGTTAGAGATCATTGACGCGATGGGCGTTCCGGCCGATGAGTTCCTTTACCTGGGAGATTCGGCCATTGACATGAAGACGGCGGCGGCCGCCGGCATGCACGCGGTGGGAGCCCTCTGGGGATTCCGTTCTCTCGAAGAATTACAGCAGAGCGGCGCGAAGGCAGTTATCCACCGGCCCAGCGAACTGCTGGATTTGCTGGAGGGATAGATTCCGTGCGTGTTGCACTTAATGCCGGTTACTCCGAAACGAACAGCACCGCCTCTTGGCGGTTGTTTTCTCTGCTCCGCTTCTGCGGATTTCACGGCTATCGCCGTTCGACGCCGAGCAACCGTGCCGACAGGGACAACGCGAGCGATAGTCTCAGCCGCGTCTTTCGGCACTTCTGAATCGTTCCTTGCACACGCCGGCTGCGATGACCTGATCCGCAAACTCGCCGGATTTTCGTGCCGTTTCCCGGCGAGTGACGGACGAAAAACAAACCTGACCCCCGATCAATTCAGCAATTCAAACGGCCTAGGGAATACGGAGATTCGCAAGATGCACGCACGGACGGTTTGGTTTGCCGCCTGGTTGGCAATTGTCTGTCTTCTCACATCGCGCCTTCATTCCGACGAAGGTACTACGCAGCAAGTCAGCGGTACGCCCGTTGTTCTGGAACCTGCGGATGATTTGCGCCTACTGGAGGACGCCAACCGAGTCACGCTCGAACCGCTGGCGGCCACCGGTCCGCGAAGATTCGTCGCCGAGCGGCCTGCTGTTCCCGCTCGATCGGTACTCCGCACCACCGTCGACGCGTCGAAGCAGCAGTTGCAGAATCCGGAAAACGCGAACGAACCGCAACCCCGCAGAGATCCAAAAGACTTGGGCTTGCCTTCGCCACCGCCGGTCACTGTCCCGTCGTTGTCACCGGCTCCGCTGGACTTGGACGTGTCCGCAGAACCTCGACCAAGTGGTTCGACAAACACGCCGCGGCGGAGTCAACCCAGAACGCACGGTTCCGCTCCCATTGATATGAACGTCACCGCGGCGCTGCCGGTCATTTCGATCGAGACAGCGAACCCGGTTGAAATCAATGTGGGCAAAACCGCCAAGTACCAGATCGCAGTCAAGAACCTCGGCGACATCACGGCGGAGAATCTCCAGGTTATCGCCACGTTGCCCAAGCAGGTCGACTTGATCGAAGCCACTCCACAGCCGACAGACAGAGCGGATGACAAACTGCATTTCGACGTGGGCAGCCTTGATGCCAAGGAATCCAGGTTAATCGAGCTTCAATTGTTGCCGCGCGAAACCGGAGCAATCGACTTGGCGGCTATGGCCAGCTTCTCCGTTTCACGTCGCGCCACGATGCACGTACGCCGTCCTCAAGTCACAATGACCTGTGAAACGCCCGAAGAAGCCATTTACGGCGACAAGGTGACGTTTGTGCTGGTTGTCACAAACGTCGGCGATGGAGTGGCCGATGGAATCGTCGTCACACCCCAGTTGCCGTCCCACGCATTGCCGGACCGGGAATCGAACGAATCGTTACCGCTCGATTGGCTGCGTCCGGGCGACTCGAAGAAGGTGCCCGTGACCGCCTCGGCGATCGGCCCGGGAATCCTTGAGGCTCGGTTTACGGTTGCCGACGCCAGTGGATCCGAGTCGAACGTCGATGCCAAAGTCCGTATCCGCCGTGCGGTGATCGAAGTAGCTGCCGACGGACCTCGGACGAACTTCGTGGGGCGAGAGGGCGTGTACGAGATCCGTGTGTCGAATCCCGGCGATACGGCTGCGGAGAACGTCAAGGTGGTGGCCTCGCTGCCCACCGGTCTGCAGTTGACGGTGCTGGGCCGGCCGGTCAATTTCGATCGCCGAACGAACACTATGACGTGGTATCTCGAAAGCGTTGCTGCTGGCGGCACCGAGACGCTGCCGTTCAAAGCGAGGGCGGTTACGGAGGGCGAACTGGCCCAAGAGATTACGGCCAGCGCCGACCGTGAGCTATATTCTGACACACGTCAATTGACGCAAGTGATGAGCCGTCCGAAAATCAACGTGGCCATCACCAGCAGAGACGGTCCGTTGGCAGTGGGCGACGCGACGGAGTTTCAAATCGGTGTGCAAAACGTGGGCACCAAGGCCGCCGAAGGTCTCCGCGTCAAGGTCATCACCCCCGAGGCTCTCGCAGCCGCGATTTCCGACGACTATGTCACCGATGGCAACGAGGTTGCATTCTCGCCCATGACCCTGGCCGTCGGCGAGACCAAGAGGCTCACGTTCCGCGCTGTCGGCCGCGAACCGGGCGATCACATCGTCCGCGTGATTCTGGAAAGCCAATCTCCGTCGCATTCACTGAGTGCGGAGACCAGCGCGTTTTTCTACGACAGCCAAGACGAACCCCGCGTATCCAGCTTGAAATAATTCCGAGCGGTTACCTTCATCCGTTGACAACACTTCCTCTGAACTCAGACGCTCGAGAAACCGCCGGTGCACTCGCACCGGCGGTTTCGTCTTTCTTGTCTTTCCGGCGCGATTGTGGCTGGCTTGTTTGACTGCATGCCCTTCCTATGGGGCTTGCCCGACGTTTTCCGCCGCGACTGAGGGCGTCTCTTCGACTTGGAGGTGCTCGGCTGCCGCTTCACCCCATTTCGATTCGAGCACATCATGAAGGGACAAACGTAGATCGTCCCTGTTCTTGTCGATTTGCCGGTTGATCTTCTCAACCAAACGAGCCCGCCGCTTGGCGATCCTGTCTTCCAACACTTCACGGACCTGGTGGCTCAGCGGCCGTACGATCGGCCCGCTGAGATCGCTAACTCGACGAATCCGGAAGTCGACAATCTTCAAATCGGCGTCGGTAATGACGGGATCCAATACCACGTCCGGCGGCAGGTTCATGGGATCCAGTTCCACGCCCAAGCTGCAATGCACTCGCAATCGGACTCGGGCGTCCGCGTCGACGCCGATGCTGAGAAGCTGCACACTACGCTCCCACTGTGACAGCCGACCGAATACGGACAGTGATGCGTCCACCCAGGCATCGAACTCGACACGACCCTCGGCCGTCTCATGGACGTTTTCCACGCGTACATGGAATCGTTGTTCGGGGTCCACTAGGCTGATGCGGTATCGCTTCCATGTCCCGTGGTTCACCTGCTTCTTTCGCCGCTTGGTGGTAATGCGAAGGCCCTCACGCCGAATTCTGATGCCGGCCCAGATTTCCGTGGTCTTGCCCCAATCCTTATTGTCTACGTACTCGTGCGGGATGTTCTCCAAGGCGATACGCGTGATCAGTTGCTGAAATCGTTGCGACGGATCGAGGCGGGTGGGCGGCTCGTCAACGCGATCCGTTACGTCGTCCCCGTCCGGGACATCTACGGAAGGACTCTGCTGCGACATGCCTTTTCCGCAGTGCAGGCAAAGCCCCACAGCAAGAGCCAACGGAATGACGCATCTTACCCGACACCCGAACACTGACACCTGAAACCTCCGATTTTGACTCGCCTACGACGATCGTCCACGATTTCGCCAAATTAGACACATTTGCCGCCTGCGCGAACCCCAATCCTCCGGCGCCCGCATGCCCGCTAAAACTCCGCTGCAAATCAGGCTATGATGTTCTTGGGCGCGATTTCCCTACTGTCGCTGAAAGAACACCGAGATGATCCTTGTTCTGGACAACTACGATTCGTTCACTTACAACCTCGTGCAGCGGCTAGGCGAGATCGACTCGTCGCTTGAAATCGAAGTTCACCGCAATGACAAGATCTCGGTGGACGAGATCCAAGCGAAACAACCTTCGCATCTGATCGTCTCGCCCGGGCCGTGTACTCCCAACGAGGCCGGTATCTCGGTCGATTGCATTGGCCGGATGGCCGGCACGCTGCCAATCCTGGGCGTCTGTCTGGGCCATCAGTCGATCGGCCAGGCGACCGGTTCCACGATCGTGCGAGCCAAGCAGTTGATGCATGGCAAGACGGACGCCATCCATCACGACGGCAAGGGCTTGTTCGAGGGGCTCGAAAATCCCTTCACGGCTACCCGGTATCACAGCTTGGTCATCCAGCCGGATACGCTCGGCGACGAATTCGAGATGTCGGCATGGGCCGATGCACCGGGCGGCGAGCGAGAAATCATGGCGATCCGCCACAAAGAGTACTTGCTGGAAGGTTGGCAGTTCCATCCGGAGAGCTTCCTGACCGAATGCGGCCACGAACTGCTCCGGCGTTTCTTGCAGCAGGGATCGCCATGATCGACGTTTCTGATGCCCTCTCACTGATCTTGGAGCGAGCGGACGCGCGACCGCCCGCCATGAAGCCGGTCGGCCAGACACCGGGACTTGTGTTGGCCGAGGATGTTGCCAGCGATATTGACTCGCCACCCTACGACAAGGCGCTGATGGACGGTTACGCCGTCATTGCCGCAGACATGCGCGGCGGCACGGCCGAGTTGCAGGTGTTGGAGGAAGTTGTTGCTGGTGACACGCCGCGCGAGGTGGTCGTTTCGGGTACTGCCACGCGCATCATGACCGGCGCGCCAATGCCGGACGGCGCGGATGCGGTGGTGATTATCGAGCGTACGGAACTGATCGAGTCCGGCGATGCGTCGACCGTGCGTATTTCTGATGATGCGGTCGAAGCGGGTCAGAATATCCTGCCTCAAGCTACGTCGCTGCGCAAGGGAGATGTGGTTTTGCGAGCCGGACGTCGGCTCGCCGCGGTCGACGTCGGGATCATGTCGGAAGTAGGCCGACACGAGGCCTTGGTCTACCCACAGCCTACCGTCGCGGTGTTGGCAACCGGCAACGAACTTGTACCGTCTGAGCAAATGCCGGGGCCGGGACAGATTCGTAACAGCAACGGGCCCATGCTGTGTGCGCTGGCCGACAAGGCAGGCGGTACGGCCGTCGATTTGGGCATCGGGCGAGATGACGAGGCGGAATTGTCACGACTGGTTCAACAGGGGCTGGAAGAAGACGTTCTCGTTCTATCGGGCGGCGTTTCGGCTGGTGTTCTGGACCTCGTTCCCAAGGTGCTGCAAGACGCTGGCGTTGAACCCGTTTTTCACAAGGTGCGTTTGAAGCCCGGCAAACCGATGTGGTTTGGCGTGGCTCCGGGCACCGCCCCCAACACGCTGGTTTTCGGACTACCAGGAAACCCCGTGAGCAGCTTGGTTTGTTTTGAGTTGTTTGTACGGCCAGCATTGGCAGCCTTGGCTGGCCACCAGCCCGGCAAACAGCCGACCGTCGAAGCTCGCTTGGCGCGCCCTCACCGGCAGCGTGGCGACCGGCCTACGTATTTCCCGGCGGTACTTCGCGAAGACTCCGGAGAAACGCTGGTCGAACCGCTGGACTGGCATGGCTCGGCCGATTTGCCGACGCTGGCTCGTGCCAACGGTCTTGCGATGTTTCCGGCCGGAAGGCTAGGATTCGAACAAGGGGAGCCCATCAGCGTCTTGTTGTTGGACTAAGTGGGTCCGAAAAAGGGGTCAGGACCCTTTTGCCGGAACGGCCCGGAGGGTGCTTTGCACAAAAGGGTCCTGACCCCTTTTTCGGACATGAGTGGCCTTCCATGAATCGAAGCCCAAAACAAGACCGGCGAAGAGCGGCTTTCACCGTCTTCGCGATCGCGATTGTCGTCGCAGGGCTTTTCTTGTGGTTCTTTGGCAAGGCGTTATTCACGCAGCGATCGTTTGTGTTTCGCGATGCGGCTCACTACTACTATCCGCTGTTCGAATGGTCCAGCCACCAATGGTCGCAGGGGCGTGTCCCGCTGTGGAACCCGCAAGAGAACTGCGGCGTTCCGGTAGCAGCCGAGGCCACGTCCAGCGTGTTCTATCCCGGCAAACTGCTCTTCGTGCTGCCGCTGGATTTCGCCACCAAGTACAAACTGTATATCGTGGGGCACGTGTTGCTGGCGGCGGCAGCAGCATTTTGCCTTGCGCGACACTGGCAGACCTCTCGATGGGCGGCGGGGCTATGCGCCATTTCGTACGCCTTTGGCGGAAATGTCCTCTTCCAATACTGCAACGTCGTCTTCCTGGTCGGAGCCGCTTGGTTGCCGTTGGCTCTTGTGGCCGCCCATCGGATGCTGGTTACTCGTTGCCTCCTCTGGTCGCTGGCACTTGCCGCGGTCCTGGCGTTGATGGTCCTGGGCGGCGATCCGCAAGCGGCCTACCACGCGGGATTGCTTGCGGCAGTGTATGCCCTGTTGCTATGGCGAACAGAGCGACGTGGTTCACGCAAGGACAACGGCGATGGCGAAAAACCAGAGGTGACGGCGACTCAAGACGATTCACTTTCCGCTTGGCGCGGTTGGTCGAAGAACCGCTTTGTTCTGCTCATCGCAGCAGCGGCCTGCGCAGCGATCCTGGCGGCAATACAGATCCTGCCGTCGATCGAATGGTCACGGCACAGCGGGCGAGCGGCGTTCCGGGCCCCGCGGAGCATGTACGAGATCCCGACACATCTGACGAGAGACAGTGATACGAAACATCGCGAAACCATCGCCAAAGGTCTTTTTGGCGTTCCAGCGCGCGGAACGCATCACGAGCACATCTACCATTTCAGCGTTGCCCCGTGGCACCTGGCGGAGCTTGTCTGGCCCAACATCTCGGGACGATTGTTTCCTGTCAATCGACGTTGGACGAATGCCATTCCCGCCGAAGGCCGCGTCTGGTCACCTTCGCTTTACATGGGGCTATTGCCACTGCTTCTTGCGATCTCGTGTTGGCGACTGCGTGGCGGCGCGGTCCAAGTTCGCTTGGCCTCGTGGATGACCCTGTTGGCAATACTGGCCGGTTTGGGCTGGTACGGAGCGGGTTGGGCGATTCAGGAATTCCGATATTCACTGCTGGGTGCGGAGGCTGATGACGTACTGATCGGCCAACCGGTTGGCGGACTCTATTGGCTGCTGGTGACAACGTTTCCGGGGTACGCCTATTTTCGATATCCTGCGAAACTGTTGGTGATCGCTTCACTGGGGCTCAGCGTCCTGGCAGCCCACGGATTCGACCGCCTGTTCACTACCGGACACAAAGGGCTGCGGCGCGTCGTCGTTGGCCTTTCATGTGTGAGCCTTGTGGCGATGCTGGCGACGTACGCCATTGCGTCGCCGTGGAGTCGCTGGTTGGACGCGGCTCCGAAGGACGGACTGTTCGGACCGATCGACGCAAGCGGCTCGCTCGCTGATCTGAGGATCGCATTCTTGCACACGGCGGTGCTAGGCGTGCTGATCTGGGGCCTGCTTTCCCGAATCCTCAATTCAAACAAGATCAAGATTGCTCCTCTTCTCATAGCCTTGACGGCAGTCGATCTGGCCATTGCCAATGGCTGGATGCTGCCTACGGCGCCGATACGGCATTGGCAAGACAGTTCCTGCGTCGCGAGGCAGATAACAGAACGTGAGGCAGAACGCGGAAAAACGGAACCGTTCCGTGTCTATCGCGGGACAACCCAGAATTGGCTGCCTTCATCGTGGGCCGAGACGAGTTCAACCGAGCGACAGCGGGAAGGACTCAGATGGGAGATCGATACGCTGTATCCCAAGTACCACCTTCGCGCCGGCCTGTCGCTGGTCGAATCGACTGGAACGATGTCGTCTCACGAGTATCAGATGTTTCTCGGGGCTGCGCGGCGGCATGGTCCGAAACGCAGTGATGGGGTGGCCGAATTACATCCGGCCGTGATCGGTGCTTTGGGAGCAAAGTATGTGCTTGCTCCCGATGGATTGCATCTTTCACAAATGCAGCGGATCGACCAGCGAGACGATCAACACAAGCCGCCCAAGGCCGAATTGTGGCTGAATCACGACACCCTGCCGCGGGCCTGGATCGTACACGACATCGTGACGTTGCCGCAACTGCGTCATGAGGATCCAGCGTCAATAGAACGCCGGACAAACGAAGTGCTGTTTCCCGATGGCCAACCACGAGATTTGCGCGAAACGGCCGTTGTAGAAACCGACTCGCCGATCGTTATGCCAGGCGAAATCTCAAACGCTGCGTCGGTGCATCTGGACTTGGCGGAGGCGTCATGCGAAATCGTCGTTGACGAACCGCATTGCGTTGAAGTCGTGGCCGACGTGAAACGACCCGGGTTGCTTGTCCTGAGCGATTTGTATTACCCCGGATGGATCGCCGAAGTGACCGGCCAGCCAGATGGCCCACCGACGCGGGCTCCCATCCTGCGTACGAACCGCGTCATGCGAGGCGTCTATCTCGAACCAGGCAGGCAGTACATCGTCTTCGCCTATCGCCCGAAGACGGTCTACGCCGGAGCGATCGTCAGCGTCATTGGGTGGATCGCTTTGGCCGGCGCTGCCGTATACTGGATCGCGAAGCGGTCTTCTTCGTTGCCGCCCTGAATCCGTTGGGACCTTGCCCTGTTTCCCAACGAATTCAGGACGGCAGCGAGTCAATCCAACATGAAACCGGCCGCGGCCCACGCGCCGCTGGAGTCGCGTCCTTGTAGGCGAAACTGGATGTTCTTGTGGCCCTCGGGGATCGGAATGTCGAGTTGGCAGCCTGGTGTGTTGCGATCGAACGTTTTCGGCTCGCTCGACGTCCAAAACACTTCGTCATCCAGCAGGATTTCGTACGGCCCGACCGCTTGCCATCCGTCGGCCAGCCCCAGCACGGCAACGAATCGACGATACGATGGGTCCAGTTCGTAAGTGATCGACGTGCCCACTCGAACTCCGAAACCTGTCGAGAACGGATAGCCAAGGACCTTCAGCGAGGTACCGTCCGGAAGCTTCCCCGCAAGGATCTCCACCGGCCGCCCGCGATACGTGGCAGCCGTGGGCTTCAGCGAGGTCAAGGGAACATCCGGCTTGATCGGTTGGCCGTCTTCGGGAAGGTTCTCGATCAACGGTCGCATTGCCACCGTGCCCCATACGATGCCGGCCGGTTTCGCATTGTCGTCGCCTTGAGGAGTCAGAACCAAAGAAAGCGTCGCTTCCTTGCCGACATACCCGCCCAAGCCCCAGACGCGATCATGAAGACTGCCCGGACCGGCGTTGGTACGTAAATCCCCGTTCAATGTCGTCGCATGCTGCTCACCGCCGATCTGTAACTGGATATTGTGGTACGTCGAGTCGGTCGTGTCGCGGCCCGCTGCGATGTAGATGTACGCGTTGGAAAGCGTTATCTTTTCGCGTCGCGTCGCAGCAACCGGTTCCACATCGGCGACGTTCTTGTTTGCGTCGGGCGACAGTGCCATCACCCAACGTCCCGTTTTGCGATTCCACCAAGGGCGGGCGTTGATGCGTTTGCGAATCGCGTCGTCGACGTTCCATCCTTCCAGCGGCGCAAACCAGCGGGCAAGATCCGCCGCGGGTCTTTTCACGGCCGTCAGATCGACTTTGACCCACGGCATCAGCCAGTCCACGTGATCTCGGATGTCAAGCGGATCGGTGTCCGCAGGCCGGCCCTCGTGGCCGAATTCCGTGACCAGCGCCAGACGCTGGGCGCCTTGGATGGTGAGCGGCCCGATCTTCGCCGGGTCTTGCGATCCTGTCAGAAAACCGCTCGCAAACAACGGTGTGCCGTCCGCCGTGTCGCGATAGACCTTGCACCGGACACAGCCTCCGTCGGCTACGGAATCGTCCAGCCCAACCATCCCATAGAACTGGCGCGCGTGTGGAGGGAGATCAAAGGCAATTTCACTGTGCGAATGCGTCCCGATGCCTAGGTCCGCCAGGATTCCTCCGGCCCGCAACGTCTTCTCCAGCACGTTGTGGTTGCGGCCCCAGGGCCAGAGGTGCAACGCCGTGCGATACTCGACGCTGGAAACGGGAAGCAACGAGAGCGGGATTTCTTCCGCACGGCGGTAGGTGCGAAAAACGACGGCCTGGTCCGCCAGCCGGATCGCATCTAACGCCCAGACAGGTTGAACGGCCAGCGATTTGGTTCTCCGTCCGTCGCTAAAGCTGGTCTGGACCATCGAGCGTGGATAGGTAAGTCGTCCGCCGCTGGTCGTGCGGACGCTCACAATCAGATCATCGGACCCAACGGCAGACCACGTCGCATCGTCCAACAGGGCCTCGACCGCATCACGTTCGGGCAAGTGGAGTTCGGCCAGTTCGTTCAGACCGACGGTCAGGATGCCGGATTCGGTAAGTGCCCGAATGGCAGCGCCCAACCAGCGCATGCTCTTGGCTGTCACTTCGCTTCCGTTGCGGTAGACCATCAATCCCGGACGATTTGAGCGTTGCCGGCCGGGCACCAGGGCGATCCGCCGTACTGAAGACTGACGCACGCGGATTTCGCCCGGTTGCTGGCCCGGAATGGGCAACGTTCCCTCGGGAACGACGACCAGATGCGGATGGATCTGCTCGTTTGACGTTGGATCGCTCGCCCGCATGACTTTCCCCGGCAAGATGTCGCCATTGGCGAATTCGACGAAAGGTCCATCCAGCGCCGATTGGATGGTCATGTCGCGTACGACGCGAACGGGATTGTTCGGATCGAACAGCGGCTCGTCTTCGAGCGTCGGCTGCTGCTTCGGATCGTTCAAATCGCCGATCTCACTGCCCGTCAGTTGTGTACCGTCGCGAAGCATTGCCCAATAGCGGTCGTTGCCGTCGGCCGCAACGATTGGCGTTGCCAGAAGGAGAAGCAGCCCGGCGGCTCGTTTAGCCGCGAACCGGCGGGGAGCGTGTTCCATGTTTATCGACATCAAATACCTCGTGGGGCGTTTGCCTTTTCCGGCACTTGTCCGTCTGAAGTTGCGGAATTGTAATGGACAGCTTCCCTAAGAGGGTAAAATGACGGATGGAACAGTCAAGATTGCCGCCGTATGTTTCTTCGGTCGCAGACGGCGGCAGGGTCGGGAGACCCTGCCACAACATTGCGGACGTTGGCCGGTTTTGCCGATGCGACGTACCAGGGAGAGAACACAACGCAAATGAACGACATCCCAGTTGGTAAATTACCTCCGCGCTTGCTCGAAGAACTGCTTGATCGTTATAGGCCAACGGACCCGCGAGTTGTCGAAGGGCCGGGCGTCGGTAAGGACGCGGCGATCATCGACATGGGCGAGCGATATCTCGTAGCGAAGACCGATCCGATTACCTTTGCCACGGACGAGATCGGCTGGTACGCAGTTCACGTGAACGCCAACGATATTGCGTGCTGCGGCGCGGCCCCGCGTTGGTTCCTGGCGACTCTGCTGCTGCCCGAAAGCGGGACGACACCAGAAGTCGTCCAGGCCATCTTCGGGCAAATCGCCGCAGCCTGCGACCAGCTAGGCATCGCGTTGTGCGGAGGTCATACGGAGATCACCTACGGACTCGACCGGCCGATTGTCGTGGGGCAGATGCTCGGGGAAGTCGACCGGGACCGGTACGTGATGGCGACTGGGGCAGAGGTTGGCGACGCGATTCTGTTGACCAAAGGCATTGCCATTGAAGGAACCGCCATCATCGCCAAGGAAAAAAGCGGCGAACTTCGTGACGCCATGTCCGAGCAAGAGCTTCAGCGTTGTGCGCGATTCCTGCACGAACCGGGGATCAGTGTCGTGCGCGAAGCACAACTGGCGCTGGAGGTCGGCGGCGTTCACGCATTGCACGATCCGACCGAAGGGGGTGTCGCAACTGGGCTGTGGGAACTGGCGCATGCTGCGGGCGTGGGGCTTCTGATTGATGAACCGAAGTTGCCGGTTGTCCCCGAGTGCCAAATTCTGTGTCGCCATTTCGGGCTAGATCCGCTTGGTGTTATTGCGTCGGGTTCGCTATTGATATCTGCCGCCGCGGATCGCTCGCAGGCGATCGTGGAGCGACTTGGCGATACGGGGATCGCCGCAACGAAGATTGGCGAGGTGGTGCCGGCCGACCAAGGCTGCCGGATGCGTTCCGTGGACGGAACGCTGCGACCACTGCCCGAATTTGCTCGCGATGAAATCACTCGTCTGTTCCAATGACGCGCTCAAGGTCGACGGATTCTGTCGATCGTAGCGAAGGCACGGCCTGCCTGGTCGTTTAACCGCTGGAGGCTGCTGAAGAAGTAGGTCCCGCTTGCCGAGCGGGACCTGGAAACGCTGGTAACCTTGGAATTCGAGGTCCCGCTCGGCAAGCGGGACCTACTTCTCGCCCTGCGAAACTCTCTCAGTCACCAAGTCCCAATCAAAGCCAAAGTGTGGCCTATGTTTATGTGAAGGCACGCCGACATGATTCGAAGAGGCAAAGGAGGGCAGCGTCTTGACGCGACATGGTTACACATACGTTGATGAGCAACGCGAATCGACACGGTTTGCCAAAGATCCGGATAGCACGTATGCGGTCATTTTTCATCCGGAGTTGCAGGAAATGCCCGCCGAAGTCCACGATGAATCGCTTGGCGGATTCGGTTTGGTGCTGGAAGACGCCGCCCAATTCGGTGTCGGCCAGGAGGTGAAGATCGCCTATCTTGACAGCCTCATGAGAGCCAGAGTCCGCCACGTTGAGCCCCGTGGCGATGGCAAATACATCGTTGGGTTCGAGTGCACGCCGATGGCCTAGGCCCTGGTTCGCGAGTCGATGCTCGGGGGCTGAAATCGCGAATAGACGAACCCCGCACGAGGTCGTACGGGGCTCGTCATCATGTAGCACCAATTTCTACGTTCGCCGATAGGTCTATCGAATCGGGCCACCAGGCGCCGATCACTCACGCCTCGGCCAGAGCCTTCTCGGCCGCCTCGGATACGTACTGCTCGGATGCGTCCTTGCGGGTGTCGCGCAGATACGTGTAGATCTTCTTCGCGTCGTTCTTCTTGCCGGCTGCCGCGAGATTCTCGGCCAGAACCATGCAGTTCTTGGTCGCTTGGATCCGTTCCCAGCCGGGCTCGGCATTGGCGGCCTTGATCAACAGGTCGGCCGC
>JADHUC010000135.1 GCA_016784735.1 Pirellulaceae bacterium | reverse complement strand
ACCACACTTATCGCATTCCATCAATCGTTGTCACGAACAGCGGCACGTTGTTGGCGTTTTGCGAAGGTCGCAAGGCATCGCAGAGTGACCACGGCGACGTGGACCTCGTGCTCAAACGCAGTACGGACGGTGGCCGCATGTGGGGGCCGATGCAATTGATCTACGAAGAGGGCGGCTCGGCCAACATCACCATTGGCAATCCCACGGCCGTGGTTGATCGTCAGACCGGAACGGTCTGGTTGGCCTTCTGTCGCGACAACGATCGCGTGTTCGTCACTCACAGCGATGACGACGGAGCAACGTGGGCCAAGCCGCGCGAAATCACCAAAGATGTCAAAATCGACTGGTGGACCTGGTACGCAACCGGTCCGGGCCACGGCACTCAACTGACCCGACCGCCTTACAAGGGGCGACTGATGATCCCCTCGAACCACACGAATGCCGGCAAAAAGCAGTGCTGGTCGCACGTGTTCTTCAGCGACGATCACGGCCGTTCATGGCAACTTGGCGGCAACGTGCCCGACGACCACACCAGCGAGCCGGAAATCGTCGAATTGGTCGATGGCACGTTGATGATGAACACTCGCAACTGGCCGCCGCGCGAGGCGCACCGTCGGGCCGTGTCCCTGAGCACAGATGGCGGCAAGACCTGGACCGAGCCGTATCACGACCAGACGTTGATAACGCCCCATTGCCAGGGCAGCATCATCCGCTACACGGCCGCGCCGGAGTATGATAGAAACCGCATCCTGTTCTCGAACCCGGCCAGCACCCGGACTCGCGAGAAGATGACGGTCCGTTTGAGCTACGACGAAGGCAAGACGTGGGCCATTTCGAAGCAGATTCATCCCGGTCCGTCCGCCTACTCGTGCTTGGTCGTGCTGCCCGACATGACGATCGGTTGCGTGTACGAAGGTGGCCAGACGCATCGTCGCGAGTGGATCCGCCTGGCCCGGTTCTCGCTCGAATGGCTGACCGACGGAGCCGACAGATTGTCGAAGTAGCGACGGACTACGTGACGGAACGCGACGGTTGCATGATGATTTTGCCCAAAGACGATTCTGCCTCGTCTTTTCGGGCAAAATGATTGTCGGGCAAAATCATTCGATGTCACCTGTGGTTAGAATGTCGCCAGTCCACAAATTCGATAGTCAGTAGGAGGCAGCGAGGTGGCGGGACTGCATTTAGCCGATCTGAGCGCGGTGGCGGTGTATTTTGTAATCATCGTGGCGGTCGGTGTGTGGTCGGCACGACGGGTTACCAGCCTGGACGACTTCGTTATGCCCCGCCGCTTCGGCAAGGTCTTTATGATCTTCTTCACCTTCGGCGCTGGCACGCACTCGGATCAGGCGGTCAGCGTCGCGTCGAAGACGTACACCAACGGTGTGTCGGGCATCTGGTACCAGTGGCTGTGGCTGTTCGCCTCGCCTTTCTACTGGCTGATCGCACCCATGATGCGGCGCTTCCGCGCCTTGACCACGGCCGACGTCTTCGAGCTTAGGTTTAATCGGTCCGTGGCGATGCTATACGCCGTGGTGAGTCTCGCATTGTACTCGGTGAACATCGGTGTGATGCTCAAGGGATCGAGCGCGGTGATCGACGCTACGACCGGCGGCAGCGTCAATGCCGAATGGGCGATCGCGCTGATGACGGTTCTGTTCGTGGTATACGGCGTTGCCGGAGGGCTGGGGGCAGCGATCATCACGGACTTCCTTCAGGGCGTCTTGACGATCTTCTTCTCGTTTCTCCTGCTGCCTTACATCTTCCACGCCGTGGGTGGAATGGAGGGCCTGCAGCAGTCGGTGCCGCAAGCAGCGCCGGATCGCAACATGTTTTCGTTGGTCGCTCCAGAGGACATCGGCCTGTTCTACATCATCGTGATCGCTTTGAATGCGCTCGTTGGGATTGTCACGCAGCCGCACACCATGGGCAATTGCGCTGCCGGTCGGACCGAGTTGGATGGCCAGGTCGGGTTCATGTGCGGCAGCCTGATCAAGCGTGTCTGCACCATCGCCTGGTGTTTGACGGGCCTGGCGGCGGTGGCATACTTCGCCGATACGGAGATTCACCCGGATAAGGTCTTCGGGCAAGTGGCTCGTGACATACTCCCTGGTGTCATGCCCGGCATGCTGGGCTTGTTTATCGCCGGCTTGTTGGCATCGGTAATGAGTTCGTGCGACGCCTTCATGGTATCGTCGGCGGGCCTGTTCGCCGAGAATCTCTACAAGCCGTTGGCACCGGGCCGTTCGCCTCGCCATTACTTGTGGGTCGCGCGCCTTTCGTCGCTGGTGGTAGTCGTGGGCGGAGTGGCCTTCGCGTACTGGGTGGAAGACGTCGTCAAAGGGCTGGAGATCTTCTGGAAAATCTCGCCCATGCTGGGCGTCGCCTTCTGGCTAGGTTTGTTCTGGCGCCGGATGACCTCGGCCGGAGCGTGGGCCGCGACACTGGCCGCGCTAGGCACTTGGTGGCTGTCCGCTCAGTCTCTTGTCATCGAGTGGATCGCCGGATGCCCGGCCGCCGAATCGCTCCGTTTAGTCGTGGAGGCGGATGGCGAAAAGGCCCTGTATCTGCCGTGGCAGATGGTCTTCTATTTGGGTGCCGGATTGGTCTCGGGCGTGGTCGTCAGTTTGCTCACACCTTCGGTCAACGAAAAGAAGCTCGAGCGGTACTTCGCCCTCATTCGCACTCCCATCCAACCGAGCGAAGTCATACCCGCACCATGCACGTTACCCAAAGGCGTCCAAGTTCCGCCGCGACGGATGCTCGTTTCGGCGTGGGGCCTGGAAATCCCCATGCCTTCCACGCAAGCAATCTTCGGCTTCCTGGTCGGCTGGGTCTGCGTGGCCGCGATCATCGGCGCTTTCATATGGATCGTGCAAGGATGTTAGCCCAATCAATCGTAAACGCGAACCTCTCACGCGGTATCAAGCTCTTGGTTCAGTAAGAGGACGCCCGTCACGTGAGTGGGGCACTTAGGTGAAACTTCATCTGGGGCCAGTTCACATTGGGCAGCAACTTATCGCGGGCGGGCCAGCGCCCAGTGAGGTCTCATAAGCCTCGCGCGCCGGTGTGCAACACCCGGGCCCGCAACTTACGCCCTGTTTAACCCCGAGCCGGCAGGCGACGGTCGTGGCGCATCGAGCGACTCACGCCGACCGTCGCCTGCCGGCTCGGGGTTAAACGATTTCGTCGCGGGCGCAAGGCTCTTGCCGCCGCTTGCCTACTTCAATTCGAACGTGGCGTACACGCTTACCTGCACGCTGACGGCCCCCGGTACAAACCTGTCCGAGGCAACGTCCACGGGCGGAGGGCTGTGCGTGAAGGCGGCGTTGGACATGGGCGAAGAAAACGACCTGTCCGGCGAGTGCTCTTGAATTGTCCTGATACGCCCGAGCTCTGCGCCGACAACCTCGGCCATGGCCGCTGCTTTTTCTTTGGCCACCGCCAACGCTTTCAATCGAGTTTCAGCGCGTATCTCGTGCATTTTGGAGGACTCGAAATTGAAATTGACTTCCATCTCGGAACTGGCGACCAGCTTGTCCAGGTACTCGTCGAACCGCTTCAAGTCGGTCTGGCGGATGGTAACGCTGCGTCGAACAGCATAGTGCTTGAATGCATTTCGCTCGCCGTATTTGCCGCGTTCATACTCGCGGCTGATGCTCAGGTGGCCGGTCTCGAGTTCCTGTTCGCCGATATCCAAATCGTCGCGCAGGGCGAGCACAGCTTGGACCTTGGTGTCGTTCCGTTGCTTGGCCGCCCGCATATCTTTGTCGAAGTCGCTCAGGTCGATTCGCCACACGACCTGGTCAGGTGCGGCCTTCATCACGGCCGTGCCCGACACCGAAATCGTGCGAGCTTGGTCGCTATCCTCTGCTAGGGCCACGCCAGAGATAAAAAGAAACAAACCTGCCATTGTGAATGAAACGCACGCTTTCATTGCTACCTTCCTTCCCGTCGCTAATTGGCTGTACTTTCGCGATTGGGCAGTGCACCGGCCATCTGCCACCGACCGTTGGAGTTCACGCTTCAGCGTGTCTTCGTGGGCACGGAAAGAAAGAACACGCTGAAGCGTGAACTCCAACAGGACCATTCTAGCCGATCGAGCGGTTGCTTGCGTAACGGGACTGTAACGAGGCATGAATAGACGCCACCGGCCTCTCGAGAGCAACTCCCGGACGCCCGAAACTCGACTAATTGTGGCACGACGTCAATCGATGATTTTGTTGATGGCGTACTCGACGATGCCTGTGGCTCCGGCGGCTTTAAGTTGCGGCACAATCGAGCGGACGACCGATTCGTCGATAATCGTGTTTACGTCCACCCAGTCGGGATCGGATAGGGCTGATATCGTGGGTTTCTGCAGCGCCGGCAGCACGTCGAGGACGTCTTGCAGATGATCCTTGGGGACGTTCATCATCAGCCCGACTTTGCCCTCGGCATTCAGGCATGATTGGAGCATCAGTGCGATGTTGTCCAGCTTCTCCTTCTTCCACGCGTCGGCGTAGGACTGATGGTTGGCGATCAGGCGCGTCGTGCTCTGCAACACCTCGTCGAGGATGCGCAGGTTGTTGGCACGCAGCGAGCTGCCCGTTTCGGTCACCTCGACGATTGCGTCGGCCAGCCGCGGAGGTTTGACCTCCGTAGCGCCCCACGAGAATTCGACCTTGGCGCTAACGCCATGTTTGGTCAAGTAGCTTTGCGTCAGGCCAACTGCCTCGGTAGCGATCCGTTTGCCTTCCAGGTCTTTGACGCTCTGGACCGGCGAATCCTCCGGTACGCACAAGACCCAACGCACGGGCCGCCGGCTGACTTTGGAGAACACCAGCTCGCTGATTTCGACGACCTGCGCGCCCGTTTCCAGCACCCAGTCGTAACCCGTGATCCCGGCGTCCAGAATGCCCTGTTCGACATAACGAGCCATTTCCTGCGCACGGATCAGAAGGCAATCTACTTCGTCGTCGTCGATCGTGGGATAGTAGGATCGCGAGGAGAAGCTGATCTTGTACCCGGCGCGACGAAACAGTTGCGCCGTAGCCTCTTGAAGGCTGCCGGCCGGAATACCTAACTTGAGAATCTGATCGGACATGGTCGTTTAGCTCTTCTTGTATACTTCGGCGGGATCAAACACGCGCTCGCCCTGGATCTCCACATCGCGCGTCTCGGGATCTATCTTGCGGAAAAAGCAGCTATGGTATCCTTCATGACACGCCGCACCGCCGATCTGGTTCACTTTCACCAGCAACGTGTCGGCGTCACAGTCGTAGTAGACGCTTTTCAGTTCCTGGACGTTGCCGCTTTCCTCGCCCTTTCGCCACAGCCTACTGCGGCTGCGGCTCCAGTAGCAGACACGCCCGGTGCGCAGCGTCTCGTCGTAGGCGTCTTGGTTCATGTACGCCAGCATCAGGACAACGCCGGTTTCGTCGTCTTGGGCGATGACTGGTATTAGTTCAGTCTTATTGAAGTCGGGACCGTTCACGGAAATCCTCGGAGGAAAGGGGGGTGAGGCTCGATTCGGTCAGGCTGAAAAGCCTGACGTGCTGGGCCTCGTCTGAAGTTGGGAGGGCGAGGCTCCTGCCGAGCCGCGAAGTGTCGGAAGACCCGGCTCGGCGGGAGCCTCGCCCTCCCGTGATCGGACAAAGGGTAGATTATGGCGGCAGGCGGCCAACTTGTCACGACCCCGTAACGCAGCAGGGCAGGAACAGTCTGGCACCGATTCGTAGCTGAATCTGTAGAAATGCCGCCCCTGAATTTTTGCGAATTCAGCTACGGGAAGGTCATTGCTCGGATCGACGAGCCACGCGCGTTTGCCCTCGGGCCTGGCTGACCAGCCGATCTCGGATTTCGAGCAACTCGGGGGTGTTTGCCGGCCTTTCCAACGCGGTGGCGAGCTGCTGTTTGGCGGAATCCGCGTCGATTTCGCCCGCCGCGACGGCGCGGGAGGTCAGAATGGTGACTGTATTATCGACGACTTGGACGAAACCGCCATCCACATAGTAACGCGACACCTTGTCGCCGGATCGCAGACGCATCTCGCCGTATCCCAGCCGGCCGACCAGGGGCGTGTGGTTGAAACCGATGCCGATTTCGCCGTCATACAGCGGCAGAGCAGCAAATTCGACTTGCTCGTCCAACGCCGTTTCTTCCGGTGTGACAACCGTGCAACTTAACCGAGTCATGGCACCTTACGCCTCTTTCGCCATCTTCTTGGCCTGCTCTTCCGCCTGTTCGATGGGACCGACGTACATGAAGGCTTGTTCGGGCAAATGGTCCCATTTGCCGTCGCAGATTTCCTCGAAACTGGTAATCGTGTCTTCCAGGTTCGTAATTTCCCCTGGTTTGCCGGTGAATACCTCCGCCACCAGGAACGGCTGCGACAGAAAACGCTCGATGCGGCGGGAACGATGCACGACCTGTTTGTCTTCCTCGCTCAATTCGTCCACACCAAGGATCGCGATGATATCTTGTAGCTCGCGATAGCGCTGCAAGGTCGTCTGCACGCGACGAGCGATTGCATAGTGGCGATCCCCGACGTACTGCGGATCGAGGATGCGGCTGGACGAAGCAAGCGGGTCAATCGCCGGATAGATTCCTTTCTCGGTGATCGCTCGTTCCAGGTAAATGAATGCGTCCAACTGGCTGAATGCCGTTGCCGGAGCCGGATCTGTCGGGTCATCGGCCGGCACGTACACGGCTTGCACCGACGTGATCGCCCCCTTGCTCGTCGAAGCGATTCGCTCTTGCAAGGCCCCCATTTCCGTGGCCAGCGTCGGCTGGTAGCCAACGGCCGAGGGCATGCGGCCCAGCAGGGCGGATACCTCGCTGCCGGCCTGCGAAAACCGGAAAATGTTGTCGATGAACAGCAAAGTGTCCTTGCCCGTCGTGTCGCGGAAGTATTCGGCCATCGTCAATGCCGACAGCCCAACTCGCAGGCGGGCACCCGGCGGTTCGTTCATCTGCCCGAACACCATGCATGTCTGCTCGATCACACTGCGGCCCGTATCGCCGATCTTGGCCTCCTGCATTTCCAGCCACAGATCGGTTCCTTCACGCGTCCGTTCACCAACGCCCGCGAATACGGAATAGCCACCGTGAGCACTTGCAATACGGGCGATCAACTCGGTCAGGATCACGGTCTTGCCCAAACCGGCACCACCGAACAGCCCCGCTTTGCCGCCGCGGACGAACGGCGTCAGCAAATCGATCACCTTGATGCCCGTCTCGAACAGCTCTGTACTGGTCGACAGTTCGCTGACCAGGGGAGAGTCGCGGTGGATGGGCCAATATTCCTCGGCCTGCACATCGCCGCGTTCGTCCACCGGTTCGCCCAACAGATTGAAGACGCGCCCCAGCGTGACTTCGCCAACGGGCACCGACACGGGGCCGCCCGTATCGACACAGTCCTGGCCTCGAACCATCCCGTCGGTGCTGCCCAACGCCACGCAGCGGACGCGGTTGCCACCCAGATGCTGCTGCACTTCGCCCGTCAGATTCAGCGTGACGCCTTTATGCTCCGATTGGACTTTCACCGCGTTGTAGATCGCGGGCAGCTTGTCCTCGGGGAATTCGGCGTCGAAAGTCGATCCGATGACTTGAGTGACTCGTCCCACATTCTTGGTCTCGGTTGCTGTCGCCATTTTTCACTCTTGCTACTCGTAGGTCAGGCTCTCTTGCCCGACGGTTAACCTTCACCTGTTGTGTTATTCGTTCAACGCTTCCGAACCGCCAATCACTTCCATGATTTCGCGCGTGATGCGTGCCTGGCGTGCGCGGTTGTACATCATGGACAAACGCTTGATGATGTCCGACGCGTTGTCCGTGGCCATCTTCATCGCGACCATGCGAGCGAGCTGTTCGCTGACCGCCGCATCGAGGAAACACTTAAACAGACGCACCTTGAAGCTGGTCGGCACGATCTCCTTCAAGATGCTTTCGGCCGACGGTAAGAACTCGTATTGCAGTTCCGCGGCTGCGTCTTCGTCTTTCTTCTTCTGCTCCCCCTCCGTCGCTTCGGTCAGCGAGCCCAGTGGCAGGAGAGTCTCGACGACCGCGGCCTGCTTCGAACTGCTCAGGAACTTTGTGTACGCCACGTCCAGACGATCCAAGTCGCCCAGCAGATAGGAGTCTAGGTAGCCGGTGGCAATCTCCTCGACGTCTTCGAATCGAGGACGGTCTTCGAACTGGGTATAGGTATGGCGGACATCGATCTTTCGGTACCGCATGGCCGAGAGCCCACGCTTGCCCGATACATCGATCAGCAAACCGGGGACCTGCTCTTTCAGTTCGCCATATCGTCCCATGAATTGGCGAAGTACGCTCGAGTTGTAACCGCCGCATAGACCACGATTCGAGGTAATGACCAGCAGCGCCGCCGTCTTGGTCTCCTCGCGTCCTTCCAGAAGCGGATGGCTGACCTCCAATCCAGCCTGAGCCAGACCCGCCACGATGTTGGTCATATGGCGAGCATACGCCGTCGCAGCCGTCGCCCGGTCCATCGCTTTCTTGAAGCGCGCGGTGGCGATCAATTCCATGGTCCGCGTGATCTTGCGGATGTTGCGAATTGACTTTCGGCGTTTGTCAAGTGCTCTAGGATTAGCCATGCTTTTCCTCTCGTTCCCAAACTCTGCTCGGGAACCAGGGGGTTAGTGTAGGTCCCGCTTGCCGAGCGGGACCTCCGATTCCGTCCCCTGCAGGTCCAGGTCCCGTCCGGCAGCCGGGACCTACTTCTTGGTCTCAGCTCCACCGCCCGCGGTCAGGTAGTGTTCGTTGAACTCCTTCATCGCCGCGTGCATCTCGGCTTCCAGTTCGTCGGTCAAGTCTTTCGTCTCGTCCAGTTTCTGCCACAGATCGTTCTTGCGATCGTGAATGAATGTCAGCATTGCTTCTTCCCAGGCCCCCACTTCGCGTGCTGGCACAGCATCCAAGTACCCTCGCGTGCCGGCGAAAATGCCGAACACCTGGTCGACTACGTGCATCGGCTTGTACTGCGGCTGTTTCAGCAGTTCCACCATCCGGTAACCGCGATCCAAACGTGACTGTGTCGCCTTGTCCAACTCCGTGCCCAACTGGGCGAACGCCTCCAACTCGCGAAACGCCGCCAGGTCCAATCGCAGACCGCCGGCGACTTTCTTCATGGCTTTTACCTGCGCGGCACCGCCCACACGCGAGACCGAAATACCAGCGTTCATCGCCGGACGTTGGCCGGCAAAGAACAAGTCGGGCTGAAGGTAGATCTGACCGTCGGTAATCGAAATCACGTTCGTCGGGATATACGCGGAGACTTCGCCCTCGAGCGTCTCGACAATCGGCAGCGACGTGAGCGAACCGCCGCCCAGTGCATCGGACAACTTGGCCGAACGCTCCAGAAGCCGGCTGTGACAATAAAACACGTCGCCAGGGTAGGCTTCGCGACCCGGCGGTCGACGCATGAGCAGCGAAAGCTGGCGGTAAGCTACAGCTTGTTTCGACAGATCGTCGTACACGATCAGGGCGTGCTCGCCGTTAAACATGTAATGTTCGGCCATCGCCGTGCCGGCGTACGGGGCGACGTACTGCAGCGGTGCCGGCGAACTGGAACCGGACACGATCACGGTCGTGTAGTCCATGGCGCCGTGTTTTTCCAGTTCCGCGATCATACCGGCAACGGACGAGTCCTTCTGCCCGATTGCCACGTAGAAGCACTTCACGCCCGAATCGCGTTGATTGATGATGGTATCGATCGCGATGGCCGTCTTGCCGGTCTTGCGGTCGCCGATGATCAATTCACGCTGGCCCCGGCCGATGGGCGTCATGGAATCGACAGCCTTCAGACCCGTCTGCAACGATTCTCTCACCGGCTGACGCTGGGCCACGCCCGTGGCGATCACCTCCACGGGGCGTCGTTCGGTCGCGTCGATGGGGCCTTTGCCGTCCAGCGGATTGCCCAGCGGATCCATCACGCGGCCGATCACCGCTTCGCCGACAGGCACCGACAAAAGACGCCCCAGCGATTTGACCTCGT
The DNA here is from genome assembly GCA_016784735.1 of Pirellulaceae bacterium. Classification (GTDB taxonomy): domain Bacteria; phylum Planctomycetota; class Planctomycetia; order Pirellulales; family Pirellulaceae; genus JADHUC01. The sequence goes on along the minus strand of JADHUC010000135.1, from coordinate 18,638 downwards.
CGCCTTCGTTGATTTCGAGGTAGTCGCCGAGAATGATGATTCCGACGCTGTTTTCTTCCAGGTTGAAAGCCAGCCCTTCCACGCCGTCGGAGAACTGCACCATCTCGCTGGCCATGACGTTCGAGAGGCCGTGGACTCGGGCGATGCCGTCGCCGACCTCGATCACCGTTCCGACTTCGCGCACGTCAACCTGGCTGTCAAACTGTTCGATCTCCTGCCGGAGGACCGAAGCGATTTCATCTGCATTGAACTTCATTTGTATCCTCGTCTACTCCGCAGTCTCGAAACGCTCGAGCGACTGTCGAATCGCCTGGGATGTTCTATCCACGGCCTCCTCGCGAAGACGACCCAGGCGACCCAGCACGCTGGCGTCGTACACCGTGTCGCCGACCCGGACTTCCAAGCCGCCGATCAGGTCCGCGTCGATCTCCGTCACCAGATTGACTCTCTTTCCCAGCAAAGCCTCCAAACGGTCGGTGACACGCTCACACAGATCATCAGTCAGCGGCTCGACGGTCGTGATCCGCACGTCTACCCAGCCCGTCAATTCGTTCCGAAGCACGTGCGCCGCCCGGTTCATGGCACGCACACAGTCGAACCGTCGATGTTCGCATACCACCTTCAGGAAATTCAGCAGCGTGACCGACATCTTGGCGGCAAACGCCCTGTCCAGCATATCCAGCTTGGCTTCCTCGGGCACGCGGGGCGAGGCCAGGGCGGCTTCCAGCTTGGGCAGCTTGTCCAGCACTTCGCCGACCAGTGCATCGAACTCGTCCAACACTTGCTCGGTGACGCCGGCATTCTCGGTCGCGCCGAGCAGCGCCTTGGCATACACGTCGCCCAAGTGCTTCTGCTCCGAGTCGAATACGGTTGGTTGCTTGACGTCTACCATGGTCGTGTGACGAGTTGTCAGTTGTTGCTGGGAAATTGCTTCAGGGCGTCCGAAATCAACGTGGCATGCTCGTCAGCACTGATTTCTCGGCGGACGATCCTGCCGGCCAGCAGAACGGCCAAATCAGCGCTTTGAGCCGTGATTTCGCTCAACGCCGCATTCTTGGCGGCCCCGATGTCGGCAATGGCTCGCTCGCGTTCCTTCACGGCGTCCTGGTGAGCTTCATCGCGAATCCGATCGGCAATCGCATCGGCATCTCGGCGGCCCTTCGCCACGATCGCCGCAGCCTCGTCAGCCGCCTCGGCCAATTTGGCTTCGTACTGCTTCAATTTCTCGGCCGCCTCTTGGGCGCCGCGCTCTGCGTCCTCGATCCGTGCCACGATCCCTTGTTCGCGCTTTTCCAAAGCCGCCATGATCGGTTTCCAGGCGAATACCGTCAGCAGCGTCAGCAGCAGCACGAACACGGCAAAGGTACACAGGGCCATGTCGTAACGCCATTCCTCCGCGCGATGCAAATTCGCGGTGGCGTTGGCATGGCCTAGGTCGGTCAGATCATGGGCTCCGTGACCACCTTCCTCGGCCGCGTGGCTGTCTGTAGTTCCAGCGTCATGCTCCTGGACCGTTCCTTCCACATTCTCGGGCGTTCCCGGCGCGGTTTCGTCCGCGCCCAGGGAAACAGAACCACAAACGGCGCACCACGAGAAAGCCGACGCGCCAAACAGACAGACGCGAAAAATCCGAGCTAACACGGCTTTGCCCTCAGCTACTCAAAAGGTCCCGGCTAATCAGCATCAGCCCATGCAGATAAACAAGGCGAAGAAGGTGAAACCTTCGATCAACGCGGCCGCGATGATCATCGCCGTCTGGATGTTGCCGGCCACCTCCGGCTGGCGAGACATGCCTTCGTAGGCACTGCTGGCCAGCTTGCCGATCCCATAGGCAGCTCCTAACACGGTCAGGCCAACTCCGAAGTAGTTGGAAAACTCGATCAACGCCGGCTTGGCGTCGTCCGCTGCATCGGCAGCAAGAACGGGCACTGCCATGACGAGCACCATACCGAGACTCAACAACAGGATCTTTGCAATCTTGTTCACGGAACCCATCTCCTTTTCGAAAGATCAAACAACGTGTTTCCTGCCATCGGCGTATCAACATCAATGATGATGAATCACGGCGCCGATAAACAATGCCGACAAAAACGTGAATATGTACGCTTGCAGAAACGCTACCAGCAGTTCGAGCAAACTGAACAGTGTCGAGGCGACTACCGAAATCACCGCCGTCAGCCACCACTTCCAATCGGGCGCACCAGCGAAACTCGCAGCCGCGACCGCGCCGAATGCAAGTCCCATGATGCCCAACAGCACCAAATGGCCCGCCACCATGTTGGCTAACAACCGGATAGCCAACACAGCATGCCTGATGCCAAGCCCCGCGATTTCGATGACCAGGATCATCGGCTTGATGGGGATCGCCAGTATCAGTGGCAAGTCCATCGAGGGCACCTGATTCAAGAAGTACCCATGCGGTCCGAATTTGCGCATGCCGCAGACCATGCCCGTTACCAGCGTGACCAGGGCCAACCCCGTCGTGACGCCGAAGGTTCCGGTAGGTGCCCCAACCCAAGGAAGCAACCCACAGAGATTGCATCCCAGTACGAACATGAAGAAAGTCCACAAGAGTGGCACAAACCGGTCGCCGTCATGCTCGCCGATGGCTGGCCGAGCGACATGGTCTCGAAGATAAACGAGGAAGGACTCCAGCAAGTTCGTCAGCTTGCCACGCGGCGCGCCGCCCGAGGAGAGTTTCCTACCAAGTCGCCAGAAGACGAAAAGCATGATCAGGGCAACGGCCACCTCGACGACCATGAATTTCGAGACGCAGAATCCGGACTCCGGCTCGTAGAGATTGCGGAGTTTACCGCCAAAGGGCTGTGGCACCAGGATCTTGCCACTCAAATGGCGATTGTATGCGTCGATTTTCTCGGACGACCATTCTTGAGAAAGGGCCTTGTATGCGGCGATGTCGCCAGACTCGCGTTTGGCGGTCTGCCATTGCTCGCCAAAACTCTCGTCGCCTGCCTTTCGAGTGAACCACGCGAAGGGTGCGGAGTCCTCGACGAATTCCTCGAAGCTCTTCTGCACGTTCGCTTCGTCGGCCTCGACAAAAACTTTGAACTCTGACTGAGCCTGGCTGGCGTGCTCGTCCAGCATCACGTCCAATGGCTTGCCGAAGTTCGCGTGATCGTGCTGCCACTCCAAATACTGCTCTCGCAACTCCGCCCAATCGGGCGTGTCGCCTGTCATCTGGGACAGCTTGCCGTGTAACTGCTCCGCTTCCCAAAGCTGAAAATCCGGATCCAGTTTCACCCAAACGTCCGGAAAGTCTGCCTTGTCCTCGCGGTTCGAGGGCCACAGGAACTTCGGCACCTCGAAGTAGTACGCGTCCTTGATGTGCAGTATCGGTGACGCCATGTCTTAGGAAGCCTTAGTCGCGTTATTCCCGTTACCGGATGGACGAATTAGCCGAACCGCCAACAGTGTCTCGACAAAAAGCGTGACGAAGTAGAAGGCCAAAATCATGCCAAACACGCCAGCTTCGGCCAACTCGCCGCCCTGCCGATACAAGGCCAATCCTGCCCCCAAGGGCACGCCCAACCGAAAAAACATACCCAACAGGACACCGTTCACGGCCTGCTTGGTACCTCGCATCAAACCGCCGAGCAGCAAAGCCAGCATTGCGCCGACCCAACAGATTGCCGCAGCCACAGCCGCGGACTGAACGCCTAGCATATCGCTTCGCCAGTAGCCTACGCCAGCAAAGATCGGCAAGACCAGTAGCGTTGTCAGCGACAGTGCAATACAGGCGCCCCAAAGGCTGGTGGAGCGATCACGGGTGGCCGGTTGGTCAGAACCGTTGCCGTTCACTGCCTGCGTTCTCTATCAGTTTCTGCTTTCTTCTCACCCTTCCGCTTCCGACCCACCACGCCGGTGACGGCCAGCAAATGCACAAATCCCAGGCATGGCCCAATTATCGCCCCGATAGGTGTGCAGAAGGAGGTCTCGAACTTGCCGTCCAGCCACCTTCCCACCACGATAAAAACAACGACCTCCAAAGCGATCGTCGTTATCTGCGCGACCCAATGGACGGCTGCGCCCACGGGATCACGCGTCTCTTGAGGGGCATTCACGCCAATATGGAAAGTTCAATAGCGGTGGAGTCGAAAAAACCCTGTTTACCAATTATGTTGTTCTAACGCCGATTCGCGTCCCATCAGACTTCGTTAATACTGCGAAATAAATCACAGTATTACACCAAGTCGAACACTCTATCCCAAGCTTCCCAGATGGTCAACCGAGCGGATTGGAGAAAAAGGTAAGTTTCCCCAAGAACGCATCAGAAGAACGGGTCCTTCCGAGAGTATGGTGACCCTACTTCGTCCGCTCCACACCGAAGTGATGGAGTACGTTTCGAATCAGCGTTTGGAACTTGGGATCTGCTGAAAGTCCCCAACCCGAGCCGAGTGAACCGGCGTGAAAAACGCGTCCGCCTTGGGGACGCTCCCAGTGAATCATGTGGGCCACGACCGCGTTTTCCAGACGCAGGGGACGAGTGAAGTAGTCGAAACCGCTGTAACGCGGTAGTACGCCGTTGGCCAGGGTAGTGATTCCCGATGGTTCCTCGGGTAGCGTTGCGCCGGCGGGCACTGTTGTGGTCAGTTCGCGAAACATCGACATGCGGACATCGCATTCGTGACCCACGGATCGAGGCAGGCCGCCGCTCGGATCGCCGCCAAACGCTTCGCCTTTCTTCAGGCCCACTTGCTCCGGCTGATGGAACAGGAAATGGTCCGGCTGTTCGGCTTCGTACAGGCCGAAATCGTTGGGCCCGATCCCTGCCCAACCAAGCATGCTAAGCCCGATCACTTTCCAGGCCGGCAGGTCGCACTCGCGCATTAGACTACCGCGTCGACCATCCTGACTGTGCCACAACTCCCCGACGGTGCAGCCCGCGCGCCCGCCCAGTCCGGCACCCAACTTGCGGCACTCCATAATCGTCTCTTCCTCATTGAAGCTTACCCGCCACACCATGACGTTGCCCGACAAGACGAGTACGTTTCCACCACCACACAGGTATCGGTCCAGGCCCTCGTAGGCTTCCCGCGACCAGTACTCGCCGTGTCCGTTGATCACCACGACTTTGTAGTCGGACAGGATGTCCGGATTTCGGTGTACGTCGATGTCGCCCACCATGTCGTAGTCGTACCCACTCTTTTCGAGCCAGACCAAGGCAAAACGTTCGGCGCGCGTCAGGTGGCTGTATCCGGATCCGCCGCTCGCGTACAACACGTACGGTCCGGCATTAGGCCAAGGCTTGTTTACGCCGACCTTATAGGCCGGCAGGCCGCCATGATGGTTGCGGTACATGCAATATGTCGGCGGATTCCCGGGACTGTTGGTGATGCCACCGGTACCCCAGTGATAGAGCAGCCCCGGCGGCGTCACGGGGAATGCGGTCGCCATGTAGGCAAGCCAGGAGTTTGTGGACGCGATGACCAGGATCGGGGCCTTCGGCTGGTCCTCGGCTTTCTTCACGACGAAGGTCGCGTCGTACAGTCGCGGTACGCCGTCGATTTCGAAACGAAATCGCCCGACGTAGTGGCCCGGCTTGGCGGTCTTGGGAATACGGTATTCATGGGTCACGTTCCAACGGCAATCGTAAAGATCGTCGGACGCAAACCGCAAACCGTGGCCTCGCGTCACGTCCGTCGCGGGATCGTAGTCTCCGTAACGCGAGACTTTGCTGCCGTCGAAACTCGGTCCGCCGATCATCCAAGTGGCCTCGTTCACAATCCGACCGTGACGTTCGCTGCCGGAGACATCTTCGATCCGATCGCCGCGTTCTTCGCCAAGAGGCCAACATGCCAACACGTCCTCGCCGTGGGCCGGTTCCAGGCCTTTCCCGTCGTATCGTTTGGCGATCTCGTCCGCGGTCAACATTCGGCCATAGATGACCGGCATGGCAAGATCGCCGTCTAGAATGTTCACGGCCGACCCGTCTTGTCCGCAACTCCCCAGCCGAAGCGGCGCGTTGGGCACGCGAGCCGGCCTCTCGAATGGCCATTGCTCCGCGAGTTCGCCGTCCAGCCACAGCGATTTCGTCTTTCCATCCCATGTGGCCACAACGTGATACCAACGGCGGACCTCCAGTTGCGGTCCCACGCCGGCCAACTCTTTGCGGTAGGCTGCGCCGTCGCCCAAATAGAACTGCAGTTTTCCGTCAGCGTCGATGAACAGACCGAATCCGCATGCTGATGGATAGTCGTACTGGGAAATCAACGTCTGCCACGAATTGAGTCGCCACGGCCGGACCCAACACTCCAGGGTCAAAGCCTCCAGCGGTTGGTCTGCGGGAAACGCCTTTTCGACAAACACGAACGAGCCCGGGTGGATAGGTTGCGCAACCGGCGGCGATTTGGGAAACGTGAACAACACCTCGTCGCCCGCCGGGTCGTCCACTTGCTGACCGAGACGGCATACCGATAACTCGTACGGTACCGTGCTGCTGACGCGAAAGTGGATCGTTTCACCCGCGCATAGGATCTTGTCCGCATAAGCGTGCAGGCCAACCAGTTCCAGTGGCCTTGGCAAAGAGTTCGGTTCACTTTCCCCGGCTGGTGTAAGAGCTGGGGATGCCAGCAGAGCCGCGACACAGAACACGTTTTTCATCATGCGAAACCTCCTGCGATTCACGTCGATAGCAACTGCCGATGTCCGCTGTTGGATTCTGTTTGGATGAGGATGCACGTACCACGGATGGCACCCAAGACCACGGATGGCACCCAAGACCACGGATTACATACTCCGGCGCACCATCACCAAAATCAACTCGCCAGGATCGTACCGGGTGAATTGAATAGCCCTCTTTTTGGCGGATGTCAACCAGTTGGGCGGCCGAACGTAACAAGGGGCAACTTGCTCCGATTTGCCGCAGCAAATCGCCGTTCGACATGGCCTTAAAGAGTTACTTATCCAGTTCTTGGCTCTCATTTCACTCTGTAACGATTTTACGCATTATTCGGAGTGTTAGGGTGCCAAAGTAGGTGCGAAAGCTCTTTTGCGCCAAAACTTTCTCAAACTAGTAAGGGGAAACGAACGTTTATGAATAGGGGGAAACTGCGAAGTTTTCTTAGCTCGTGCGGGGGTGGGTAGTAATAGGCTACAAAGAGTGCGAATTGGGCTCAGATGCCGGTAGCCCGTTGCACCTGCTTCGCACAACGGCCACCAGAAGGCAGCAAGCGAAAACGGAAGATGACTCACCAAGAACACCGCCCATCACGAAGCCATGATCCGCTCGTCCGAGGACCGGCGGCACAACGAGCGACCGTGATGGCGGCAACCTCCAGTGGTGCGTCCAGATCCATTGGATTCCGGTCATCTCCGCGCTCGTCGGCGACCGGATCCGTGATCCCTGAGCCGAGGAGTCAGCCGCGTACGGCAAGGGAGAGCACGGTCGGGCCTGCGCCTGCTACGCCGACGCCTCTGCCTAAACGCCCGAAGGGCAACTACTTCCTCGGTGCAGCGTTCCTGACGGTCCTTCTGATATCGGCGTTGGCCGTGTGGAACTCGTACTTCCGCTACAACGCGTACGGCATGATTTCCGGTCGCGTCATCGAGGTCCCAGCCAGCCAGGCCGGAATCGTTCGGTCTATCCATGTTCGCCAGGGGGACGTGGTGTCACCGGGACAGTTACTCGCGACCATGGAGGACCTGGCCGCGAAGGCGGGGCTTGAGCGGCTGCGCGACGACCTGGCAATGGCGCAGGCGACGTTGGACGCGGAAATGGCCGAATTGTCGTGGAAGTCCCGCCTGCGCGAAGATCAAACACAACGCACATTGGCCGATTACTATGAGTCGTGGGGAACGCTGCTCAAGGAAGAAGCCGAACTGTCGAACATGCAACTCCAGCTCAGACGAAAAGAGGAAATCGTCCGACGCGTTCCAAGGGTCATTACGGAAGAGGAATTCGAAACGCTTCAGTTCGCGATCCAGGGCCAACGCGCGAAAGTCGCCAAGTTGAACGTGGCCCTCGAAAATCTTCGCAAGTTGGCCAGCATTTCGGGACCTGACGACGAGCCGCAACAACTGAAACCTCACTTATCGCGAATCAAAAGTCTGCAGGCGGAGATCGCCCGTTCGCGGGAACGGTTGGGATTATTGGAACTCCGTTCGCCCGTCCACGGCCGCGTGATCAGGAACCACTTCTTTGCTGGCGAGTACGTCCCTCCCGACGCGCCCGTGTTGGACATTTTGGAGGACGGCTCGTTGGAGGCCGTGCTATACCTGCCGCAGGAAAAGGCACGGGCGCTCGCCAAGGGTGACATTATCGATTTGGACGTCGTTCCTAACGCGGAAACGCTGCCCGCCGAGGTAACGGGATTTGGCGAGCAGATGGTGGCACCGCCACCAACGCTCGAGCGATACTACCGGAGCAACGAGACTCTGTTGCTGGTCCATGCGCGGCCCTGCACGAACGACGACGAGCAACAATGGAACAAGCGTCTTCTCTTAGGCAGCGAGATCAGATTGCAGAACGCATGGGTTAGACGATCTGAGAAACCGCGCCCCAAACGCCACGCGGACAAGCGCGAAATCACAAAAACGGATGCCGATGCGGTCCCAGTGCCAGCGGCGCGCAAAAGCGAGCCAACGGTTTACTACGAAAACACCGGCCCGTCCTCTTCGAAGCGAATTCAGGGTACCTCCTATGAAATTGCTATACCTCGAACAAGTCCCCGGCTACGCCGCCCTGCTGCGGGCGGACCTCGCTCGCAGCAAGCGCGAAGACTGCCGCCTGACCCTTGTCTATAACCTGAAAGCGGCTGCTGCACGCCTGGATGAAGAGGACTTCGACGCGATACTCGTGGACATCGCGCTGGCGAGCGATATCTCGCTGGCAGCCTTCGCGCAGAGCCAGTGCGCGGGCACGACTCCGATTGTGGCGCTGACCGATCGAGACGAGGAAGTCCTCGGCGTTGCTGCGATCATGGCGGGCGCACAGGATTGTCTCGTCACGTCGAACCTGAACGTTGAACTGCTTCGTCGACGCATTCTCATCGCCATGGAACGACGCAGACGCCTTCTGCGGCAAGGCGTCTCGGTCCGAACTCCGCTGGAAAATGCAAAGGAGTTGCTCGGTCGAAACAACGGACGTTTGCGCGTGCTGCAAATCGGCGACGACTCCGGATACGGACACCTCCTGGAAAGCGGGCAACACTCCTATCGTCAAGTGAGCTTCCTGGTCGACCGCGAAACAAGCCTGGCCGCGGTGAAACGGACACTGCTCGAGCGGACTCTCGATGCCATCCTGCTGGATGTGTGTGGCGTCGGTTCCGAGGCGTGCGAGTGTGTTTCCCAAGTCGCTGAGTTGGCGCACGGAACGCCGGTCATCGTGCTGGGTGATTCGAATGAAGAGGATTTCTGTACGAACGTCATCCGGCTCGGAGCCGACGACTACGGCGACCGGGACCACGTGACGCCCTCGTTCTTGGCCCGGGCGATTTTGCTTGCCCGCGCGAGAGCGGCGACCGAGACCGCGGAAACTGGACGTGGCGAGTTGGTGTCCCGGGCTCTGACGATGCCAGAGCCGGCTGGCAGCGATGATCCTCCGAGCGAAGCCGAACGTGAGCAGGAGGTTATCCAGAGCCTACCGCCCTCGGACCCCATCGAGGATCCAAGACGTGATCAGCGTCATAGCCCGCCGCGATCTGTTATGGCGATCCCGGTCTTCCCCAACGGTCGGCCCGACGAGAACAACTGCGTCGAAGGCCGGATGACCAGTCTGAGCGACGGCGGTATGGCATTCCGAATCGATAAGCGTCATCCTCCGGCGAGCAACCGGTTGGTGGTTGGCATCGAAGTAGAAGATGGGCATTGGGCATTCACGACGCTGGAAGTCCGCCGGACGGAAAAGGGCGAACAAGGTCATGAGATCGCCGGAAGGTTTGCACCCGAGAATCGAGACTTGCTCCGAACACCCAACTTGATACCGACATTGAATCCGGCTACTTGTCGATTTGCGACGGGTCTGGCGGACGAGACGTTATCGCATTGGGCGCGAATGGGTATCCTGCATCCAACGGTGATGGACCACGTCCTGGTCTGTCCCGAGTGCCACGCCGTGCCAACGTTTCGATATGGCTGCCCGGCGTGTGGTTCGATGCGGGTCACCCGCAGCACCATGATCCACCATTATGCATGCGCGTACGTGGGCGATGTCAGTGAGTTCGAGCGCGAGGGCGAGATGGCCTGCCCCAAGTGTCACACGCGCTCGCTGGTGGTGGGAAGCGACTACGAGCACATCCTCGGGTCGTACGACTGCTGGGACTGCGACTGGAGGGATAGTCAGTTGGAGATGGTGGGCCATTGCCGCGCGTGTGACCTTCAGTTTCCTGTCGGCCAATGCCCCGAAGACCCGCTTGTCGGCTACCACGTTGAACGCTTGGATCCGAACACGCTGGTCGACGCCAACTGACCCGCAAGGCAGTTAACAAGGCGGATCGATTACAGACTGTCGATCGTTGCTGACTTCGTCGTCACTCCACTCTTTTCCTTCGCCTCGATGGCGAGCCGATTGATAAGCCAAGTCAATCGGTGCCCCCCGCTGCGCAATGATGAACACATTCGCGGGTTGTGCAGTTACTGGGGCTATATTTAGGGGGCCAGCCAGCTTGAATTGGTGGGCCATGGCCGCTTCTGTGGGCTACACTTCTCTGTTGGCTTGTGTCCCAAAGTCCCCGGTTGGCCGTCATGTACTACGATTTTGTCCAATGGCTCTCCTCGACGCCGACTGACCTGCTCGTGGTCATCTCGCTCCCCGTACTGCTGTTGGACGGAATCCGGTATTGCTTCGGGGCCGTGTTCGTTTTTCTGCAGGATTTCGCATGTGGGCTGTGGGAACGCGTGTGCCGAATACCGGAACCGACCTGTTATCGGTACCGGCCTTCGGTATGCGTTGTGATTGCCGGCCTTAACGAAGGCAACACCATCGGGCACACGCTTCGATCGCTTTGGGGCACCTATCCGGAGATGGAAATAATTGTCGTTGATGACGGTTCCAACGATGACATGTCTGACGTGGTGCAAGAGTTTGACCGCGAATACGGGGGCGTGACCCTGTTCAGACGGCCACATCGCGGTGGGAAATCGTCGGCTCTGAACTGTGCCCTGCCTTTCATCCGGGCTGAGATCATCGTCTGCGTGGATGCCGATTCTCACCTTGCGGAAAACGCCATCTGGGAAGTTGTGCAACCGTTCGCAGATCCGCAGGTCGGTGCTGTGTCCGCCTGCGTTCTGGCACGAAACCCCTTTGCTAGATTGGTGACGTGGATGCAGGCATTCGAGTACCTGCAGAACATCTTCGTCGGGCGAAGGGTCTCTGCCAGACTGGATGTCTTGGGGATCATTTCCGGCGCGTTCGGTGCCGTGAGACGCGACGCGATCCAGCGACTCAAAGGCTGGGACGTTGGACCGGGCGAGGACGGCGATCTAACCATCCGTCTTCGCCGGTCGGGCTATCGAATCGCCTTTGCCCCCCAAGCCCGTTGTTACACGAATGTCCCCGAGTTTTGGACGCAATTGGTGAAACAGCGGCGCCGTTGGCAGTGGGCCGTCGTCACGTTTGACTGCCGCAAACACGTCGACATGGGCAATCCGCTGAGTCCCGGTTTTCGCTTTTCAAATCTGTTGGTGCTGGCCGAGCATTGGCTCTTTGACATTGCGCTTACGTATGTTTCGTTCGCCTACCTGTTTTGGGTTCTCCTCCATCCGCACAGCGATCTGTGGAAAATGTACGTCTGGTGCTACATCCTGTACGCGATCATGCAACTGATTCAGGCGGGAGTGTTCCTCTATTACTCGGACAACCGACCCCGCGAGTTGAAAATCGCGATCGTCGCTCCGCTGATGCCGCTGTACCACGCCCTAATGCGAGCCGTGACTCTGTGGGCGATCACCGAGGAGTTCTTCTCGCGGCGATCCGCCCGCGACAACTTCGTCCCGGCATACGTGCGAGAAGCCACGTGGCATTGGTGAACGCGGCAGGGTAGGTCCCGTCTGCCGGACGGGACCTGATGCAGGAGTCCGCGTCGCTGGCAACTGCGACCGATTCTCAAGGTCCCGCCCGGCAGGCGGGACCTACCAGCCCCAGCGCTGACGTGCGGTTGTGCAGGTTAGTGAATCGATTCCGCCGCAGGTCAGGCCGCTCGTCCGCTAGTCTCAACCCTCCCGGTCCGAGGGGCAAACTCTCACCAAAAAATACAGCATCCGCAATCATTGCGATTGCCGGCTGTTTCCGCGAATCTCCGCCGAGCTCGCTTCTCGTTTCTCGCTTTCTTGCCACGTTCGGGTACGGTTCTATTGCACACTCGGACTTGTTTGACCGACCCCGACTCAACGGTCCTGGGCGAGCCCATGCTCCGTTTCCGCGTCAGACGAGTGCGCTCGGAGAGACTCAAAATGAAAACCCTATTCTGCCTTGCCGCGCCTTGGTTGGCGGCATTGGCCGTCCTATCCGTGGATCGCCCTGCCGGCGCCCGCTCTCCTCGTTCTGCCGCGGTGATTGTCACGCCAAAGCGAAACGAACTGGTGTCCCGCGAAGCGGAGCTGTTCGCCAAGCTCCTGTTGCCTGGCCAGCCAGTCGTCTTGGTGCGCGAAGACCAGCCGGGCAGTTTGTGGTACGTGCAGGACACGGGTCAGCCAACCGACGGCAAGGTATTCAGGAACCGCATCACATTCGGATCGGACAGCACGCCTCAGGGACGACGGTTCTTTGTGATGGTCGTCCTGATGCGCAACGCCCAGGAGTTGGAGATCTTTCAGCCCAGAACCGCGATCGACAATATTCCCTGGGACATGCCTCGTTCGGCGCAAATCCCCGTCGTGCTGGATCGGCGCGAAAAGCCTCCGCCACAGACGAAGTTGATCGTCAGACCAACGCCGGGAAGCAAGGTTTCACAGATGGAGGATCTGGTGGCTGTCGTCGACGACGGCACGTCGGTCGTTGCGATGGTGCGGTCCAACGAAGTGGACAGCTACTGGTGGGTGCAAGACATCGTCGAAAACGCCCACGGCGGGAAGATCACTGCGACTGTCCGCTTCGGTAACCAGAGCACCCAACCGGGCACTCGCTTCAGTGTCGTACTATTGCTGCCAACGTCGGCTAGGGATCTCCAGCAGTTCCAGGTCGGCGATTACATGCGGCATCTTCCCGACCACGTGCGGAAGTCCAAGGAAGTACAGGTGATTCTGCAATGAGATTAGTCGTTGTTCTGCGAAACAGCGTTCAACTCGTACGTCGGCTGAAAATTGCCGAGCGTGTTTCTGTTCTTAAGCCTAGATTAGGAGAATTGCGTATGACGAGAACCTACTACGTCATTGCCATCATGACAGGCGTTGCTCTGGTGGCCGGAGCCGTCACTTATCGGTCGAGTGGCGAGGAAACTAGTTCTCTGGCCGCGGACTTCAACGAAGGCGACCAGAATCAACTGGGAGGGAAGCTGAACGTCTTTCAACGGGCCCCGTCCCTGGCGGAAAAAGAGTTCGTCACGGAACAACGTCGCGGTTCTTTCGGTCGCAGCCTGCGCATCCACGCGGATCGGGAGCCGGAAGGGTTCTGCGGGATGTGGATGCACTTCTTCGACATGGACGCCTCGCAACCGGTCTACTTCGATGCGGAAGGCTACCGCTATCTCTCGTTCTGGGTGAGGGGCGAAAATGGCGGCGAGGACTTCACGATCAAGTTGGCGGACAAGAAATGGATCGCCAAGCAAGACTCCATTGCGGTGGGATCAATCGCCGATTTTCTACCCGGCGGAGTGAACACCGAGTGGCAGGAGGTACTCGTGCCGTTGCACACTGACCACACACTCGATTGGCGTCAACTGGGCGGTCTGACCCTGGACTTTGACAAGCCCGGCAGTCACACCGTCTTCGTGGACGACGTTACCTTCAAGCAGGCTGAGAGAACTGTCGTTCCCGTGCGAGTCCCAGTGCGAATCGTTAAGAGAGAAACGGTCGTCGTGGCACCGGAGCCGGACGTTATTGTCCTCCCCGCCGCAGGTGCCCGTGTTTCTCGGGTCGAGGAATTCCGTGGCGATCTGGCTCCAGGCCGGAACGCAGTCGTTCTCGTTCGGTGCGCCGAACCCAACAGCCCGTGGTGGATCCAGGAGCAAGTCGAGCGAAGCGGCGAACGGGGCATCAAGTCCAGGGTCCGGTTCGGTAACGAAAAAACGCCGCCCGGCACCGAATTCCATGCAGTCGTGATTCTGCCTCCGAGCGACGAGGCTGCGAGGCAATTCAGAGTCGGCGAGACCTTGAAGACGCTTCCCGAGGGGATGCCTCAGTCGAAGGTGGTGCAAGTCGTGTCGAAGTAGACGCATGGCGATCCTGCATCCTGATGGTGACCTCTGGTTCCCAAGCTCCGGCTTGGGAACCTATGTAATTCAACAGAAACGGTGGTCGCAACGTGTCCTTCCTTCCCTTCAAAGCGGTGCCAAGAACAGCGACAATTGCCTTTGTGCCGCTGTGTCTGCTTGCCGTCACTGCCGTCTTCGGTCAATCTTCCGTTCTCCTCGTCGACGATTTCAACGACGATGTTCAAAACCGCCTCGGCGGCTATCGCAATACGTTCCAGCGGGCTCCGTCGACGGCAACGGCGATGCGAGTGGCCGACGTCTTTCGAGGCCGCGGCGGACGCAGTCTGCAGATAGAGGCCGACAGACAACAGGACGGCTTCTGCGGGCTCTGGATTCACCTGTTTGACTTCCGCCAGCCGGCCCCAACGTATTTCGATTGCCGTGAGTACCAGTATCTGTCGTTCTGGCTCAAGGGCGCTGCCGGTGGTGAGCACCTGCTGGTGAAACTGGCGGACAAACGCTGGATCGGAAAAGAGGACGCGTTGGCAGTGGGAGGCGTCGAGGAATTCCTCGGCGGCGACGTAACCAAGGACTGGCAGGAGGTTCTGATTCCGCTCGACCGAATCGGTCCGCTGGACCGGCGAAACATGGGTGGGCTGACTTTCGAAGTCACCAGGCTGGGTAAGCAAGTCGTTTACGTCGACGATGTGTCGTTTAAGGCCACCCGGGAATCCGCGACACCGCTGACCGACGCGGTGAACGCGGCAGCCGTGACGCCGAAGCATTATCCCCGGTGTCTTTGGGTGTGGTCCACAGACAAGCTACTCGACCGGCGAGACGACTCGCTCGAGTTGCTCGACTTTTGCCAACGCCGGCGAATCACACAACTGTGGATGCAACTGCCCTATTCGATGGAATCGCCTGAGCCGATACCGGATGCTTCGGCTGCGAGCGACGCCGTTCGTGGGTCGCGTTGTTTGATGCGTCATCCAGAGGAACTGCGTTGGTTTCTTCGGGAGGCCCACGGGCGCGGAATCCAAGTGCACGCACTGGATGGCAGCCCCGAGTACTGCCTGCGAGCGCACCACCACGTCCCGTTGGGCGTTGTGGACGCAGTGATCGCTTTCAATGAAGAATGCCCAAAGGAGGAGCGCTGGGACGGCGTTCATTTCGACAACGAGCCGTATCTGCTGATCGGCTGGGCAGATCGCACGCGCCGCGAGCAGATCTTGCGCGAGTACCTCGAGCTGAACGAACAATGCCAACAGACAATCCGTGCGCACCGGCCACTGGTATTCGGCGTCGACATCCCGTTCTGGTGGCAGGAAATCGAGGCGGAAACCGGCCTCGCTCTCGCCGAGGTAGAATATGCTGGTAAGCGGAAGGCCGCCAGTTATCACTGCATCGACATGTTGGACAACGTCGGTGTGATGAACTACCGCGACAGGGCCGACGGTGCGGACGGTCTGATCGTGCATGGCCGCGATCTGTTGGCCTACGCCGACAGCGTTGGCCGAGCAAAGGTCTACATGGGAGTGGAGACGTTCGGCGAGCTTCCATCAGAAGTCTGGTTCGTCGCTGGGCTACCAAGGGACGCGCTTCGAGCAGCGATCAAGAAAGGAGACTGCGATCTGGCATCTTCGAGCCGTCTTTCCGGCTGTCGCCTGCGGTGGTTCGACGACGGTCGCTACGTCCACGTCGGTTTGGAAGTGCCACGCGACCGATCGGCAGAAACGGAAAAGGCAGTCTGCCGCGCGTTGGGGGAAATCGTCAGCGAGTTTGGCGCGCTTGCTCACGCGGACAAGGAGCCCAGCGCGGACGCGATTCGGGCGCACGGCCAACAGGCAATCTTGAAAGACCCATCACTCAGTCAATACCGTGGCGGCCCCATTCGTACCTTCACAACGGAAAACGGTCTGCCCGTCTTCAGCACCACAGGCATCATGCTCTCGAAAATCACCTTTGCGGACGACTCGTTTGACGACTTCCAAAGGCAGGTGACCGCGGCCGAGACCTACTTCCGACGATACGAAAGCTACGGCGGTTTGGCGATTCACTTCTACGAGACCTTTCGCGACAAAACAGAAGAGCGGCGCGAAGGCCCAAAGCCGAATCGCGATTGAATCCACCGGTCTCCCGCTGCCATTCTGGACCGCGCCCCGATTTCCTGCGAGAATCTCGTTCGTCCGGTGTCTGCGTGCCTGGATTGTTTAACCGCAAGCCGGAGGCGTGCGCGTCCCCAAGAACGCGCACGCCTCCGGCTTGCGGTTAAACGGTCCAGCAACCAACCCTCCAACAAGGAGCCGCGTCATGTCCGAGATCACGCGTCGAAGCTTCGTCACCAAGTCAGCGCAAGCAGCCACCACACTGGCCGCCGCTACGTCCGTCCTTACTGCCCGGCGAACTGGCGCAGCAGAATCGCCCAATGAAAAGGTTGTGCTGGGCCTGATCGGTGCCGGCGGTCGAGGGCGAATGGTCATCAAGAACATGGCCAATTTGGACAACGTGGAAATTAAGTACGTCTGCGACGTCGAGGACGCTCGCGGCAAGGGTGCGGTCGCCGAACTTGAGCAAATACAAGGTTCCGCTCCCACTCTGACAGACGAAATGCGAGACGTCCTGGATGACAAAGATGTACACGGCGTGATCATCGCCACGCCCGAACACTGGCACGCTTTGGCCAGCGTGTGGGCGTGCCAGGCGGGCAAAGACGTCTATGTCGAGAAGAATATCTCGGCCTCGATCTGGGAAGGCCGCAAGATAGTGGAAGCGGCACGCAAGTACAAGCGGATCGTTCAAGCCGGCACGCAGACCCGCAGCGCGCCGTACATGTTCGCTGCCCGTGACTACATTCGCGATGGCGGTTTGGGCGACGTCCTTTACGTCAAGGTCTTTGGCATGTACTCGTTCGTTTACGGCGGCTATCCCAGGAAAGCAGTTCCCGACAGCGATCCGCCTGCCGGCCTGGACTGGGACCGGTGGCTCGGCCCGGTTCCCGATCGGCCTTACAACAAACAGCTTCATCGCCAATGGTATGGCTATTGGAGGTTCTCCGGCGGAAACGGCTCCGACGCGATTCACACCTTGGACGCCGCCCGAATGGTCATTGGCGACCCGCCGCATCCCAAGTCGGTCCAGTGTGTCGGCGGACGATGGAAGCATGAGGACGACGACGGCGTGATGCCCGATGTCCAGATCGTCACCTACGAGTTCGACCGCATGGCCATGAGTCTCGATTGCACCGGCTTTACCGAGAAATACATGTTCAAGACTCCCATGAGCATGCGCCAAGCGGACCAATTCCCGTTCTGGCCGCGCAGCACCTCTCGGGTCGAAATCTACGGCACCAAGCGGATGATGTACTTGGGGCGAGTCGGCGGCGGCTGGCAGGTGCTGGAAGGCGGGCCTCAGGACCTGTCGGCCGGCTTTGGCGAAGTGGTCGAGCAACAACACGGCCGCTTCCCCGACGAGCCACACGCGGAGAACTTCGTCGACTGCATCCGCACTCGGAAGACTCCCAACGCCGACGTCGAACAGGGCCACTTGTCCTCCTCCTTGGAGCACTTGGCAACTCTCTCCTACCGCTTGGGCAACGCGAAGCTGGTCCTTGACGGCGAAACCGAGACGTTCCTCAACAACGACGAGGCCACTCAGCAACTGAAGCTGCCGTACCGCGACAACTACCGCATGCCGGATGAAGTGTAACGAGCATTCAGGCTGCGGCGATTTCACGTGGGGCGCGATTCGATCGTGCCAAGGCACGTTAGAAACGTGCCCCACCCGCGCGGTCCGAAACGTCAATTGGAGGCGAATAAGTTCTCGGCCACTTCATCATCTACGGCCCACGCCCAATCGGCGGCAAAGACTGGCCGAACCGCTTTGCGTTGGCATCCGCGTGTTTCCATCCGTGTGCGCAGTGAATTGCGGGACGCACACGGATAGAGTCACACGGATGAGTGCGACCACTGACTGATGTCGGGAACTTCACGAACAGTCGCCCTGCCGAACACGATTGACGGGCATGGGGACACTGGGGAACTGGCAAAGTGGCTCTGTCCGACTATACTACGTCTGTTTGATTCCGGGAAACGCAACTCGTTTCCATACGCACAAGAAGGAGACGCTTCGATTGACGTGTATGCGGCGGATCAAGCCTATTGGAAATCGTTTTGGCATCAGTCGGGCCATTCTCAGTAGGTCAGGCTGTGCCTGGACTGCTAAATCTGGCCCGCTTCTCCTGGAAAACTGGGGTTTGTCAAATATCCCATTTCTGTTTCATTATGTGTTTTCTCTTGGTCCGGGTTTTTGGCTGATGAAGGAGCACAGCTATGC